>JBJOII010000092.1:0-28534 GCA_046047235.1 Verrucomicrobiota bacterium | reverse complement strand
CCCCCCAGACCCCACCACCCAACGCATGAAAAAAATGGGAATCCACCCCGATGACCTCAGCGAAACTTTCGTCCGCTCCGGTGGCCACGGCGGCCAAAACGTAAATAAGACCTCCACTTGTGTCATGCTGACCCACCTCCCCAGCGGCACCCAGGTCAAATGCCAAACCGCCCGTACCCAAGCCGCTAACCGCACTCTCGCACTCACCCGACTCCTCGACAAAATCCAAGCCTCCCGCGACGCCGAAAAAGCCGCCGCCATCAGCTCCAAAGAAAAGACCCGACGCCAGAACCGCCCCCGTAGCCGCGCCGCCAAAGAACGCATCCTCACCGCCAAAAACCGCCAGTCCCAAAAAAAAGCCAACCGTCGCCCCCCCAAATCCGACACCTAACCCACTCTAAAGCGCGCGTGAATTTCACGCTTCCTGCGTGAAATTCACGCAGCACACACCTCCCCAGCTCCCCCCCCACCCTAATCAGCCACTGAACGAAAAAAACGCAAATAGCTGACTATGAGCGGCTTGCACATTAATGAGGACGTTTTCCACAGCACCCGCACAGTTCGGCACAGTATGTGCCTAACAACGCACAGTCGCTGACGACCCTACGGGCAACGTCAGAGGACGATGGTCCCGCTCATTCGAAACGGACCAAGGGAGGTACGCTGGGAACTGGGCTGAGGGGGGTGGTGGATACGGCAATCTCTTCTTTTCCACCGCCCTCCTTCTTTTTACCCCCGACCCCCGACCCCCGACCCCCGACCCCCGACCCCCGACACCCGACACCCGACACCCTCCGCCCTCCGCCCTCCGCCCTCCGCCCTCCGCCCTCCGCCCTCCGCGCTTCCCGCTCTGCGCTTTGCCCTCTGCCCCCCTGCGCCCCACCACCGCGGAACGCAACCCACTGAACAAACGTGACAACCCTCACCCCTCTGGGGCAGAAATCCCCCTGACGATGGCTAAAGAATCTCGCCCCACCTCCCGAAGCGGCCGCTTCACCTCCGGCCCCGCCGCCGACCTCGCCCAGTTCAGCGAATCCATCTCCTTCGACTGGCGACTCTGGAGCCACGATATCCGCGGCTCCATCGCCCACGCCCGCATGCTCTCCGAAATCGGCATCCTCACAACCACCGAAGTCAAATCCATTACCCGACACCTCAACGCCATCGGACGCGAAATAGCCGCCGGCAAGTTCGAATGGAAAATCGAACTCGAGGACGTCCACATGAATATCGAAGCGGAACTCACCCGCCGCACCCCCGCCGGAGCCAAGCTCCACACCGGCCGCTCACGCAACGATCAGGTCGCCCTCGATATGCGACTCTGGACCCTCGAGGAAATCCAATCGCTCCAGCAGGAAATCCGCGCCCTCCAAACCGCCCTCACCCAACTCGCCGCCCAATACTCCGATACCCTCCTGCCCGGCTATACCCACCTCCAACGCGCCCAACCCGTCTACTTCGCCCACCACCTCCTCGCTTACGTCGAAATGCTCGAACGCGACCACAGCCGCTTCGCAGATACCGCCCACCGCACCCGCGTCCTCCCCCTCGGCAGCGGCGCCCTCGCCGGCTCCACTCTCCCCCTCAACCGCGAATCAGTCGCCAAACACCTCGGTTTCATCGATGCCAAGGGCCGGCCCCGCATCTCCCAAAACAGCATGGACGCCGTCAGCGACCGCGACTTCGCCATCGAGTTCTGTAGCTCCGCCGCCCTCCTCGCCGTCCACCTCTCCCGCCTCGCCGAAGACTACGTGCTCTGGGCCTCCAGCGAGTTCAACTTCGTCCGGCTCAGCGATGCCTACACCACCGGCTCCTCCCTCATGCCCCAAAAGAAAAATCCCGACGTCGCTGAACTCAGCCGCGGCAAATCCGCCCGCACTATCGGCAACCTCACCGCCCTCCTCACCCTCCTCAAAGGCTTGCCCATGACCTATAACCGAGACCTCCAAGAGGATAAGGAACGCCTCTTCGATAGTGCCGACACTGTCCGCGCCACAACCCGGCTCCTCACCGCCATGGTCGCAACCACCCGCATCAATACCCCCATCTGCCAACAAGCCGCCAGTGACCCCGCCCTCCTCGCCACCGACCTCGCCGATGCCCTCGTGCTCCATAACATCCCCTTCAGACAAGCCCACCACATCATCGGTGCCGTCGTCGCCAAAGCCGAGGAACTCGGCAAACCCCTGAACCAGCTCACGCTCGAAGATTACCGCAGCGTCCATCCCGACTTCCCCGCAGATTGCCTCAACCTCTTCGACCTCCGCCGCGCCATGTCCAAACGCCAGCAAACCGGATCGCCCGGAACCAAAGAGGTCCAACGCCAAATCCAAAGCTGGCAGAAAAAACTCTCCTCCAAATAGTATCCCCCCCAATAACCAACCCCACCCCGGCGCCAGCACCATGAGCGGCTCGCCCCCCCCATCCCATCCCCCTACCCCCCTCCTCACCGGACTCCTCAAACAAGTCTCACGCTCGTTCTACCTCACTCTCCGTATCCTCCCCCAACCAGTCCGACAACCCATCAGCCTCGCCTACCTCCTCGCCCGCGCCACCGATACCATCGCCGATACGTCCATCATCCCCGTCAACCAACGCCTCCACGCCCTCGATCAACTGCGCCACCATATCCTCAACCCTTCCCCTCAAAACCACGGACCCAACTTCGGCCAACTCGCAGCCAACCAAGCCAACCCCGCTGAAAAAGAACTCCTCTCCCGCATCCACGAAGCCCTCACCGCCCTCCACCAAACCCCACCCGACGACACCCGCGACATCCAGGAGGTGCTCGAAATCATCACCAGCGGCCAAACCCTCGACCTCCAACGCTTCCAACACCTCCAACCCGGCCAAGTTCACGCCCTCGAAAGCCTCGAGGAACTCGATGACTACACTTGGCGCGTAGCCGGTTGCGTAGGCCAGTTCTGGACCCGCGTCTGCTCCAGAAAACTCTACCCCCACTCCAGCCTGGACCTCCCCTCCATGATCAAGGACGGCATCCGCTTCGGAAAAGGTCTCCAGCTCGTCAATATCCTCCGTGATCTCCCCGCCGACCTCCAACAAGGCCGCTGCTACCTGCCACACCAGGAACTCGCCAAACTCCCGCTCCAACCGCAGGACCTCCTCAACCCAAAAAACGAAACCACCCTCAGACCCCTCTACCAAAACCTCGTCGCACAAGCACAAGACCACCTCACCGCCGGCTGGCGCTATACCTGTAACCTGCCACACTCCCCCATCCGCCTGCGCCTCGCCTGCGCCTGGCCCATTCTCATCGGCGCCTCCACCCTGCAAAAACTGTCACGCAACACCATCCTCGACCCCACACACCGCATCCGTATCCAACGCAGCGAAGTCTATAAGATCATCCGCCTCACACTATGGCGCCTGCCACGCCCCTCCGCCTGGCAGCGACTCTTCCACGATTGCTCCCAAACCCAGTAAACCCTGGGCGGCGTCCGCAGGAAACTCCTCACGCCTTGCTCTTCGCAGAACGCTTCGACCCCGACTTCGCCGCCGGTTTAGCCTTAACCGCGCCAGCCCCAACCGCCCCAGCCTGCGCCTCCTCAATAAAATGCCCGTAAGCCCGAAACTTCCCGTAACGCCGCTTCAACCGCTCCGCCGCCGACAACGTCTTCAGCTCCTCCAAATGCTTCAGTAACCCCGACTTCAACGCCTCCGCCGCCTCAGCCTCAGAGTTGTGCGCACCACCCAATGGCTCGCCAATCACATCATCCACTAAACCCAACTCCCGCAGCTGCCGCGCCGTAATCTTCAAAGCCTCCGCAGCCTGCGCCGCCGCACTCCGCTCCTTCCACAAAATCGCCGCACAACCCTCCGGACTAATCACGGAATAATACGAGTTCTCCAAAATCAATACCCGGTCCGCTACCCCAATCCCCAACGCCCCGCCAGATCCCCCCTCGCCAATCACCGCAGCCACAATCGGAACCTCCAGTAACATCATCTCCCGCAAATTCACCGCAATCGCCTCAGCAATGTGCCGCTCCTCCGCCCCCACACCCGGATACGCCCCCGCCGTGTCAATCAACGTAATGATCGGCAAACCAAACTTGTCCGCCATCTGCATCAGCCGAAGCGCCTTCCGATACCCCTCCGGATGCGCCGACCCAAAATTCCTCAGGATGTTCTCCTTCGTCTCCCGCCCCTTCTGAGTCCCAATCACCATCACTTTGTGCCCCTCCAACTCAGCCAACCCACCCACAATCGCCCGGTCATCAGCATATAAACGATCACCGTGCAGCTCCGAAAACCCCCTGAACGCCAGCCGCAAATAATCCAACGTAAACGGCCTCCGCGGATGCCGCGCCAGCTGAATCCGCTGCCACGGCGTCAAGTTCGTGAAAATCTGACGACGGGTCTCCTCAATCTTGACCTCAATCCTCGAGATCTCCTCCTCAAAACTTACGTCCAGAGCATGCTCATCCCGATGACGTCGCAACTCCTCCAACTTGCTCTGTAGTTCCGCAATCGGCTTCTCAAATTCCAGATAGTGCTTCATGGGTCATAGGTACGAAGAATCCCCCTTCCACAACCACCCGCAATCGGAACTCTTCGAATAAACCGGCGCGAAAACTACCCCAAGCCCTCCACGCATGCGAGCCTTTTGCTCGACCCCAAAAATGTACAAAAAACAGGAGCCGGCCCATACCGGCTCCTGCAATGGTGCTGAGGTCTCTGCGCTCACACCCAGCGCTGAGGACAGTAGCAAGTCAACCATCGTTCCGCTATCCGACCTCGCTACTGACAGGACCTCTCTGCCAACCCATCTCGGACAGCTCCCACCAAACTATGCATAGAGTTCGACCACCCCGCTCCCATCTCGTTCAAAATTTTTTTCACCTACGCAACCCCCACACAGGAAAAGACTTGAGTGACCGTCCGCCCACGTAAAACCCGCCCCAAAGGCAAACCCTCATCCCCCCTCAACGCCCGATCCAAAACCTCCCGCTTACCCTCACCCGTAACCATCACCCAAACCTGCCTCGCTCGTAATAAAACCGGTAACGTTAATGTGACACGCCTCGGCGGCGGCTTCGGCCCCACCACCGCCCGATACAAGCCCCCCTCCTCCACCCCAAAAGCCTGCCCCGGAAATAACGATGCCACATGCCCATCCTCCCCCATCCCCAATATCACCAGATCCAAAACCCCGCCCTCCCCTACCACGCTTTTTAACGCTAACTCACTCTCGCTCGCCGCCAAATCCGGTTCCACCTCCCCCCGCACGCGATGCACACGCGCCGCCTCCCAACCCAAAGGCCGTAACAAACTCCGCTCCGCCTCAAAATAATTGCTCTGCTCATCCCCCGGCGGCACACACCGCTCGTCAGCCCAAAAACAATCCCACCCCGCCCAAACCACCCCACGCGCCCGCACCGCCTCTACCGTCGCCCGAAAAAACTGCGCAGCAACCCGCCCCCCGGATAACGCCACACTGCCCCCTCCCCCACTCGCCACCCAGTCCACCCACTGCCCCGCCACCTCCCGCACCAAAGCATCCACCCCGGTAAAGGTCCGATGCTCCACCCCAACCACACCTCGTAACTCGTCCATCATGTATTCCTCACAAGATTTGATCCCAAACCCCGCCCGCATTACGCTCACACCCATACCATGCTCACTGCGCTCTACCTGATCAGCGGCCTCCTGAGCTTGTACTTCGGCGCCGAATGGCTGGTCAAGGGATCCGCGTCCCTCGCACAAAAACTCGGCCTCTCCCCACTGATGGTCGGCCTCACGGTCGTCGCCTACGGCACCAGCGCTCCCGAGCTCGTCGTCAGCTCCATGGCCGCCTGGCAAGGCCAGGGAAGCCTCGCCCTCGGTAACGCCGTCGGATCCAATGTCTTCAACGTCGGCCTCGTGCTCGGCCTCAGCGCCATCATCACCCCGCTTCAAGTCCAATCCCAATTGGTCAAACTCGATACCCCCATCCTCCTCGGCAGCTCCCTCCTCTTCCTGCTCTTCTTCCAAGACCACACGATCTCCCAACCCGAAGCCCTCACGCTCCTCGCCGGCGTCCTCGCCTACACCACCCTCCACGTCCTCCTCGCACGCACCAAAATCACCCCCTCCACACAAAACGAGTTCAAGGATAACCTCCCATCTCCCGCAGACAAATGGACCCGCGATGCCGGACTCATCCTCGTCGGCCTCGCCGCCCTCACTCTAGGCTCCCGCCTCTTCATCCTCGGCGCCGCCCAACTCGCCCGTGCCTGGGGACTCAGCGAAGCCATCATCGGCCTCACCATCGTCGCCGCCGGAACCGGCCTCCCCGAACTCGCCGCCTCAGTCATCGCCGCCTGCCGCAAACAAACCGATATCGCCATCGGCAATATCGTCGGCTCCAATATCTATAACCTGCTCGCCATCATCGGCACCTCCGGCACCATCGCCGGCCCCCTCCTCGCCCCAGACCTCGGCCAAACAGAAGTCCTCATCATGGTCTTCATCTCCGCTATCCTCCTCCCCCTCGCCTGGACAGGCTACTCCCTCCGACGCTGGGAAGGCTGCGTCCTCCTCTCCACCTACGCAGCCTATACCTACTACCTCTGGCCCAAATAAACGCACAATCTCCAACCCCACCACATCGCCAACGAAATCCAAATCGGTGTCGAAACGCGCCTCCGGCGCGAGCATCCACCACCGGCAATCAGTCCGTGCCACCCTCCGACTCAAGGCGCAATCAACCGCAACCGATAATACCCCGACCCACCCTCCACGCGATTCGTCACTCGATAGACCCCCCCGCTCAAAACCGGAATCTCCCCCACAGGCCCCCAAACCGGCCCATCTCCCAAACCACCGGTAGTCTCAAGCACCAGCGGCACCCCCGAAGCCGGCCATTCCAAAACCACAGCCAACTCCTCCCCGCCCACCGCACGCACCCCCAGCTCAAGCGCCGCATCGTCGGTCACCACCAGCGACGCCACCACCCGATGGTTCGAAGGATCCCAGTCGGGCTCAGCCATCGACGCCACCGCCAGCACGTGGTTCGTCCACCCACCCACGCTCACCGCTCTCGCGGTCGTGCTCATAGTCGCCCCCACGCCATTGGTCAAAACCCCCACATCAAATAAAACCTGCCCGCCCGTAACTTCCCAGCTACCTATCGAGGACTCCGCCGATAAGATCTCAAACCCGACAGGAACGGTCTCAACAACCGTCACACCTGTAGCAGGCGAACTCCCCCGATTCAGCAGACTGTAGCTGAACTGCACCTCCTCTCCCGGCTCCAGCAACACACCGGTTGGCCCACCCGCCAACTGCAAATCAGTACTGCTCGTAATATAAAACGGCACCGGCCCCTGCGCATTCCCCTGAGTCGTCGCCACCACCACATTCCCCGGCCCCACACCCACCGACAATGGAACCGCCGTATGAATCTCGCTCGTCGATACCACCGTAAAACCCGCAGCCCGCCCGTTAAAACTCACCCCTCCCACCCCCACAAAACTCGTCCCCCTCAATACAACCGGTGTCCCCACCGGCCCCAACCCGGGCTCCATTACCGTGATCTTCGGCAACACCCCAAATACCTGCTCACTAATCACAACCCCACCCGGCGTCACCACCCGCACCGGCTTGCCCGTCACCACACCCGCAGGCACCACAGCCACCAACACCTCCCCCAAATCCGGATTCTCGGGCTCAAACACCGCAGATACACCACCAAAGTCCACCGACACCGCCTGCCCCAGATTCACTCCCTGCAGCCGTACCTGCGCCCCCTCAGCACCACTCGCAGGCACCAGTGAACCCAGCCTCGGCGGCACATGAAAAACCTCCTCGCTCAATGCCGTCCCATTCGGAGTCACCACCTCCACCAAACCTGACGTCGCCGCCGCCGGCACAGTCACAACAATCTCCCCCGGCGCCACCGCCGCCGCCCCGGGAGCCAAAACACCGTCAAACTTCACACTCACCGGCGGATAAAAATTGCCCCCCCGTATCCGCACCTCCGCCCCACGCGGAGCAAAAGCCGGCTCAAACCCGCGAACAAACGGATCATCCCCATACACAGAAAAATCCCCCGCAGTCACAAAACCTCCAGCCGCATTCGTCATGCTCAAAGGCCCGGTCGTCGCTCCGAATGGCACAGTTGCCCGAATCCCCTCAGGCACCTGCGTTGATGGCGTATAGGCCGCCTGCACCCCGTTGAACCACAAGGTCGACCCCACCAGGTTAAATCCCGAAATGTATACGCTCGTTACCCCCACCTGCCCCTCCAAAGGCAACACCTCCAGAATGACCGGCGCCACCGGCACCACAAAATCCACCGCGCTCTGCCCGTTGCCCGCCGTGTTCTGCACGGTCAACTTCGATGTCACCGCCCCCTGCGGAACAGTGGTCGTAATCTGCCCCGGCGCCGGTGTCCCCCATCCCGTCACCTGCACACCCCCAAACCACACGTTCTTCACCCCGGTGAAGTTCACCCCCTCCAAGGTCACAGCAGTGCCAGGCTTCCCCATCACCGGAAAGAAATTCGTGATCACCGGAAGCAGCGTCACTTGAAACGACCCCGCAGAAGTCACCACACCCCCGCCAGTCGTCACGCGCAAAGACCCCGTCACCGCACCCGCCGGCACCACCACATTCAGCCGCGCCGGCGTCGGCGCACTAAAACTCGCAGCCGCTACCCCGCCAAAGGTCACCCCCGTCACGTTCGTAAAGTTGGCCCCGTAAATAGCTACAGAAGTCCCCGGTGCACCAAAAACCGGCTCAAATGAATCCACAATGGGAGCCGGCCCCGTCAGGGTAAATAATCCCTCCGAAACAACGCTCCCCGCCAACGTGGTCACGGTCACCGGAACCGGATTCGTCAAACTCAAACCCGCAGGCACCGCCACCCGAATCTGATCAGAAGCCGGCACGCTAAACACCGCCGTCTCCTCACCAAAACGAACCTCGCTGACACCCGCAAAATTGCTCCCCTCCAACACCACAGTCGTCCCCACCGCCCCACGCCCGGGTGTCATCCCCGTCAACCTCGGCGAAGGTAAAAAATGCTTCAACCCACTGTCCCCTGCCACCCCATCAACAAACACCCGCACGGGTCCCACTGTCGCCTCCACCGGCAAGGTCGCCACCAGCTGACTCGCAGAAACCACCCTGAAATCCGCCGCAGTGTTGTTGAACTGCACCTTCGTCGCACCAGTAAACCCGGAACCCTGCACCGTCACCTGAACCCCGGGAACCCCGGTCCCCGGGGTAAACCCCGTCACCACCGGCGCACCCCACATCCCCTCAACCACCACAAACTGCGCCACCAATAAACACCATCCCCACCCCATGCTTCGCTGCTTCATGTGCTCTTCTCCGGGTTAAATCCAAACCGCCCCCACGAACGTCAGGGATAAATCACAGCAATTAAACGCCCTCCACCCCCCGCTGCAAAGGGAATCCGAATCCACCCGCCTCCAACCCGCGCTGGCCTTTCCCCCAAAAGGCCGCCGGGTCCCAGCCACGCCCAGAACAACACCGCAAAACGGAAGTTCACGCTCTGCCTCAACCCCGGCGCCATCGGCGTCCGCGCCAACCAACAGGAAGCCATCACTCTCGCCCACCAGCACGGCTTCGAATCCGTCGAACCCATGGCCTCCGCCATCACCCAGTCAAACGCCAACTCACGCCAGCAGATGTCCGAGGATCTCAAATCCAAAAACCTCACCTGGGGCTCCGCCGGACTCACCGTCGATTTCCGCGCCGATGAAACCCGCTTCCAATCCGACCTGAAATCATTCCCCGAAACAGCCGCCGCCCTCCAACAAGCCGGCGTGTCCCGCGTCAATACCTGGATCAGCCCCGGTAGCAACAACCTGACTTACCTCAAAAACTTCGAACTGCACGCCAATAGATTGCGCGCCATCGCCACCATCCTCCACGACCATAACCTCCGCCTCGGCCTCGAATACGTCGGTACCCATACCTCCCTCATCCGCAACCGCTACCCCTTCCTCCATACTCTCGCCGAAACTCTCGACCTCATTCACGCCATCAACACCGGCAACGTCGGCCTCGTCCTCGATAGCTGGCACTGGTGGCAAGCCGGTGACTCCGCCAAAGACCTCGCCCGGAACCTCACCGACAACGACATCATCGCCGTCGACCTCAACGACGCCCCCGCAGGCATCGACAAAAACCAACAAAAAGACAACGAACGCGAACTCCCCGCAGCCACCGGTGTCATCAACGTCCAAGCCTTCCTCACCACCCTCGTCCAACTCAACTACTCCGGCCCCGTCCGCGCCGAACCCTTCAACCAACCCCTCAACCAGCTCGATAACAACCCCGCCTGCGCCAGCACAATCGTCGCCCTCCGCAAAGCCACCAGCCTCCTGCCCACCACCTGACCCCCAAAGCAAACCAAACCGCTCGCCGCCCCCGAATTACACGAATCCGTGTAACTCCATTCTGCCTTCCAAGACCTCGACCCTCTTCTGCAGGCTTGCCAACAACCCATGGCACCCGAAACTCAAACGCGCATGAACCACCCCTCCCCAAAAACCTCCTCCCCCGCCTCAATCACCCTCGCCTGCCTACTCTCCTGCACACTCACCTGCACGGCTGCTTCGCGTGTGGAAGTAGATCACCAGACTGACGCCACAGACTTCACGTTCCCCAGCCTGCCATCGCCCGCAGCCAACGACGCCGCCCAGGGCCTCCTGTTTGAGGTGGTCGACGGGCAACTCGATCCCAATGGCGGCGGCCTGGCAGTGCTGACCGACGGACGGATTCCCGACAACCAGGATCACCCCCGGGCAAACCTGTTCTTCCAGGCCGGCACTGACGGCGGACGCCTGCATCTCGATCTCGGTCGCAATGTGAACACCGCAGCCATCCATACCTATTCATGGCATGCCAACACCCGCGCCCCTCAGGTGTATACGGTCTACACGGCCACCGCAGAAGCAGCGAACTTCAATCCCTCGCCCAAACGCGGGACAGATCCAACCTCCTGCGGATGGCTGCGCCTGGCCTCCGTCAATACTGTGCCCCCGCCCGTCCGCGAACCCGGCGGAGCTCATGCCGTTCGTATCGCCCCCCAGTCAGGCGAATCGCTTGGCATTTTCCGCCACCTCCTTTTCGATGTCCTCCCCACCGAAACACGCGACCCCTTCGGCAATACGTTCATCAGTGAAATCGACATCGTCGAAGTCGGCGGCCCGGAACTGCAGCCGGCCGATACCGGCAGGGGCGAACTCATCCAAATCCACTTCGATGCTGACTCCGGAAAATACCGCTTCGTCATCGATGCCACGGATGCACCCGACCTCGCAGACTGGGCGAAGGACAAGCTCCAGCCCGTAATCCAGGAATGGTATCCCAAGCTCGTCACGCTGCTGCCCAGCGATGGCTATGCGGCCCCTGCCGAAGTCCAGCTGCGCTTCCGGAGCGATATGGGAGGCACACCCGCTTCAGCCGGCGGCAACCGCGTCAACCTCAATACCCAATGGTTTCGCGGCGAACTGAATCGCGAAGCCCGCGGCTCAGTAGTCCATGAACTGGTCCATGTAGTCCAAAGCTACGGCCGGGCAAGACGCAGCAACCCAAACGCCACCCGCACCCCAGGCTGGCTGGTCGAGGGCATCGCAGACTACATCCGCTGGTTCCTCTATGAGCCCGAAACAAAGGGAGCAGAGATCACCCGCCGCAACCTGAACCGGGCACGCCACGATGCCAGCTACCGCATCACCGGTAATTTCCTCGACTGGGTCACGCGAAACCACGATGCGAACATCGTTACAAAACTAAACGCGGCAGCCCGTGAAGGGCGTTATTCCGAAAGCTTGTGGCAGGACCATACCGGAATGTCGCTGACGGATTTGGGCACAGCCTGGCGCAACGCCCTCGAGGCCGGTCTGCAAGACGGATCAAACTAATCCCTCAAGCTACTCCGCGATAGCCCCGGCGTAACCACCCTCAGGTGGACGCCGCCGGCCCATGAAATCATTCAAGAACGGCCCGTCGAATTCCCAAGCGTAGAGCTCCTCGATGCTCGTTTTCGCATCAGCCAAAGTCCCCCGCGCCAACCGCACAAATTCCACCTCCCCAGCAAACCCCATCCCGTCAGGCGTACCGCCCACATAAAGATCTGCCGGGTTGTTCAGGCTGACATCCCCGCCAAAACCCACACCCTCCGCAGCCAACCGCCCATCCACGTAAACCCGGATTAACTCCGCCGTCCGATCGCACTCAGCGATGACATGATGCCACTCACCATCACGCAGATCTGACGTGCTCAAGATAACACGCTCCAAGGATCCGGACTTAAGCAGGAACGACACACAACCGGACTCCGCCAGCCTTAGCGCCCATCCATGCCGGTCAAGCTTTTGAACCAGAACCGCCGGCAGCGCACCTGCATTCGCCTTGAAGACCGCTTCCACCAAAAAGTTCGACCGATGAATCTGCGGGTTCACCAGTTCTTCCCCCTCAATGTTCTTCCGAATGGCCGAAGCACCCGAACCCACCTCCAAAACAACACCCCTCTCAATCTGCTCCTGAGTCAACACAGCGTATTGATCCCGACCGCTAAACCGCAAGGCCCCCGTCGTCCAATTCTCCAACGGACCCGATACAAAATCCCCCAACCCCATGTTCACGGTCCGCAAGGGATAGCTGGGAAATCGATAGTAGTTGTCCCGCGTGGTGAAATACGAAGGCATGCACCAGTGCTCGTCCAGAATCCGGTCGGGCGTCGCAGGTATGGGATAGAAATGCCACTCGGCCACGGTCTCATACAAACTCCACGGCACAAACACGCGAGCGCCCATGTCTCTCGCCACCGTGTTCTTCACCGGACGGAAATCGTGCGCCGCAGCATCCACAAGCAATGACTTTCCTGAAACCTCACCCACCGATGAGGCCATGGGTTGATACGAGGCGAGCGCACGCTGGAAATCCTTAAACGTCGCAAGCCATCGACCCGTAGGTTCAAATACCCCAAAGGTGCCGCCCGTATCATAAAATGCATTCCGCGCATAGGCATCGGTCTCGATCGCAAACGCGTTCCGGCTCGGACCGGCATCCGCCTCGTTGCCCGAGGCAGCAGTCTTCGCAGGATCAGCATCCCGAAACACCCTCAAACCCATGCCCTCCCATATGTTCCCCAGGAATTTGTCCCGCCCGGCCTGCGGCGCCTGACGACGTGATCCCCGCACGAAGTTGTAGACGGTGTTGTTAAAGATCGAGTTCTCGTAGCTGATGATCTGCTGGAACGCCGATGTATTGGCCAAACGCCCGGCCGGCCCCTTGGACTTACCCCACGCAATGTTGTTGAAGTAGTAGTTCTTGAAAGCCCCGTCCATGTAGTAGGCATGACCAAAACGATCCTCGGTGTCCGGACTCAGCACATGATCCCAATGGCGATACCCTCCAGGATTACCCGAGACATTCCCGTAAACATAAGCCGGACCACCCTGCCAGGTCTCAATCCCCCCAAAATCATCCGTGTTCAACATCGTGTCCACCGCTCGATTGTGGTGGATGAGAATCCTGGTAAATGGACGGTGCGTCGCAGCACGACTCTGCTTCGACCCGTGCACGTCTACCCCCTGCGCATAAACCCGCTTGAAGATGTTGCCGGCAACTTCAACGGTCTCCGCGTAGGAGACCACCAACGCTTCACCCTGCCCAAACAAGTCAGGCCTGAGCCCAACCCGCTCAAATAAACTCCTCCGCACAGCCACATCCAGCATCCGCCCCATCGGCGGCTGCAACGCGCTATACACAGTGCCATCCTCCAGCTCCACCCCGCCATGGTCCGTGTCCACAAACGCACAATCCTCCACCACCACCCCATCAATCACGTCCTCAGCCCCCATGGCCTTCATCCGCACACCGCGATGCACATGCTCGAATCGGCAGTGCGTGACCTCGAGGCCGGAACCGCTCCCCAGCAAACGCACACACGCCGGCTCGACATCAATGTTCTCCCTCGAAACCCAGTAGGGCGCCGCCACCGGATTGCGATAGACATTCGTAAACCGAAAGGTCAGCCCACTAACCCGAACATGACTCAGCCTCCGGCTGTCAATCACACGAATCCGGCGAGCTACCTCCACTCTTGAAGTATTGGGATCTGCATCCCCCGGCAGTCTCAAATACAACCGTCCGCGCTCACCCTTGCGGTCAAACCAGAACTCACCCGCACTGTCGAGGTAGTGCGGCTTGTCCTCCAGATAGTAGCGGCATCCACGAATAATCTTATAGGACGGACCTCCCCCCCACTGACCCGGAAACACCAGGGAACCATTGTCCCGGTCCACCGCCAATACCCGCGCAGGATACGGCGTGCCCATCACCCAACCCTTGGTCGTCCACACAATCGCGTCCTCGTAATAATCCTGCGGTCGCTGACCATTAATGTGCTTCGGGTCAAAGGCCATGTGCCGCTTCTGCCCGTTGATCTCCGCATAATTGTCAAAGGGCTTGGCCGGGTTCGTCCACATCCACCACTCGCTCTGAACATCATCCGGATCACTGATCTCCCAATTCGGCGTCCGCGCCAAATGCACCCGGCTGACTCCGGCCTCACCACCAACCATCCACACGTTGCGCGGCACCCAGTCGAGATCCACATACCAAACCTTGCTCGCATCGGGAATTGACTTGTGATCAGCCCCCAGTCTCCAACCCTTCACAATCTCCGCACCGCTCAATACAGCATCCCCCACACCCCACGAAGGATCACGTGTCAGAATAATCGACGCCCCCGGCCGCCCCGACTCCGCCGCCTCCAATTGTCCACGATAAACCACACCCTGCTTGAAAACATACGTGTGCACCCCACTGCAGCGCCGAGCCTCGCCGGATGCTTCGGGATCCCAAGGATGATGCTTCCATGGTGTCTCGCGGGTCAAACCGTCCGCCGCATCCGAACCCTGATCAAAATCAATGTACCGAACCGAATCTCCAGGCTGAAACTGAAACGGACGAGGCGCCCATTCCAGATCGCCAGTAGGAAGGACCGTCGCGTGCGGCTCCTGCCACGACCAGCGCGCAGCCGACTCCTCCGCCCACCCCATCGCAACCACCATCAATACGAAACAGATTGCTGCCCGCACCATAGAAACCCGCCCCCCCGGATAACCCACACGGTTTGCCCGGGAATCAACAACGGAGAAGGGATGCTTGGATGAAATATCGGGGGACATCACAGCCGAACTCTCATCCCACCACGCCCCCACGTCAACCCAACGCCACGTGCCCCAAGCCTCGCCATAACCCGGAACTCCCAGCTTGCCGCATCCCAAGCACGGCGGCACTGTGTTGCCCACATGATCGCTCCCCGTGGAACCAGACTGTGGTGTACCACGTTTCGTCCGGTCAGGTTCATTGCTCTTCTAGCCACAACGTGGCTGGTTCCTCTGCTCACCAACCTGAAAGCTGCACCAGCACAAGCCGTGCCCGCCTCGAGGTTTCTCAACAGCCCGGGAGTCAACTCATCCATTTCCCGCAGAGGTCAAAGCCTGCACGAAACGATCGAGGCAACCCGCTACCTCGGTATCCGTTGGTTCCGATGCGGATATGAAGGCAGCCTACCCCTCGAAGATCTGTTCGAACTGCATGACAACCAATCCTGGATCGCGGCAGATCCAACATCCACCCGCAAAGTCGATGGCCTGTTCGGCAAGTACGGACGCACCTGACGTAAGCACTCCACAAACAAACACACATGAAACGAACAAACGGTAATCACCCAGCTTTGACTCTTGGCACCACACTGCTCGCGACCATGATCACGCTCGCATGGCTGGTGACCCCAAGCTCACAAGCAGCCCCAGACACCACTCAACCAGTGGTGGGCACCTACTATTACCCATGGTACAGCCCCTCCACCAACTGGCGGCACGTCATGCGAGAACACCTGGTCCCCGCACAAACCCCCAAACTGGGCCACTACAGCTCCAACGATCCCAAAATCATATCCGACCATATCGCCCAAACTCTGCAGGCCGGCATCAACTTCTGGGCCGTGAGCTGGTGGGGACCAGGAACGCCAACGGACAAGAACTTCCTCAATGCCATCCTGAAACATCCCGACGCCGGAAAACTCAAATACGCCGCACTCTACGAAGCCACAGGACGTATGGGCAGATTCGGAAACCCCGACTACTCCAAGTGGATCGCCGACCTCGAATACCTGCGTGATCACTTCTTCAACAACCCCAACTACCTCCACGTCGAAGGCAAACCGGTCGTCTTCGTCTACCTAACCCGTGAATACTTCCGCAACAAAGGCGCCGATGTCCTCAAGGAAACACGGGAGAAGTTCCCCGAGTTGTATCTCGTGGGGGATGAAGTCTTTGGCGAAGGCTACCGCGCCGATTGGGCAAAGAACTTCGATGCCATCACCGCCTACGATGTCTACGGACAATCCGTCGGACGATTCGGCGGCACCAAAAAGGCCATCCATTTCCTCGCCGACAACTACCGCCACGCACGCCAGCAAGCCAATTCGGTCGGCACCGCCTTCATGCCCACCATCGCCCCAGGCTACAATGACACCGCGGTTCGCAAGGGGCACCCGGGGCGAGCGCGGTATTTCACGGACGTGGAAGGCTCGAAGGAAGGCGACCTCTTCCGCTCCATGATCCGCGAGGTTGCCCTACCCAACCTCGATCCCAAATGCGGCAACATCATGATGGTCACCAGCTTCAATGAATGGTTCGAAGACTCCCAGATCGAAGCCACAATAGGCTCCGCCCCCACAACCTCCAAAGACGACTCCGAGGACGGCCGTTCCTTCACCGGCGGCGACCGCTACGTCGACTACGGAACTCTCTACCTGGATATCCTCCGGGAAGAAGTCCGCCGTTAGCCGCAATCATCCTCTTAAACGGGTAACAACTATCACAAACAGCATCCGGACCCCCGTTACACAGCAACTCGCCCAACAAAAGACCTGCCCCTCCCTACGGATGAGCTTTTCATTTTCCACAAGACTGTCATGGTCTTCGCCAATCCAAAACAAGCAGGCACATTGTTGCTGCTTTCTCCCAGGACACATCATTCTATGAGCACTAATCGATTCGCAGCCTTCCTCGCCGTGATCTGCTCAGTTGCAGTCACGACCTCATCCTACGCCGCCAATGCTCTAAACACCCCAATCAAGGTGATGAGCTTCAATATCCGCTATGGCGCAGCGAACGACGGCACCAACAGCTGGCCGCATCGCCAACACCTCGTGCTGGAAACCATCCAGAACTTCAATCCCGACCTGCTCGGTATGCAGGAGGTGCTGAAATTCCAGGCAGATTTCGTCCGGTCAGGTCTACCCGGCTATGCCTTCCACGGCGTAGGCCGCGAAGACGGCGCCGAAAAAGGTGAGTTCGTACCGCTGATGTTCCGCGAAGACCGCTTCGAGCTCCTCGACTCCGGCCACTTCTGGCTCAGTGAAAACCCTGAAAACCCCGGAAGCGTAAGCTGGGATAGCTCCCTCACCCGTATGCTCTCGTGGGTCGCCCTGCGCGATCGCCGCGATGGAGCCGAACTGGTCTTCGCCAACGTCCACTTCGACCACCGTGGCCAACAAGCCCGACTGGAATCCGCCAAACTCATCCGTCGTCGCGCCGCCGAAATACCTTATGGAATGCCCGTGATCCTGACCGGCGACTTCAATACGACCGAGGATGATGCACCCTACGCCGCATTGGTGAAAGGAGAGGGCTTCGGAGGAAACGCCTGGATGGACACCTACCGGGTAATCCAACCCGAGAGGTTCGAAAATGAAGCCTCCTTCAATGGATGGCGCGGAACACGCAAGGGAAGCCGCATCGACTGGATCGTCACCACCCCCGATGTAACCACCCTTGATGCGCGTATCAACTATACCCAGGAGAACGGTCGCAACCCCTCCGACCACTACCCTGTCGAAGCAGTCGTGCGGCTCAAATAGCCAGGCCGAGAACCATGATCAACGGGGTTTCGCTGGATGCGGGAGGAACGCTGATCCATCCCTGGCCTTCGGTCGGCCATGTCTATGCGTCCGAGGCCGAACGACATGGCTGGCCAGGCATAGATCCGGCCTTGCTCAACCGGAAGTTTGGCCACGCCTGGGCTCGTCGTGACGATGATTTTCACCACACGCGGGAAGAGTGGGCCGCAATGGTGGATGCAACTTTCGCCGATCTCATGCCCGAGCCGCCAAGTAACTCGTTCTTCCCGGCACTCTACGAACGTTTCGTGCAACCGGATGTCTGGAGAGTTTTTCCGGATGTGGTCCCTCTTCTGGAGGAACTCCAGCGCAGGCATATCCCAGTGGTGGTCACCAGCAATTGGGACAGTCGACTGCGCCCCTTGCTTCAAGGGATCGGCCTCTCCCAACACTTCAAAGACGTGCTGATTTCACTGGAACTGGGATCCACCAAACCGGACGCAGGCATCTTCGCTGCCGCAGCAAAGAGCCTGTGCCTGTCACCCGAGAAAATCCTGCACGTCGGCGACGACCCCAAAGCCGATACTGAGGGAGCTTTGGCAGCTGGATTCCAGGCGCGTACGGTGAATCGAAGCGGCAACCATGACGGGGGAAACCATACCATCCATTCCCTCAGGGAAATTCTTGATCTGCTCAACTGAATCAGGCCCGTACCGCGTGTCAGGCGAGCGGGCTTACCCCCGCCGACTCCCACAACAGCAGACGTACGGCTCCGTATCACTGCGGGTGACATCAAGCCCCGGAGATCAGCCGCCGGCCTTCACTTTTGCCGAAGAAATACCAACCCCTGCCCCGCAAACGGGGCGGCAGGGCTCCCCTGCTGAGTCTTGATCGCGTCGCTTGACCCGCTTCCGATCCCAACGGCGTCGCAGGATGTTTGCCTGACCACAAGTCCGGCTCCTGCTCCTCAGCCTTCGGCTCTGCATCTCCATGAACCATCCATCCGACCTGCCCCTCACCCCCCACTCCTCCGTAGCCATAAAACACAACTCCTTGCCAATGCAGCCGGAGACTCACTGAACCCAGCGAGCCTCACAGCACACGCTCGATGTCTTGACGGATTTTTGGGACACGTGTCTCAAAAATCCGTACGCGAACACATTCATTACCAGACTTCCCGAACTGCAAATCCCTCCCCTAAAATAGGCACAATGCCCTGAAAGGCCTAAAAAACCGGCTGTTTGCGACTCAACTTCAGCGCCCAGCCCCAGAATAATCCGTAGCAGTGATCTGCGAAGATGGAGGTTGGAATAGCCAGAGAGTGTCTACCGCAACCAATGTCCCGAGGAAAATTCCCGTAATGAAGGCCTTCGCGGCTGTGGCCTAATGGCCCTCTCTCAGTCCTGCTGCTTGGGACATTCGCACGGAGCAGCAAACTCCAACTGGGTGAACCTTGCCCAGCGCACCAAAAGCAAAGGCCCGGGCCAAAGCCCGGGCCTTTAGAACTGGTCAGAAGGAAATCGTGAATCAACCGCCGCTTACACAAACTTGTTGTGCTTGTGCCCACCCATCTCCGGAGCGTCCGGATTCACGTTGGGACCAAAATAACGGAGAATCACCATAGGCTCCGTCTCGCTCGTGTTTTCATACGTAACGCCAGCTTTGGCCCCGTCAGCAGTCACGAAATACTCGTCCTCAGTCAGCTCGGTGAAGCGAATCAGCTTCGGACTCACCAACGGCTCGCTGTTGATGCGGCCACTGCCCTGAACACAAGTCAGACCATAGGCACCGCGATCCTTAATGGTGCACTTGGTGCCCGGATCCACCGTCAACTCCTTCGCCGTGAAATACTGCTTCCCGTTGATCTTGCCGTAGACGATCCAGCGGTCGACATACCCTTCGCTCCGCGTATCCGCGACCGGCACCGGCTCCATGTAATGGTTGTCCTTGAAGTTCTCATCCACGTTCGCAGCCCAGTCGAGCTGGTTGACGATGAAGTCGAGATCACGATGCTTGGATTTGGGCATGTCCTTCACGAGCAGGTCCCAAGGAACATAACGACCCTCGACCATGCTCTGATACATGCCAAACACGTCGCTGCCCCACTGCGGTTCGTAAGTGCAGAGGGAACCGGGAGCATGAAGAATACAGGGGCCCACCAACCAGCCCGTACCAGGCTTCAGACGATAGGCCTTGGACAAATCAAGAATCCCATTGTCGCCCTTGTTCCAGTCTTCCAGGCACTTCCTTACCTGAGCCTTCGTAGTGCCGGGCTCGAGTCCGAAGAATGTGTAGGGGAAGTTGTTGCCGACGTTGTTGTGCTGCGGCGGGAAATAATAGCTCTCCGGCTTGCCCTCCTGCTTCACCAGCTTGGCCTGCTTCTCGTTCTGGTGCATGTGATGAGGAATAGGCCCCATGTTGTCGAAAAACTTCGAGTAAACCGGCCAACGCCCATACTTATTCCAAATGGTCTTGCCCACAATCGAAGCACCGCAATCCTCAACCGCCTTCCGCAGAGTGAACCGTTCGTTGCCAACCACACAATAGCTCAAGCCTTCGTCAGGCACGCGCCCCTCGTTGGCAGCTTCTGTGGTCGAGGCAAACCATCGCTCATCAATGCCGCCCCGGTTGGCACCGTAGGCATAAACGTCATCCGGATGAAGCTTAAGCCTGAGACCAGGCTGAAGAAAGGAACGCGGGACCCAGCACGGAGCCAAACGCAGCAAACCGCCGGTCCTCGACAGTTCGGCTTCAACCTTGCTCTTCGTGCTTCCCTTGACAGTTTTGAGGGCTGTGATGGTGGGGATGCTCATAACTTTAGCGTGTTTTTCAAAATCGGTTTCAGGAAGTGGAAGGGGTTTATGGGGTAGTATGCAATCCCAAAGCACCGGTCAGTGCCGCGTTCAAGCTCCCCGCCTCCAGATGCGCACATCCAGCCCCGCCCCGCCCTCAGGCCGCCTCCACTTTCTCCCCCGGCCCGGGCTGGATCACCTGAATCCGCGGATGCCGCGCTCGAATCGACTCGGCAAACCACTGACGCGCATCAGGCTCTCCATGCCCCAAAATCACCACCCGCGGTGAAACGGAATCCACAAAATCCAAAAGCTCCTCCCGGTTGGCGTGCGCCGTAAGATCAAAATCAGCCATCTCACATCGACGGGTTAACTCCCCCGCCGAGGTGCTGAAGAAAAAAGGCTCGTTCGCCGGAGCAACCTTCATGCGCCCACCCGGCGTAGCCGGATCAGCGTAACCCACAAAAAAGATCCCATGGCGTTCATCCCCTGCCAATCGAACAGCAAGCTCATGAGCCGTGGTGTTCTCGCTCATCATGCCGGCAGTAACAACGTAGATGCGCCCGCTCTTGGAAGCGATGGCATCCAGCTTCCTGGCCTCCAGCACTTCGAGTTGTAACGCCTCATGCAACATCAGGTTGCTGTGCTGACGATGTGTGCGATGGGCCTGCAAATCGTAAATCTCCGCAAAAACACGTCCCAAACCACCAATGTAAACCGGCTGTCTCTTGAGCTGACCCGCCTTCATCCATAACGCCAGCTGGGCAAGCATCTCCTGCGTTCGCCCCAGAGCGAAAGTCGGCAACAACACCGAACCCTTGCGATCCAACACGCCCTGAATTCCCGCAAGTAAGCGACCCATCTCCGAGTCCCTGGTCAGCCCCTCCGGCGTCGCTCGTCCACCGCGCGTGGTCTCCATGATCAATACATCCGCCTGGACATCCTCAAACCGGGCCCCCTTCAACAAGGTCTGATCGCGAAAAGACACATCCCCCGTGTAAAACACCGTCTCGCGGGTACCCCGAATCATCACCCCGGCAGACCCGAGCGTGTGCCCCGCATCATAAAACTCCAGCGTGGGCGAGGGCCTCGACGACGAATGCTTGTGCGGCGCACCCCATTCAACCTCCCGGTTGTAGCGAAACCCCTGAAATACCGGAGCGATATCATCCACCTCACCGTGGGTATAAAGCGGATAATCCTTAATCCCGAACTCCCTCCGCTGGCGCTTCATCACATTCACTGAATTGTGCAGCACCCGCTCCACAATGAAATAACTCAACTCGGTCATCAGAACATGCGCCGAAGGCCAATGCCGCAATGCCACGGGAAGCGACCCCACATGGTCATGATGGCAGTGAGAAACAACAATGGCATCAACATCCTCCTCGCCCCCAACCGCATAAAGAGGCAGGGCCTCCCGCCCCTCCTTCTTGGGATCAATACCGGCATCCAGCAACAAGCGGTGCCCCTCAAAATCGAGCATCCATCCGCTGGCGCCGATCTCATCCGACCCGTTCAAGTTCGTGATGTGCATGATTCAGCTCCGACCTCTGAAGCCGTATTGAATAACATCGGAGGGGGTGCCGTCCAACCCTAGTTGTTTGGTGGCAGTCGGAGGACGGTCCGTCCGACCTTCGTTCCTTGTGCCGCGTCGGAGCATAGCCGGCGCGGCACTTTGCTTGGGCCTACCCCGGCACTGCGCACCACCCCATTGCTTTGACAATGAGGGTCAGGGGCGTAGGGTGCGAAAAAGGTCTCAGGGGCAAAAGGATCGAGCCGGACTGAATAATCCTCGGGTTTAGAAAGTCCAATGATGTGGTGGAAACCTGGCGAACGCCTGCAGATCAAAGAAATATACAATTCCCAGCCTGGATGGAGGACACAATGAAAACACGAAATACCATCATGGCAAAGCGCGGCAGACAGGGTGCTTCACGAAAACCTGCTCTTTTCACCCTCACCTCCGCCCTCGGGTTGGCAGCGCTGGGAATCGGCTGCTCCGCAGATGACTCAAAACGCAGCGGCAGCGTGCCCGTCACAGCCGTGGAGATGGTCCCCGCCCCCGTTCCACCACCTCCAGCCGTGGTGGTCGCACAATCCGAAACCTCCCCCGTGCCCCCCGCCGAACCCCTGCCCGCACCCACTGCCATCCCCATCCTGAGCCCCTCAGCGGAAGAAGTCGTCCAACTCGCTCGCGCACAGGTCGGCCAGGAAGTTGTCCTCGCCTATATCCAGGGCGTCGAAGCCCCGTTCAACCTGAATGCCGACGCCATCGTTTACCTGACGGACTTGGGGGTTGAATCCGAAACCGTAACGGCAATGGTCAACCGCGACCAGGTCCTTCGCGGCCAGCTGGCTCTGGAAACGATGGACACGCAGGAAACCGCACCGCCTCCGGCAACTCTGGCAGAGGCCACAGTGACAGAACCTCTCCCGCAATCTGCAACTGCTCCAGCCCCGCCGCCTCCAGAAGGAACCCCGGTCACCACAGTCTCAGCCCCAGCCACCCAGGTAACAAATAACTACTTTTATAACACCCTCTCGCCCTACGGAACCTGGGTCGACGTTCCGGATTTCGGATGGTGCTGGCAGCCTACCGTTGCTGTAACCCAGGCCGACTGGCGCCCGTATTGCCACGGCGGTCGCTGGATTTGGACCGACTGCGGCTGGTACTGGCAGTCCTACTACTCCTGGGGATGGGCGCCGTTTCACTATGGCCGATGGCACCTGAGCTCCGGACGCGGCTGGGTCTGGGTGCCCGGCACCCACTGGGGCCCCGCCTGGGTCACCTGGCGCTCCTACGATGGCTATTGCGGCTGGGCTCCCCTGCCCCCCGCAGCCCATTACGTCTCCGGAGTCGGCTTCACCTACTACGGCCGCGGCGTCAGTATGAGCTTCGGATTCGGACTCAGCTCAGCCTGCTACAGCTTCGTCCCAGTGCACCACTTCTATACCCCTCGCCCCTGGAACCACTGCGCACCTCGCAGCACCGTGAACAAATTCTACGGCAATACCACAATCATCAATAATTACGTCGTCGGGAATAACAACACCGTCATCAACAACGGTATCGGCACCGAAACCGTCGCCCGGGCAAGCCGCACCGAAATCCGCAAGGTCCGCGTGGCAGATAGCTATCGTGATCACGCCACACCCAGCGTTCGCGCAGAACGGCTCAGCCGTGATGGCTCCACTCTGATGGCCTATCGACCCCAATTGCCGGAACAGGCCAAACGCCCGCCAGCAGCCTTGACCGACCGCCAGGAACGAGCCGCAATACGCTCCGCCTCCGTCGTGGATTCACCTGCCGTAGCCGCCGCACGAGTGCGCGCAGATGCCTCAAGCAGAAGCGAAGCAAACCGCTTCACGCGAGCATCAGAGTCAACATCAACCACCTCCTCACGGCAACCCAGCCAGGCGCCAGCACGCACCGAAAATCGATCCGGAGCCAGTTACTCCACCACAGAACGCAATGTCCCGACACGCTCCGCAGACCGCCAGCCCGCAAACCGGCTCGAACGTAGCGAAAGCCCCCGCACACCCACACCAGCTGCTCCCAACCGGACGCTGTCCAGCCCTACAGGACGAAGCAGCGAAACGGTCAGCTCCCCTCAACGAATGGAAGCACCAGCTTCAAGATCTCCAAACGTGCCCACCACCAGAACCCCCAGCGGGACCCTGTCCGGCCGCACTCAGGCCTCCCCAAGCCCAAACTCCCGCTTTGAACCTCGCCGATCCTCACCCACGGTGGCCATCCCTACACCAACAACCCCACAGAACAGCCGCAGCGCAGTGCTGCCAACCCCCAGTAACCGGTCGCCAGTTCTGGATGCCGGTCGCAACCGACCCGAGCCCGTCACAAGAACCCCCGCCTACACACCAACACCACTGACTCCGTCCTCCCGCAGCAGCGTGACAAGCCCAAGCTCCATCCCGCAACGAAACTACACCCCGCGTTCCGCGCCCGCCCCCAGATCCACCTTCACCCCCGGCCCAAGCACGGGAACTCGCACCGCACCCACCCCCAGCTATCGCAGCACCCCCTCTCCTGCCCCCAGTCGGAGCACCCCCGCACCCAGCTACCGTGCACCCGCTCCTGCCCCCACACCCAGGGCCGCGCCCACTCCACGCTCCGCACCCCCTTCCTCCTCAGGCTCGCGAGGAAGCCGCACGTCGCCACAGTAGTGCCCCCAAGCAAATTCGACAGCCACGCATCATGGAATCATCCCCAGCGAAGCGATCTCTGCTTGGATTCATAGCTGCTGCCTCGCTCTGGCTCACCATCACCGGATCCACAGCGCCATGGGTGATCTATGAAACGGGCTTCGAACCCCCGGAGTTTGAAGTCGGCTATACCCTCGACGGCCAGGGCGACTGGCTGGTGCCATGGTGGGCCACACCTGCGGATGAAGCCCCCACCAGCCAGATCGATACCGGGTATTTCGAAGACATGGGCCAACAAGCCCTCATCGGCTGGTCAGCCCCCACCGGCATGGTGGAATCCGTCAGCGCCTACAGACCCCTGTTCGTAGACCCCGCGGGACGAGGCCTGCCCATCGTGGTGTTCTCAGTCACCATGGCCATCCTCGATGATACCGAGCCGGATCCAAATTCGTTCCGCTGGGTGGTCTACAACCGGGAAGAAAGCAACAGCCGACTTTTCGCTCTGGATTTTGACATGGCCAACAACCGCGTCGCCTACCTGATCGATGACGATCCACAGGCCATCGAAACGGGCTACAGCTTCATCCCCCAAAGCCTCTATGAGCTCGCAGTCACCATGAACCTCGCCAGCAACCTCTGGAGCGCCAGCCTCAATGGCCAACTCATCGTGAACGCCGCACCCATGACCCTGTCCGGACGCACCCTCGACCTCGGCGACATCGATGCAGCCTGGGTACTCGGCCCCGATAGCAATGACTTCGGCGACAGCTACATGGTGTTCGATAACTTCAAGGTCACAGCCGACATCGATACCCCGCTGCCCTGCCGCGTCATCCCCCTGGGACATTGGATAGACGGTTCGTTCCTCGTCGAAATCGAAGGTGAACCTGGACGAACCTACGCGCTGCAAGCCTCCTCAGATCTGGAGGAGTGGTTCACTGTGGCAGTCAATACGCCCGAGGATGGACGCTTCGTCGTGCTCGACAGCGAGGTCGCCGGCTGGCCCTGGCAATACTACCGCGCACGCGCAGTATGGCCCTGAAAAACCAGGCCGATGCACACGCCCGCCTGCCTCTCCCCCGGGATATGCGTTTGCCTCAAACCTGACCCTGCCTTATCAAAAGCGCGATGAGTGGATCCTCCCCGGCGTCGCGTGTAACGGTGGACGCAAAGAGCTTTCGGCTAGGCAGCCGGAAGTTCCACCCCCGTGGAGTGACCTATGGTCCGTTCGAACCCTCCCCCCAAACCGGTGTCTTCCCCTCCCGCGAACAGGCCCTGCGAGATCTCGAGCTGATACGTCAACTGGGCGCCAACACCGTGCGAGTCTACCATGTCCCACCCGCCTGGTTCCTCGACCTCGCACTGACAAACGGACTAAGGCTCCTTATCGATATCCCCTGGGCACGCCAACTGTGCTTCCTCGAACGAAAGGACCTGCGCGAAGCCGCAGAAGCAATGGTCCGCCAGGCAGCCCGGGATTGCTCAGGACACCCCGCCGTGTTCGCCTACTCAGTAGCCAACGAAATCCCCGCCGAAATGGTCCGCTGGTACGGCCCATCCCGCGTCGCCCGCTTCCTCGGAAAGCTGATCCGTATCATACGCTCCCAGGACCCCGCAGCCCTCTGCACCTTCGCCTCCTTCCCCCCAACAGAATTCCTCCACGTGCACGAAGTAGACTTCCTCTGCTTCAACGTCTTCCTGCACGACCCGACGCCATTCGAAAATTATCTGGCCCGACTCCAGATGCTCGCCGGCCACAAACCCCTGATCCTAAGTGAATGCGGTGTCGACACAATCCGGGAAGGACGAGACCGCCAAGCCGAACTGCTCTCCTGGCAAATCGAACTCGCTTTTCGATGCGGTTTGGCCGGCATCATCCTCTACAGCTTCACCGATGACTGGCACACCGATGGCCGACAAATCGAAGACTGGGGCTTCGGTATCACCGAAAAGGACCGACACCCCAAAGAGTCCTTCCGGCTCGTTCAATCCAAATTTAATCAAGCACCCTACTTCCCGTTAACCCGCCTCCCCAAAGTCTCCATCGTCATCGCGTGCAGAAACGGTGAACGAACCCTGCAACGCTGCCTCGAAGCCTGCTGCGGCCTGGCCTACCCGGATTACGAAATCATCCTCGTAGACGACGGCTCCACCGACAGCACCTCAGTCGCAGCCCAATCCTACCCGGGCGTACGCTATCTCCGCCAGCCACCACTCGGACTGTCCGTAGCCAGAAACACCGGCATCGCAGCCGCCCAAGGCGAAATTGTGGCCTTTACCGACGCCGACTGTCGGCCCGATGAGGACTGGCTCTACTACCTCGTCTACGAACTGCTTGCAGATAACGTGGCCGGTGCAGGTGGACCCAACCTGCCTCCGCCAGACGATACCCGCCTGGCCGCCGTGGTCGCCGCCTCCCCAGGCCGACCAAACCACGTCATGCTAACCGATCGCGATGCAGAACACCTGCCCGGCTGTAACATGGCCTTCTGGAAATGGGCCCTCGAGGCCGTGAACGGCTTCGACCCGGTGTTTCACCGAGCCGGCGATGACGTGGATATCTGCTGGCGCATTCTAGAACGCGGATGGCATCTGCGCTTCAACGCAGCCGGAGTAGTCTGGCACTACCACCGAACCACAATCGCCAGTTACTTGTCCCAACAAGCCGGATACGGAGAGGCCGAAGCAGTCCTGGCAATCAAGCACCCACACTACTTTACCCGACACGGTGCCAGCCAATGGCAGGGACGCATATACGGCATCGACGGCCCCATGCCCACCATCGGCAGAACGGTAGTCTACCACGGCATGTTCGGCACCGCAGGCTTTCAGCGCATCTACCAATACTCCGGAACCTCGTGGATGCCTTGGCTGGGCTCATTCGATTACCAAGCCTATATCACCCTCCCCTTGCTCGCCTCCGCCGCAGCTTGGTCCCCTATGCTACCGTTCGCGCTAGGCAGCCTCGGACTTTCCGTCGCCACAGCAACAATCACAGGCCTCCAGGCTCATGTACCCCCCAATCAACACACGCTCTGGTCCCGCCCCCTCCTAGTGCTGCTCGCATGGCTCCAACCACTGGTCCGTGGCGCAGCACGAAACAAATGGAAATGGAACACCCGCTCGACCCGCCCCACAGCACTCCGCAGGGCTTCCCTACCCGACCTCCCCTGGCTCCGTCTCAAAAGCCCCCAGTGCTCCTACTACGCCGTCCAAGGCCCCGAACGATCCCAGTTTCTCAAAGGCATCCTCGCCCAACTGCAGGAAGAAAGCTGGCAGTTCCACCCCGACAACGGCTGGAACACCAGCGACATCACGGTGTTCGGACGCAGATGGAGCCGGGTAAAACTCACTACCGTGGCCGAATACCTCGGAAACGGACGGCAGGTCCTGCATTGCCGCCTCATGCCCGGAATCACCACACCCATGCTCTGGACGCTCTCCGCCATAACTCTGGCCAGCATAGTCGTCAGCGCCCGACTGACCTCCAACACGCCCTGGTGGTGGACCATCTGGCTCCTCCTGCCCACCCTTTTCACTGCAACTTTCCTCGAACAGCGACTCGTCACCCGACTCCTCCTCGCACTCGTCGGCATCGCAGCCGAACGCCTCGGCTTGCAAGAACACCTCCCCTCAAATAAACCAGCACCGGCCCCCCCCGGAAAATCACCCC
>JBJOII010000091.1:0-28628 GCA_046047235.1 Verrucomicrobiota bacterium | reverse complement strand
TTAGAGCGGGAGGGTTTGGCGTCGCGGCTGGCTGGGTTAGGTGTTCAGGCCTACCGGCTGACGCAGGTGCTCGACTGGTTGTATGCCAAGGCTGCGGGGGATTGGTCGGAGATGACCAATGTTCCGCAGGCCCTGAGGGAAACGTTGTCGCGGCAGTTTACGATTCAACTTCCTGAGGTGATTCGCGTACAGGGTTCGGGGGATACGACCCGCAAGTTTCTCTGGAAGCTCAGGGATGGTTCGATGGTGGAGAGTGTATTGATTCCTGCGAACCCGGCGTTGTATGGGGAGGCCAGTGACCGCTTCACCCTTTGTGTTTCGACTCAGGTGGGTTGTGCATACGGGTGCAAGTTTTGCGCGAGTGGCTTGGCGGGGTGGAAGCGGAATCTGACGGTGGATGAGATTGTGGGGCAGGTGGCGGCGGTTGAGCGCTGGTATCGGGGTGAGGAGTCGGGCATGGAGGTGGAACCTGGGCGGGATCGGCTGGTGAACAACCTGGTGATCATGGGGATGGGCGAGCCATTGGCCAACTATGATGCCTTGATGGGAGCTTTGAGGATTCTGAACGCATCGTGGGGCATGGGTATTGGTGCGCGGAAGATCACCGTTTCGACGAGTGGTTTGGCGCCGGAGATCCGGCGGTTGGGGGAGGAGCCCTTTCAATTTGGTCTGGCGATTTCGCTGCATGGGGCGACCGACGAGGTGCGCCAGCGGTTGATGCCGGTGAACCGGAAGTATCCGTTGGCGGTATTAACTGCTGCGGTGGAGGACTTTTTACGGGCCAACGGGCGGACAGTGACGCTCGAGTATATTCTGATTGAAGGTGTGAATGATGGTCTCGACCAGATTCGGCCGCTGGCGCAGATGGCGCGTCAGCTGAGGGCGAAGGTGAACCTGATTCCCTACAATAAGGTGGATGGATTGGATTGGCGTCGGCCGAACGACCGGAGGCAGCAGGCTTTCCTGGAGTCCCTTATGAGGCAGGGTGTGAGGGCTACTCTAAGAAGGGAGAAGGGGCATGATATTGATGCTGCTTGCGGGCAGCTGAGGTTGCGGACTGAGAAGGAACTGGCTGGTGCGGGGGAGGATGTTTCGGTGGGTTATTGAGTGCCGGGTGACTGTGGTTGAGGTAGCCGCGAGTTCGTGTGAGCGGACCAAGTGGAAATGAGACTGCGAACGATACTTCCTCTGTTTCTGCTGGTTTTGCTTTTTCTGGGATGCAGGCATGTCATGCCGACGGAGAGGGGCACGTTTCGTGAGCCGGATCTGGTTGAACTCCGGGAGTTAGATCCAACCATTCACTTGAACATTCTGTATGCAGGGAGTTCGAACTTTCTGGGGAGGGCGTTGTATCGTGACGCCAGAGCGATGTTGCAACGACCTGCTGCGGAGGCATTGGTTCGAGCCAATGCGGTCCTTCGTCTGGAGGGTTATGGTCTTCTGGTGACGGACGCTTATCGGCCGTGGCGAGTGACCAAGGAAATGTGGGATTCTGTTTCGAAGGAGGAACGGGAGGCTGGTTTCGTGGCAAATCCGAAGACTGGATCGAAGCATAACCGGGGGTGTGCGGTGGATGTGACGCTCTATTTGCTGGAGACTGGAGATGAGGTGGAGATGCCTTCAATGGTCGACGAGTTTAGTGAACGAGCTCATGTAGATTATCCTGGTGGTAGTGAAGAGGCCGCTGCGAAGCGGGAGTTATTGCGTCGGGTGATGGAGGCGGAGGGGTTTGCGGTCTACGAAAACGAGTGGTGGCATTTTGATTACAAGGACTGGCGGGAGTATCGGGTGATGGACGTGGAATTTTAGATTGGTGGATGCAGGCGGAAGCGGCCTGTTATTGCAGGCCGGTCCGGGCATCTGCGAGACGCTGGCGGGACGGTTAGGTCCAGTGGCAGAGGTCTTCCACGTAGGCGGCGGAGCCGTCGCGGAGCCAGCCGTCGAGTTGGGCGGGGTCCTTGAGTTGTTGGCCGCGGTTACGCGGGACCACGATGAAGCTGGACTGGATTTCCGGGAGGGTGGTCATATCGCCCCATAGTTTTTCGAATTGGGCGACTGGGAAGACGTCTTCCTGGCCGTGTCCCCAGCGTTTTTTGACGTCTTTCAGGGTGATATAAGTGGGCATACGGGAGGCGACCTTACGGATGCCGGCCTGAATTTTGTCGTTTGCACTGGGCGGTGCGGAGGGGAGGAAATCGTTGCGGTTTAGTTCGAATACCGAGAGGAGTTGGTCGAGGTCGATCCAGGTGGTGAGAGTGTTGTAGTAAGTGAGTTTGAATTCTTCCCGTTCGTCGGGGAGGGCGAGGCCTTCGACGAGGCGGGGTTTGCCATTGATGCGGGCGAGGCCGCCTCCGCGGTCTTCGAGACGTCGGGTAATGACTTCGAAGGAGAGCGTTGCTTTTGACTGGATATGGAGGCCGAGGATGGCGGGGTCGAGGTTAGCGCCGAGTGTATCGATATTATGGAGGAGGAGGTATTTGAGGTTGGGTTGTTGAGCGAGCAGCTTGGCGAGAGTTCCGTTACGGAGGAGGTTGGGTATCTCGAACCAGTGGCCGACGGGGTGGAGGCACTGGAGGGGGAGGTTGTCGGTGTAATCGTTGGTTTCGCCGGTGGAGCGGGCCCAGTTTTGCAGGGCGGTTCGGAGGCTTTCCCTGACTTTTTGCTGTTGTTGGTCGAGCACCTGTTGGGGCATTTCCTCCCAGGCGAATTTCAGGTCGCGGACCGTAGGGATGAGGCGGAGGCCGATACTTTTGCCTGGTGAGAGGAGGAGTGGGCCGTCGAATCCGTAGTTCTGGTGGAGGTTCAGGGTGTTTTGGATGGGGGTATGGGAGAGGTAGCTGGTGGTGAGAATGTGGGCGGGGGTGGTACCGCTGAGGTGGCCGGTATGGAGGGTTTTGGCGAGGTGGATTTCGAGGAAGCTGCGATGGGAGCCGGCCATCTTGCAGAAGGGATTGAGGGCTTTGACGACTCCGGCGCCTTGGGTCCAGCGCGAGGCAGCGCCGGCGGCGAGAGTGACTACGGCCACTTCGCCCTGTTGGAGTGCGGTGAGTCCGACTTTGGAGAGTGCGGTTGATTCGGAGGCGGATTCGGGGAGCTGGGTGACGTCGTCGTGGTGGACATCCTCGATGAGGACATCCGGGCGTAGTCGGTTTTGGGCGAGGCCGATCCGGCCGTTACGGAGGTCCGAGCGGATTTGTTCGTGTTGGATGCGGTCGAAGCCGAAGTCTTGCAGCAGGGAGGGGAGAGAGGGGCCGGAGCTTTGTTCTGCCTGCCCTTTGGGCAGGAGAATGTCGAAGAGGGCCTGGACCGTATTGCTGAGTTCGGGGCGGTTACGGCAGGCGGCACCGAACTTATCCAGTTCACGTCGGCGGGCGGGGGGGAGGGCGGTGCGGTCGCGTTGGAGGAGTGAGGGCAGGGTGAGAGTGTAGTAGCCGGGGGGCATGAGGGCATTTTCACCGGATAGGAGGTCGGCCCAGGTGCCCCGTTCATTGATGGCGAAGTCATAGACCACGGGGTTCATGGCGAAGGGCAGGGCGTGCTGCAGTTCTTCGCGGGCTTGGTTCATGATTTCCTGGAGTTTCTGCTGGGCCTCGGCTTTGCGGTGGGGTGCGAACATGAAGCCCATGCCGCCGCCGCTCATGCCGCCGAGCATCCAGAACCCCCAGTAGTCGTCCTTGAACGCGGCTTTGGTGCGGTGGATGAGCGTTTCGGTGAAGTGGTTGGAGGCCCAGGGGATGATGGTTTGCAGGGGTTCCTGAAAATTGCGCGAGGTAGCGCGTCCCATGGCGGCGACATCGCCTTGTCGGAGGGCTTGGAGCAGTTCCTGAAGGATGTCCAGAGCGGCTTGGCGGGCGTTCCATTCCGGTCCTGAGCGCAGGAGGTATTTTTCTGTGACCATCTCGAGGATGGGGCCGACATTTTGCGCCATGCCGCCGTGGACCAGGACGAGGCTATCCTGGAGTTTTTGGCGGGTTTGGGCGGAGCATTCTGCGTCGGTGAGGATGTGGTGTTTGGGCATGAGGCGCCCCCGGCTGATCGAGTGTTCCGGGTCTGAGTCGGTCGCGGTCATACCGTTGATGAGTTTGACTCCCGGCCAGACACCACCGCTATCCTGCCATCCGCCGCCGGAGCCTCCGAGCCATTCACCGAGGAGTGCGCGGGCGAGGACGATGCGGCGTTCATTTTCCTGGAGTGAGCCGGTGAGCGAGGCGGTTTGGCGGGTGGCGCGCATGCAGGCGCTGATGAGTGCGGCGAGCAGGTTGGTGGAGACGGCCAGGCGCGAGCCTTTGGGGATATCGTTGACTCGGCTGACCAGTTCCAGTCCGCGGCCGGGACCGCAGAGGCGGGTGAGTAATTCATCGAGGTGTTGGCCGCTGCCTTCGAGGCCCGGCGGCACGATGCCACCGGCGATGACGGCGGCTTTGAGGAGGCCGAGGTAATCGCGGGCGAAGTCGAAGATTTCGGCGAGGCTGGTGATATCCGCGGTGGCGCCGAGGTCGACACTGGTGAGGCGGAGGACGGGTTCATCGATGACGCGGAGGTAGGCTTCGACCGGGGGGCGTGGTGAGGCATCGCGTCCGTGGACACCAAGGTCGATGGAGACGTTGAGGACCTGGGCGCCTTCGGGATAGTCCATGGCGAGGAAGAAGATATCGCTCCAGCCGCAGTGGGAGAGGTCCATGCGGACCGGGGTGGATTCCTTGAGGATGGGGTAGGTGCCGTCGGAGTGGGGTTGGAGGAGTTCTGGTCTTATGCGGAGGGGCTGGTCGGCGGGGTGGCCGGTGCGGAACATCCACTGGTTGCCGGCGACGCTGCGGACGCTTTTACGGACTTGGTTGGCCAGCGTTTGGAAGGCGAGCCGGTGGTAGGCGGCGGCGAGGGCGCTGGAGATGCCGTCGCCGGGGCCGTGTTGTCTTTGGTGGTGGAGGAAGGCGTCGATGGCTTCTTCGAAGCGTCGATTCAGGAGGTGTTCATGTCCATCGAAGGGGATGGACGCCTTTGGGTTGTTGTTTTGGAGTCTGGGCGGGAGGTGGAAGCGGTGGATGGCGTAGAGGAAGAACAGGGCGCGGACGCGTTCGTAGAGGTTCAGGTGGTTCCGTCGGAATGCATCCAATTCGGTGCAGGCATGGAGGAGGGCGTCTGCGGTTGAGTTGAGCAGGAATTGTTCGAGGGGTTGGTTGCGGATCTCGGTTTTTGGGCTGGTGATGAGATCGAGGATGGACGGCTTACTCATGCTTGAGTGGTAGAGTTACGGATGGCGGCGGCGGGGTCAATGGCGGGTGTTGGGCTGCGGTTCTGATCGACACCATGGTGTGGGGCTGATAGTAGGGCGTGTCAGTGAGTTTAACAGATTTGGACTGTCATGGTTGAGGAGTTGAAGCGAGGGGCTGTTGGTGAAGTACGGGGCGAGGCATCCGGGCGTGAGGATGGGTTGGATTGTTATCACTGTGGGCTGCCGTGTGGGCGGACGGTGGTGGAGAGTGGGGGGCGGGCCTTTTGCTGCAACGGATGTCTGACGGTGCACGAGGTTTTGCAGGAGAGTGGGCTTGGGCGGTTTTACGAGCTGCAGTCTCATCCGGGTGTTCGGGTTGGGGAGCAGGGAGGGGTGGACCGTTGGAAGTTCCTGGATGAGCCATCGGTGAGGGATCGTTTGATTGATTTTACAGATGGGAAGATGAGTCGGGTGACATTTCAGGTGCCATCGATTCACTGTGTGGCGTGTGTATGGTTGTTGGAGAACCTGTTTCAATTGAATGAAGCGGTGGGGAAATCGCGGGTGAACTTTGCGCGGCGGGAGGTGACGGTGGATTTTCGGAGTGAGTCGATGCGGCTGAGCGAGCTGGCGGCATTGATGACTTCGTTGGGGTATGAGCCTTCGTTGAAGCTGAGCGCCTTGGAGAAGGAGAGACCGGATGGGGTGACGCGCCGGCAGGTATTGAAGACGGGGGTGGCGGGCTTTGCGTTTGGGAACATCATGTTGTTCAGCCTGCCGGCCTATCTGGGTTTGGACAGCATCAGTGGGCCGGGGTTGCACCTGTTGTTTGGGGTGTTGAGTCTGATCCTGGCCTTTCCGGTGCTGGTCTTTAGTGCTGAGGACTATTGGAAGTCGGCGTGGTTATCCGTGAGGCAGCGGCAGATGACACTGGATGTGCCGATTGCGATGGGGTTGGCGGCGTTGTATGGGCAGAGTTTGTGGGAGGTGCTGAGTCGGGCGGGGGAGGGCTATTTGGATTCGTTGGCAGGGCTGGTGTTTTTTCTTCTTTGCGGGCGGTGGTATCAGACCAAGACGTACGCGCGCATGGCATTTGACCGGGATTACCGGTCATTTTTTCCGTTGGCGGTGACGCGGCGGACGGGGGCGGGTGGCGAGGAGAGCGTGGCGGTTTCGTCGTTGCGTGTGGGGGACAGGCTGGTTTTACGGCATGGGGATCTGGTGCCGGCGGATGCGACTTTAGTGCAGGGTTTGGGTTTGATGGACTACAGTTTTGTGACGGGAGAATCCGAGCCCATGGAGCGAGGGGAGGGGGAGGTCCTGTATGCGGGGGGGCGTCAGGTTGGAGGGATGATTGAGGTGGAGACGGTGAAACCGGTATCCCAGAGTTATCTGGCCTCCTTATGGGAACATCAGGCGTTTAAGAAGGTGGGTGGGGGTGAGTTGCGGCGGTTGACGGACCGGTTTAGTCGATGGTTTACGTTGGTGGTGGTTGCGATCGCTGTGGCTGCGGCGGTGGGTTGGTCGTTTGTTGGGGGGGATCCGGGGAGGGGGTTGCGTTCGTTTGTTGCGGTGTTGATCGTGGCTTGTCCGTGTGCGCTGGCATTGGCTGCGCCCTTTGCGTTAGGGACGGCGCAGCGTTGGATGGCGAGGTCGCAGGTATTTTTGCGGTCTGCGGACGTTTTGGAGCGGATTTCGCATTTGGACACGCTGGTGTTTGACAAGACCGGGACCTTGACAGAGCCGAATGCGCGACCGCCGGTGTTTCGGGGGGAGGTTTTGAGTGAGGAGGAGGAGAGGCAGTTGGGGGCTTTGGTTAGGCAGTCATCTCATCCTTTGTCGAGGGCGTTGGGGCGGGCGTGCCGGCCGGGGGGGAGGCGATTGGATGTTCAGGGGTTTGAGGAGGTGCCGGGTCAGGGGGTGAAGGGACTGGTGGGTAGCGACAGTTGGGTTCTGGGTTCTGCTGCGTGTTTGGAGGCGGAGGGGATAGCGGTGACTGGGCAGGATCGCGTGGTGGAGAGTGTCGTGCATGTGGGGCGGAACGGGATTTATCGGGGGGTATTCACCTTCCCGAGCCGGTTGAGGAGGGACATGGACGGGGTGCTGGAGGAGTTGGGGCGACGTTATGAGGTGGCGTTGTTGAGTGGGGATCATGATGCGGAGGCGGAGCGGTTTCGGCGTTTGCTGGGAGCTTCGGCGGATCTTCGTTTTGGGCAGACTCCGATGGACAAGCTGGCGTCCATTGAGGGGCTTCAGCGGAGGGGGAAGCGGGTAGCGATGATCGGTGATGGTTTAAATGATGCCGGGGCCTTGCGGCAGAGCGATGTGGGGATGGCTGTGGTCGAGGAGGTTGGGCGGTTTTCTCCGGCGAGCGACGTCATTTTGTCGGGCAGCAATGTGGTTCGGATTGGACAAATTTTGTCTGCTTCCCGACAAACTATGCGAATAGTTGGTTTTTGCCTTGGGGTGTCAGTTTTCTACAATGCTGTCGGTGTGACCATTGCGGCGGCCGGCTGGATGTCGCCTGTGATTTGCGCGGTGGTGATGCCAATCAGCTCAGTGACTGTGGTTCTTTTAGCGTCCGGACTGACGACTCGTGCCGTGAGGCGGCTGGGTTTTGGGAAGGGCACGCTGGGGGAAGCGGGGAAGAGCTAGTGTTTGAGGCGGTTAGAACGGTAGAGAGAGCGAATTGCGGCATGGGTGTGATAGTCATTCTGATTTTGGCGAGCCTGCTGGTGGCGTCGGGTTTTCTCCTGGCGTTTATCTGGGCGGTTCGTTCGGGTCAGTTTGAGGATACGACCACGCCGTCGATGCGGGTGCTGACCGAGGATGTTCGGGGCGGCTCGGCGGATACCCGGAGACGAAACCACAAGCCCCTTCCATCTGCATGAACGTAGAGACCTTCCGTTACGACAACCGCATCGTTCGGGCATTTTCCATAGCGACCATTATTTGGGGCATCGTCGGCATGAGTGTTGGGCTGCTGGCGGCGGTGCAGCTGTTTTTTCCCGAGGCGAATTTGCAGCTGCAATTCACCACGTTTGGCCGGATCAGGCCGTTGCACACGAACGCGGTGATTTTTGCTTTTGTGGGGAACGGGATGTTTGCGGGGATTTACTATTCTCTCCAGCGGTTGTGCAAGGCGCGGATGTTTAGTGATTCCTTGAGCTGGGTGAATTTTTGGGGTTGGAACGGGATTATTGTGGCGGCGGCGGTGACGTTGCCGCTGGGGCTTACTACCAGTAAGGAGTATGCGGAGTTGGAGTGGCCGATTGACCTGGCGATTGCGGCGATCTGGGTGGTTTTTGCGGTTAACCTCTTTGGGACGATTTTGCGCCGCCGGGAGCGGCACATGTATGTGGCGATCTGGTTTTACATTGCGACGGCATTGACCGTGGCGTTGCTGCATATTTTCAACTCGCTCGCGGTGCCGGCGTCGTTCTTCAAGAGCTATTCTGTTTATGCGGGTGTTCAGGATGCGTTGGTGCAGTGGTGGTATGGGCACAACGCGGTGGCGTTCTTTTTGACCACCCCCTATCTGGGTCTGATGTATTACTATTTGCCGAAGGCGGCGAACCGGCCGGTGTTTTCGTATCGGCTTTCGATCATTCATTTCTGGGCGCTGATCTTCATCTATATCTGGGCGGGTCCGCATCATCTGTTGTTCACGGCGTTGCCGGACTGGGCGCAGTCGTTGGGCATGGTGTTTTCGGTGATGTTGGTGGCGCCGTCCTGGGGTGGCATGTTGAACGGTTTGCTGACCTTGCGGGGTGCGTGGGACAAGGTGCGGCAGGATCCGATGTTGAAGTTCATGGTGGTGGCGGTGACGGCGTATGGCATGTCGACGCTGGAGGGGCCGGTGATGTCGATCAAGAGTGTGAATTCCCTGTCGCACTTTACTGACTGGACGATCGGGCATGTGCACACGGGCGCCTTGGGATGGAACGGATTTTTGACCTTCAGCATGTTGTATTGGCTGTTTCCGAGGATGTATCAGACCAAGCTGTGGTCGACAAAGCTGGCGAACTACCATTTCTGGATCGGGCTATTGGGGATGATGTTTTATGTGGTGCCGTTGTATGTGAGCGGTGTGACGCAGGGTTTGATGTGGAAGCAATTCAATGCCGAGGGTTTTCTGCAGTATCCCACCTTTTTGGAGACTGTGATCCAGCTGTTGCCGATGTATCAGCTGCGGGCTGTGGGTGGTACCCTTTACATTGTGGGTGCTGTGCTGTGCGCGGTGAATCTGTATAGGACGGCGAAAGCGGGTAATTTCCTGGCGGAGGAGGAGGTGAAGGCGGTGCGCGAGGAGAAGCCGCAGGCGGAGCATGATGATCATCCTTGGCGGCATCGTTGGTTGGAGGCCAAGCCGGTGACTTTTGCTGCGCTGGCATTTGTGGCGGTGGCGATTGGTGGCTTGGTTGAGATCGTGCCGTTGTATCTGGTGAAGACGAATGTTCCGACGATTTCCACGGTGAAGCCTTACACACCGTTGGAGGTTTTGGGTCGCGACATTTACATTCGCGAGGGTTGTGTGGGTTGTCATTCACAGATGATTCGTCCGTTTAGGTCGGAGACTGAGCGTTACGGCGAGTATTCGAAGGCGGGAGAGTTTGTCTATGATCATCCGTTCCTGTGGGGGTCGAAGCGGACCGGGCCTGATTTGCATCGGGTAGGCGGGAAGTATCCGGACGCGTGGCATTACAATCACATGGAGGATCCGCGTTCTACTTCTCCGGGGTCGATCATGCCGGCGTATCCGTGGCTATTGGAGCAGAAGTTGGATACGAACACATTGCCTTCGCGGATCAAGGCGCTGCGCAAGGTTGGGGTGCCATATGCTGAGGGTTTTGAGAACGGGCCGGCGCAGGACGATCTGGCATTGCAGCAGCGCCTGGTTGTGGCCGGGTTGCAGACGGGCTTGGTGGAGGCGGAAGCGGATCGTGAGATCATTGCGTTGATTGCCTATCTGCAGCGTTTGGGTAAGGACATCAAGCTGCAGCAGTATGTGACTTCAGCCTCTGAGTAGACTGATATGATTCAAAAAGTACTGAGCAGCATCGGCGGGGTGGGTAACTATGGTGTTATCGCCGTCCTATTGTTCTTCATCGTTTTTCTGGGCGTCTTATTTTGGGCGTTTGGGCTGAGGAAGACTTATTTGGAGGAGATGAGCCAGTTGCCTTTGGAGGGGGACGATGCGGAGTTGGGGATGGATTCGAACCGACCTGTTTCAACATTGAAGCACCATGAATAACGAACACGATCCTTTGTTGATGGACCACGAGGCCGATGGCATTCGGGAGTTGGACAACAAGCTGCCCCGCTGGTGGGTTTGGTTGTTCTATCTTTCGACCATTTTTGCGATTGGCTATTTTTGTTTCTACCATGTGCTGGCGATAGGGTTATCCAGTCGTGCGGTGTATGAGAAGGAGATGGAGGTTGGCAACGCGCTGAAGAAGGTGGCCCTGGAGAAATTTGAGCGCGACATGGGGACGAGGGAGGCGAGTTCTGAGGAGACGGTGATTGCGGAGGGGCGCAACACCTACATGGCTTTGTGTGCTCCGTGTCATCGGCATGATGGGGGTGGTTTAGTGGGGCCGAATTTGACGGATGATCATTGGATTCACGGGGCCAACTTTACGGACAATCTGAAGGTGGTATGGAATGGTGTGCCGGAGAAGGGGATGGTGACCTGGAAGGGGGTTCTGACGCCTGACCAGATTTACGCTGTGACGAGCTACATTTATACGTTGCGGGGGAGCAACCCGCCGAACCCGAAACCGGCGGAGGCAGCGGGTGGTGCGGCGGCGGCCCCGGCGGAGAACCTCTACGAATAAGCGTAGCGGCTGTAACGTTCCTGGGGTTTAAGGCTCATTAGCTGGGTTATGAGCGATGTGCCAACAAAGCCAGAGTCTCCATCGGACCGGAGTAGTGGTCCGGTGGGAAGTGTAGACTGGAAGGATTTCCGCGACCATCTGGCTACTGCGGACAAGGAGGGGCATCGGAAGTGGATTTACCCCAAGCGACCGGAGGGGCGGTGGACACGGCGGCGGACCTGGCTGAGTTACCTTCTGATCCTGGTGATGTTTGCGGGGCCGTTCATCAAGATTAACGGGAATCCGTTGTTGTTGATGGACATTGTGGAGCGGCGGTTCGTGATTTTGGGCCAGATGTTCTGGCCGCAGGACGCTCCCATCCTGGCGATCGGGTTGCTGGTGTTTCTGACGGGCATTGCAGTCTTCACTGCGGCTTACGGGCGGCTTTGGTGTGGGTGGGTTTGTCCGCAGACGGTGATGATGGAGATGGTCTTTCGGAAGGTGGAGTATTGGATTGATGGGGATGCTTTGGAGCAGCGTCGGTTATCGGGGGCACCGTGGACTGGGAGGAAGGTTTTCAAGCGGGTATTGAAGTACGGCATTTTCCTGGCTTTGTCCTTTTTGGTGGGGAACACCTTGCTGGCCTACATCATTGGGATTGAGGATTTGCAGGCGATCATTACTGACAACCCGTTGAACCACTTGCAGGGGTTGTTCTTCATGGTGGCGTTTACGGCGGTGTTCTTCAGCATCTTCGCGCGCTTTAGGGAACAGGCGTGCACGTTTATTTGTCCTTACGGGCGGTTCATGTCGACCTTATTGGATGAGAACACGATTGTTGTGGGTTATGACCACAAGCGAGGGGAAGCGCGGGGGCATTTACGTCGGGACCAGGGTGGTGAGGCCCGACGCGCGGCGGGTTTGGGGGATTGTGTGGATTGCAACCAGTGTGTGGCGGTTTGTCCTACGGGGATTGACATCCGGAATGGCACACAGATGGAGTGTGTGCATTGCACGGCGTGCATGGATGCGTGTGACGGGGTGATGGACAGGGTTGGGCGGCCGGGGGGTTTGATTCGGTATGCGTCTTTGGACGGGATTGAGAAGGGGATTGGCTTGAAGGTTACGCCGCGTTTGGTGGGGTATACCGTGTTGTTGACGGCCTTGATTTCACTCGAGGCATTTTTGTTATTCAGTCGTGCGGCGGTGGAGGCGACCGTATTGCGTGCTCCGGGTTCCCTTTTTCAGCAGATGCCGAACGGCGAGATTTCGAACCTTTATTTATTGAAGGTGATTAACAAGACGACGCGTGATATTCCGGTGGATTTGCGTTTGGAGGAGCGTGAGGGGAATGTGCAGGTTATGGGGCAGGGAGGGCTGGTGGTTCCGGCACAGAAGCTGGCTGAGACATCGGTTTTGATTCAACTGCCGGTTTCGGGTTTGGAAGGGGCGAACACCAAGCTGAAGCTGGGGATTTACGATCGTGAGGGCAAGCGGTTACAGACTGTGAAGACGGGTTTTGTGGGGCCGAGGACACGTGCGAAATCGGCACCTTGAGAGATCGACAACATATGACTACGAGTGAGACAGGGAGCCGGTGGCCATGGGGGATTGCGTTGGCGTTGGCGGTATTTGCGTCTGGGCTGGGGGTGTTAATTGTGATGGCGATTCGCAGCAATTCGGATTTGGTGGTGGAGGATTACTATGAGCAGGAGTTGCGGTATGACGAGCACATGGGGCAGGCGGTTCGAGCGGATTCGATGGCTGGGGATATTGAGGTGAATTACGACGGGAATTTGGGGGCGGTGATTTTGCGATTTCCTGAGGGGCACGTGGTGGAGGGGCTCAAGGGTGAGTTGCATTTTTACCGCCCATCGGCGGCGGGGATGGATAGGAAGGTGGCGCTGAACTTGAATACGGTGGGGATGCAGGTGATTCCCGTGCGGGAGTTTGCGCCGGGTTTATGGCGGGTGAAGGTGCAATGGACTGCGGCTGGGGAGGGTTATTTTTTTGAGCGACGGCTGCAGTTGCCGGCTGGTGGTGCGTGAGAAGATGGAGCTGATTTGGACAGCTTTAGTGCTTGGGGCGGCGGGCAGTGTGCACTGCGCGGGGATGTGTGGTCCGTTGGCTTTGGCGATTCCGGTGCCTGAAGGGGGCGGGTGGAAGTATTTACTGGGGCGGTTGATTTACAATCTGGGCCGGGTGGTGACGTATGGGTTATTGGGGGCGGGGTTTGGTTTGGTTGGACGGACGGTGTATTTGGCGGGATTCCAGCAATGGTTTTCCCTGGCGATGGGCGCGGTCTTGTTACTGGGGCTGTTTTTGTCGCCGCGGCTTTTGGCATTGGGTTTTGTGACGCGACTGGTGACGCGATTGAAGCGTGCGATGGGAGGTTTGTTACGCAAACGGGGTGTGATGGCCTTGGGTTTACTGGGGTTATTGAACGGGCTTTTGCCGTGTGGATTGGTGTACGTGGCATGTGCGGGTGCGGCGGCCACGGGAGGCGTGCTTAGCGGTTTGGTGTATATGGTGATCTTTGGTTTGGGGACGGTGCCGGTGATGCTGGCGATCAGTTTGTCGGGCAGACTGCTTCAGGCGGCGATGCGGCGGTGGATGATGCGAGTGGTTCCGGTTTCCGTGGCGTTGGTGGCGGGGCTCCTGATTTTGCGAGGTTTAGGATTAGGCATTCCGTATGTGAGTCCGGCGTTCTCACCGTCTGCGGGGGCGGCTTGCTGCACTGAGCCGGGTGAGTAAGGGGGGCAGAAAGAGAGAACCCGGCGCGGGGCCGGGTTCTGCGTTTGGCTGAGGGGGAGGGGTATTTTATTGGAGCTTGGGTTTTGCTTCGGCTGGGATCTCGACCTGCGTGGTTCCAACGTCTGAGATTTCCACGAGGATGGTGCGGTCCATGTCGCGGTCGTTACCATTGAAGGACATGGTACCTTTGACTGAGTAGGAGTATTTTTTGAGGGAGTCGTTCTCGATCCAGAACTTGACCGAGCCGCTGGCGTTGCGGATTTCCGGTCCGTCCTGCGGGGTGGTTCCGCGGCGACGGAAGGACAGCATTTGTTTGGCTCCGGTTTCGGTAAGCTTGCCAATAATGAGATCGTTCTGGAGGTTGAGTTCAGGAGTTTCGGCGAGGAGGTCGGCGGCTTCCTTGGCGGCCGGGGTGAAGTTGCGTAGCATCATGGCGGTCCAACGTCCGGGTCCCTGGTCGGCTTCCAGTTCGGCGAGGGATTTCCATCCGTCCTGGGTTTCGCTGGCGGCTTTTTCTCCCTGGTGAACGCTGAGGATGGTTCGGTCGCCGAAGGAGCGGGACATGAGAGCGGTGCCTTCCTTATTGATTTTTCCGGTGCTGGGGCCGGCATTGAACTGGCTGTTTTCCCAGGTCATTTTCCAGGTATAGGAGCCTGCGGCTTCCAGTTTTTTGATGGCTGCAGCGACGTCCTCCTTCGGGCCTGCGAGGCAGGTGAGAGATGCGGTTAGCAGGGTGGCAATAGCGATGACTGGTGTTTTCATAAGAGTAGGCTCGTTTGTCCCTCAGATGCTTCGGGGGGTGTGGTGATAAGACGGTTTACGCGTGTCCTGGGTTACACAGTCAGTGTTGGTGGTTATTGCCTTACGGGTATGGGGTTTTGCATGATACCGCGATGAACCGTAACCTGTGGAGTTTTTGGAGGAGGCGTTGGCTTTTGGGCTGGTCCTTGGCGGCGGTAACGTTCGCGAGCGCGCTGGGTGCTGGCGTTCGGGTCGGTATTTTCCAGAGTGATGTGACGCCACCGATTGGGCATCCACTCTGCGGGGGTTGGATTGAGCCGGTGACTGGGGTGGATGATCCGTTGTTGGCGAAGGGAATTGTATTGGAGGCTGGGGGACAGCTGCATGTGGTGTGTTCGGTGGATTGGTGTTTGCTGCAGACCCGGGCGCATGAGGCATTTGTTGTGGCGTTGGCCGAGGCGGTGGGGACTGTTCCAGAGCGGGTGAGTGTGCATACCGTGCACCAGCACAATGCGCCGATTGCGGACGCCCGCGCGCAGGAGATGTTGGATCAGGTAGAGGGGGCTCCTTTACATCTGGATCTGGAGTTTCTTGGGGTGGTGACTGAGCGGTTGGGGCAGGCTGCGGCGGAGGCCAAGGGGCGGATGCGGGCTGTGACGGCTGTAGGCTACGGGAAGGCGAAGGTGGATCGGTTTGCCTCGAACCGGCGGGTGTTATTGGAGGATGGGAAGATCCATGCACGTTACAGCGCGACGACGGATCCTGTGATGCAGGCAGCACCTGAGGGCTTGATTGATCCGTGGTTAAGGACCGTGAGTTTGTTTGATGGGCATCAGCCGTTGGTGCGGATGCATTACTATGCGACGCATCCCATGAGTTATTACGGTGACGGGCGGGTGACGGCTGATACGGTCGGATTGGCCAGAGAGCGGCTGGAGCGGGAGGAGTTGGTGCCGCAGATCTACTTTACGGGTTGCGGGGGCAACATCACGGCCGGGAAGTATAACGATGGGAGTCCGGAGTCGAGAGTCGCGATGACCGAGCGTGTCTTGGATGCCATGCGCAGATCGGTGAGGGACAGTGACCGTGTGGCGTTGGATGGGGTGACATGGCGGACGACGGAAGTGGAGTTGCCGTTACGGGAGGGGGAGGAGTGGTCGGAGGGGTTAAATCGTCGGAGGCTGGCTTCGGTGGATGCGCCGAAGTTGGACCGGTTGAAGAGTGCTTTGAACTTGGCTTGGATTGAACGGTGTGAGCGGCAGCCGACGATTACCTTGTCGGGGTTGGAGCTAGGTCCGGTGAGTTTGGTGCATCTGCCGGGGGAATGTTTTGTGGAGTATCAGTTGTATGCGCAGGGTCTCGTTCCGGACCGTTTTGTTGTGGTAGCGGCATATGGGGAGTCGGGGACCGGTTATGTTTGCTGTGATGCGGCGTTTGCTGAAGGAGGGTATGAGCCGACGATGTCGAGGGTGGCTCCACCGACTGAGGAGCGTTTGAAGGCGGGGATAGCGCGGTTGCTGGAGTAGGCGTCTAGTTGGCGGTGAAGATGTATTCGAGGAGATTAGCGACATCCTGAGTGGAGAGGCCGGTTTCGAGGCCGTCTGGCATGAGTGACTTGCGGCTGCTGGAGATGGATTCGATGTCGTCGCGCTGAAGGCGGGTTTCGGTGCCGAAGGCCTGACGGAGCGTCAGGGAATGGGTGGTTTCATCGACGAGAATCCCTAGCAGGCTTTCGCCGTCGTGTGTCTCGACCTCGTAGGCGGTGTATTGCGGCAGGAGTTCGAGGGAGGGGTCGATGATGTTCATGAGCATTTTCGGGCGGCCATTATTGCGGACACTGACGAGGTCGGGGCCGACGGCGTGTCCTTCCTGGGCGAGTCGGTGGCAGGAGGCGCAGCGTTCGGTGAAGATGGCGTGGCCGGATTGGGGGTTGCCTTGGAGTTCGAGGGCAGCCTGGTATTCAGCCAAGGTGTTGGAGCGTTCTGAGGCGGTTGAGGTTTGGAGTATTGATGCTGCGAGGTGTTTGACTTCGGGATCCTTGTGATTGAGGAGGAAGGCGGTTTGGTTGGAGTCGAGGTCACTTGGACGGATGAGGCCGTTGGGCAGGGTTTGGAGGAGAGCGAGGGCTCGATGGGGTCTGGCGAGGAGGATGCTGAGGCATTCACTACGGAGGCGCGGGGTTAGGGTGGGCCAGAGCGTGATCAGCGTGGGGGCGACTTTAGGGTGATCATAGCGTCCTAGGGTTTGCAGTGCCGCCAACTGGATGGGCTGGGGTTGGGTGGGTTGGAGCGACTTGAGTAGAGTGGGAGAGCTGGTCTCGAAAGGGGAGTGGGAGAGGAGGGAGAGTGCGAGGATGCGGTCGTCCTCGGGTGCATCATGTTTTGCCGACAGCTCTGCGATGTTACTGAGATTGGCGGTGAGCATTTCAGGGGGGATGGGGGCTGCGTCCTTGGGGCGGTTGTTCAAGAGACTTTCGAGTGTGGAGAGTGCGAGTGACGGGGGGAGAGTCGCGGATAGTCGTGCGACGGCTTTGGCATCATCCAGGGAGCCGACGATTCCAGTCGTGCGCGCGAGCTGGGTGAGGAGGTGTCTTTGGTTGGAGTTGGGTCCGGACGAGTTGGTTTCCCACTGCGGCACCCAAAGTTCACTCAGGCAGGTGAACAGGCGGGCTGCGTTCGTCGTAGTGGAGCAGAGGAGCGCATCGTAGATCCATTTGGAGCTGGTGTCATAGGAGGCGATACGGAGTGCCAGTTGGGTTTGCCAGGACCAGGATTTGGGCAAGGCGCTGAGGGTGAGTGCGAGTTGGAAGCGGACTTCGGGGTGGGGATCCTGGGCGAGGTCGAGAAAGGGCTTCCAGAGGGCGTCGTCAGCAGGGGCGGTGTGGATATCCGGGAGTTTTGTTTCAAGGAGTTGGAGAGCATGAACGCGGACTTCGGGTGCGAGATCCCGGAGGGAGTGGAGGATGTGTTGGAGTTCGAGCAATTTGAGGCCTTTCAAGGTGTGGAGGGCGTGGATGCGGGCGAGCGGGGAGGTTGATGATTCGAGGAGGCGTTCCAGTTCTGGTAGGGCTTGGGCTTGGTCTTGTTGTTCATAGATGAGGCGGGCGGCTGTTTCGCGGTGCCAGGCATTGGGGTGGGCCAGCGTGGCGACGAGTTCAGCGGTGGAGGCTTGTCCGAGGCGTGGTGGTGGGCGGGGAGTGAAGCCATTGGGGGCGACGCGGTAGAGGCGGCCGCGATCGTTACCGGCGTTGAGGTCGAGGTGCTTTTTAATTCCGGGAGGAAGCGACCAAGGATGTTCGATGATCTCCCGGTACATGTCGATGACCCAGAGCGTTCCATCTGGAGCGTTGGCCATTTGCACGGGGCGGAACCAGAAGTCGGAGGAGGCGAGGAACTCGCTGGTCTGCTCGTCGTCGGGTCGGACTGCGTGGAAGTCGACACCGTCGCGATAGATTCGTTTACGGTGGATGAGATTGCTGCCGCAGTCGGCAATGAAGGCATTATTCAGGTATTCCTCGGGGTAGGCGTCGCCGCGGTAGATGGTGAGTCCGGTCGCGCTGGTGAAGTAGCCACTGGGGCGTCCGCCGCCTTCGACGATGCCTTTGACCGCGCCGCTGACACGCCATTGGGTGCGGATGACGCGCCAGGGTTCGTCCGGGCTGATTCGATAGACAGTGGCGGAGGGTCCGTCATCGGCGATGCTTTGGGCGCTCGAGGGCATGGAGGCGTTGGGGTTTTGGTCGGTGTAGTGGGAATCGTACATGAACACGCGGATGTGGTCGCTGTTGTTGCAGGTGAAGCGGTGGCCGGTGTTGTCGAAGGACATGCCGTATTGTCCGCCGCCGGGTTCGGGGGAGATGAGGCTGGTCTCTGGATCGAACGCGAAGTCGCGGCCGCGGAGGTTGAGCGGGGGTGAGTCGGGAGAGCTGGGGGTGGTGACGTTCCCGCCGTTGAGGCTGGTTACGCCATGGATGCGGTTGTCCAGGCCCCAGCGGAAGCTGTTCAGCATGGCCTGCACATTGAGTTGGTTGGTGGCGTAAGGGGCGTAGGCGCTGGCGAAGCCCGTGAAGACGATCTCCCGATGGTCGGCACGCCCGTCGTTGTTCGTGTCCTTGAGGTAGAAGATGTCGGGTGTGGCGGCGACGAAGATGCCGCCCTTCCAGCAGGTAACCGCGGTAGGCCAGGGGAGATTGTCGGCGTAGACCTGGCTGCGGTCGTAGGTGCCATCGCCGTTGGCATCCTCCAGCATGCGGATCTGGCCAAGGTGCGGGTTTTCTCCGCGGAGTTCGGAGTAATCGATCATTTCGACGACGAAGAGACGGCCGTTTTCGTCGAAACAGATTTCGATGGGGTCTCGGATCAGGGGTTCCGCGGCGGTGATCTCGAGGTGGAAGCCTGGTTTTGCAACGAAGGAGGCCGGGGCGGATTCAGGGGGGGTGGGTTGGGTTCGTGGGAGTTCGTCGGGTTTGGCTTCGGGTTCGGCGGTTTCGGCGCGGAGAGGAATTGAGGGCAGCAGTAGCGCATGGTCTAACCGCGAATGGACGCGAACGGCTGTTTCTGACCGCGAATGGACGCGAATGACCGCGAATGATGTTTCTAACCGCGAATGGACGCGAATGGACGCGAATGATGGTCTAACCGCGAATGGACGCGAATGGACGCGAGCGGCTGTTTCTGACCGCGAATGGATGCGAATGGCTGTTGGTGCTCGCCGATTAGAGCTTGTATCGATGGGACTAGTGGGAGTTTGGGACGGAATAGGGGGTGGGGAAGGAGATGGAGTTGGCGAGCCGAGTCCAGTTGGAGGTTCCGTAGACACCGGCGAGCGAGGGGTCGAAGGGTTTGAAGCCGATTTGGGTGATGGGGGAGTTGGAGAGCAGGGTGAAATCCCGACCGCTTGGGTTGGTAAAGAGCGGGTCGGCGATGATGGATCCGGAGTCTTTGCCGGATGACTGCCATTCTTGAAAGGACTGGCCATTGAAGTCGAAAGGTTGGCTTTCTGCCCGCCAGTAGAGGTTGCTGCGGAGGAGGACGTTGGCTCCGGCTTTCCAGCCGCCATATCCGAGTAATGTGCCTTGATCGAAGTAGACAATATTGTTTTGGAAGGTGAAGGAGAGGTGTGGTTCTGAGCGGGTGACGGCGATCTGGCCCTGTTCGCTAAAGGCGAGGATATTGTTTCGGAAGACGTTTTGCTTGCCGTAGTGCTGGTGGACGGTGCCGTCCTGGACATGGTGGACGAGGTTGTTTTCGAAGGTGATGCCGGTGCTACCTTCATCGGGGTAGAGGCCCCAACCGCCGTAGCGGGTGGAGTAGACATCATGGATGTGGTTATGGGAGACGTGTGAGCCTTCGGAGGGGCCGAGCGTGTAGACGCCGCCCATGTCGCTGAGGATGCGGTAACCGAGGTGGTGGATATGGTTGTATTCGATTCGGTTTCGCTTTGCGGTGCTTTCGTCGTAGCCCCAGCGCCAACCGACCGAGACGCCGGTGTAGAAGAAATCGCCGATATCGCAATGCAGGATGGTGTTGTCGGGGCTGTGACCGATCCAGACTCCGACGGCTGGAGGTGCAAGTCTCCCGCCGGACTGGATGATGCTGTTATGGACCGTGATGTGGTGGGTTTGCATTTCCGGGGGTGGGATTTGGGTTTCACCGATTCGAACTCCGCTGATGCCGAGGTCGAACAGGCGGGAGTTATCGATGCGGCAGTGGTGGGTGTTTTGGCGGAACCAGAAGGCAGTGGAACCGATGTGTTGGACTGAGCCGTTGCGGAACTGGATGTTGTTGGCGTGATCGACCTGGACTGCGGTGGCATCGACGTTGATGACTGCCTGGGCGGGGGGGAGGCCTTCCGTGGGGATATTCCATTCGAGGTGTTCAAAGTGGAGACCATCGAAGTGGAGATGTTGGACTTGCTGATCGGGATCACCGGTGATCTGGATGAATCGGTTTAGGCGAGGAGCGATGACGTTGGCTGTGCGCATGTCTTCGCCTGTACGGGGGATGTAGTGCACCCAACCGGACTGGTCGAGGAACCATTCTCCGGGTGCATCGAGGGCTGCGGGATAGTTTTCGATATAGAAGAGGCAATCACGTGTCATGGGGTTCCATGACTTCATTTCTGTTCCGTGTGTGGTGATCGTTCCGGTTTCGGGTGAGATCTGCTGGAGCCATTCCCGGGTGGTATCCCATTTGTGATGGACGACTATCTGTGTTTGGCGGAGGGCTGTGGGGCTGAGGTTTTGGAGTGAGTGGAGGTTTTCTGGGCGGGTGGTCAGCGTGTGGATCTTGAGGTCTGAGGAGCCGGGGACCGGTGATTCACTGGCGTCGGTTAGGGTGGAGTAGTTCCACCAGTTGGGGGTGCGGGCCCTGATGGCGCGCTGGCCGTTGACCCAGAGTTGTTCGAAGTGTGGGAGGTGAGCGGGGGCTTTGGCTCGCCAGGCATTAGGAAAGTCGGGATCTGGCGCCCAGTCCGTAATGGCCGATCCGCCACTGAGTTTGACAGTGCTGCCGGGTGCGGCCTGATAGAGGGTTGGCTGGGTGGCTGAGGCTCCGGAATCCTCCCCTGTGAAAATCCAGGTTGAATCCATGGTGTAAATACCGGGCAGGAAGGTGACCGTGACGCCACGTTCGGGGCGGAGCTTGCGTTCGGAGCGGGCAGCCTTCTGTGCGGCTTCGAAGGTTTTGAAGGGGGCACTGAGGGAGCCGGGATTTGAATCGGATCCGGTGGGGCTCAGGAAGAACGTGCGGGGTTGGAGGTCGGAGGAAGCGGCATCGGCGAGGGGTTGGATGGCGAGGTTACGGATGGCGACGGGGCCGTGGTCGCCTTGGATCATGAGAGGGCCGAGGGGTTGTTCATCCTCCCAATGGCTGGCCCGGGTGGGGCCGGTTAGTTCGATATCGTGGTGGATAGGGACGTTGTTATGGAGGACTTGGATGAAGCGGGCGTTTTCCACTTTCCTGCCAGAGGCGTCAAACCGGGGTGCGCGAAAGAGGATGTCAAAGGACTGCCAGTCACCGGGTGGGAGCGTGGCATTGATACTTGGGGAATGTCCTTCGAACTCGCCGCGATCCTGGGTCCATCGGGGATAGATGCCGCCGCATTCGATGCCCGGGTATTTGTCTTTGGGGACGCCGTAGCTGTCGTAAATTTGAATTTCGTAACGGCCCATCAGGTAGATGCCCGAGTTGGAACCTTTGGGGAGGCAGAACTCGAGATGGACTTGGACATCACCGAAGGAGTCCCTGGTGAGGAGGTTGGAGGTATGGCCATCGGGTCCATTGAAGAGGATTCCTTCGCCGGGGGTGATGGTGAGTCCTGCCGGGTTCCCGGGCTGGAGCGTGGCAGCGGCTGCGCTGTCCCAGCCGCCGCTGGGCGACTGGAAGTCTTTGAGGGATATATCGGCTCGCAGGCTGGAGTGGCAGGTGAGGAGGAGAAGGGCGGTGGCGGTGTGGAGGAACTGTCGTGGTTGGGTGAGGGTTGGCATGGTCTGGAGGGGGACTTGTTTGGACCCTGAGCTGGAGGCTGGATCGAGTCAAAACCAAATGGCAGATGCAGGGACGGCTTGGAGCCTGGGAAAAGCGAAAGGCCAGCGGCTTGGGGCCGCTGGCCTTGGATGGGTAGTGCTAGTTTAGTCTACGCGGGAGATCTGGTAGATGCGGGTGGTGCCGCTGATTTCGTTACTCACGACGAGGAGGGGGGTGCCGTTGGGGCTTTCCTCTGCGGGGACAAAAATGAGGCCTTCGGGGCCGAGGTCACCGGCTTCGGGCGACTCGACATCGGCAGTGAAGTCGCGGGAGTTGATATATTGGATGAAGCGCGGTTGGGTGGGGCTGGTGATGTTATACACCACTACGCCACCGATGCGCTCGAGGCCGATGAAGGCGTAGGTATCGCGGCCGATCTGGCCCAATGCGATGCCTTCGGGTTCGGGGCCTTTGTCGTCACTGCGGTCGTCGAACGTATTCTTCGTGTTGGATGTATTGAAGAAGTCCGGCGAGGCTGCGGCGGTGATCCATTCGATATCGTCGCCGCTATCGTAGACCTGGGTTCCGTTCTGGGTCCAGATGGAGAACGAGCGGGCACCGATGGAGTAGAGTTCCTCGTAGAGGCCGGTATCGGGGTTTTGTCCCATGGTGACGGAGGTCAGCAGGTTGCCGAGGTTGGCCTTGTTCTGGAGGGGTTCGGCATTGGGGAAGAATGCCGGATCGAGCGGCAGGTCACCGATCGCCGTTTCTTCGCTGAAGCCGTCGTAGTCACGGGTATCGCCTTCATTGGCGGTGACGAGGAAGTGGTAGCGTCCGACTTTGTAGCTGGCGATGGCATCGGGCATATACATGCCTTTAACGGGCCAGGGGCGGATATTGATCGCGTCATCCTTATTGGAGGCATCGAGTCCGTTGGCGTGGACCGAGATGATGGCGAGCACTGTGGGTTCGGGGATGTAGCCGGAATTCAGCGTGAATTTGCCGGTTTCGTCCACGGTAATGTTGGCGACGTTGAAGTCGTTGTCGTTGATAAGGGCGATGGTCCAAGGATCGATGACCGTGAGGCCCTCAACCTTTTCCACCATATTATATCCGGCCTGGTTGAGGTCGACGTAGAGGGTCTTGAGGATGGGGTTGATTCCATTGCTGGTGAGCTCATCGATGGAGGCTTGGTCCACGGTTTTGCCCGCGGCGGTCGCGAAGTCAGCTTCGAGAGCATCGGACAGTTCGGTGGCACCGTTGAGGTTGAAGCGGTAGATCCTTTTCTCGATCTGGCTGCTCTCGGTGGTGTTGTAGATGGTGTCGTCATCGCGTTCCACCACGAGGAAGTCACCATTGCCGAGGGAGACTGCGTCGCCGATTTTGTCGGGGCGGCTGCCGAGGGTGGGGTCATTGGGGTTATCCATGACGTAGATGAACTGGCGGACTTCATCGGTAGCGGGGTCGAGCTCCACGACACGGACGTTTTTCATGGCGTTGAGGCTGCCATTGCTGAGAGTGGCGGGGTTACGGAGGGGGCTTTGCACGAAGGCGTAGACTTTACCGTTGTAGGCGGCTAGGGCTTCGAAGCCACGGTTTTGGCGGCGTTGGGCGAGCGTTGCGGGTAGGACTTCTTCGCCGAAGAATCCCGCCGGCTGGCCTGCTGCGGCAGCCGTTCCGACGGGGACGTAGCGTTTGATTAGCACGCCAGCTGCGTCGAAGTGGTAGATGGAAGGGCGATACTCATCGCAGGACCAGAACGAGCCGTCGGCTTCCTCGAAGACGGCTTCCGTGTCACCGCCGAGGGGATCCAGAGGCAGGATATTGCCGAGGAGGTCGATGGGGAGTTCGTCGTTGTAGGGGGTGCTTCCATTCCCTTCGGAGATGCTGGTATTGGGGAGGCCGGTGATGTAGTCACCGGGCGCGCGCTGGATGGAGATGCGTTCGGTGATGGTGATGGCCCGCGTCTCGCGGTTGAGTTCGAGGCGAACGATTTCCGGGGAGAAATCAGGGAGGATGAAGGGGCGTCCGGCGGCGGTGGATTCGGCATTGGGGCCGCGGTCGGTGATGGCAACGAACCTGAGGTTGCCGGTGGTAGAGTCAATGCCGGAGAAGTGGAGGCCGGAGAAGCCACCGAGGGCGATGTTTTGTCCGGCCACGGTGGTGCCGATGGAGGGCATTTCATCGGCGCTGATGGAGTAGGTCTCGATTTCGGTTTGGACTGCGCTGTGATCCTTGAAGCCGAGGCCGCGGATTTTGCTGACCTTGGCGGAGCGTATGTCGATTTCGGCGATGGCGTTGTTTTCCTGGAGGGTGACCCAAGCTGTGCGGGAATCCTCGGAGACGGTGATATATTCCGGTTCGAGGTCTTGGGCTACGGATGCGCCGGGGCCGAAGATACGGACACTGGCATCGAGGGTTTTGTTGTTATAGCGGCGGAAGTTGGCGGTTTTGACGTTCGATTGACGCAAGCGGGTGAGGTCCTTGGCGAGGCGAATGACGCTGACGGAGCCTTCGGGATCGACCGTGTAGTCATCGTTGGGTTCACCTTCATCTGCGGTCAGGACATATCGGCCATCGGGGGTGAAGGTGACCATGTCGGGTTGGGCACCGACTTGGACATGGTTTAGGTAGTTGAAGTCGACATCGAAGAAAGCGACGGAGCCCGGGTCGGTTTTGGGATCTGCCTGGACGGCCACGGCTACGATGCCATTTTTGACGGCGACACTATTGGCTACAGCTCCGTAGGGGGTGACGTCGATGGTGTGGACGAGTGTGGGATTGGCGGGGTTCTGAATGTTGAGCACATCGACTGTGGCATTCAGGGCATTGATGACGAAGAGGTTTTGGTGGATTGGGTCGTGGGCCACGATTTCAGCACCGCCTTCGTCGAAGATCCCGCTGGCATAGCTGCCGAGCGGACTCAGCTGGATGGAGCGCGGGCCGCGGTCATGGTGCTCATCGGAATCGCAGTCGCCATCCCTGTCCTTTGAAGCCTCCCTGGTTGCGGGAGACTTCTTATAGTCGTGTTTGTCGTCATCCTTGTCTGCGAGGGTGGTTGCACCCGCGAGAAGGAGGGCCGGCAGGAGCCTGAAGAGTCGGGATTTCAGCATGTGTCTAAGTATTCCTGTGAATGGTTGTTACCGCAGAGTTTTAGCGGCGTTGGAATCATCATTTTGTGTGTTTCTGAGTCAACGTGATGGCTGCAACGTTTCAGCGTTGCGTGTGGCATCTGAGCGGCAAAAGTTAAGAATTGTTGGTGGTGATGGAGGTTTTGTGGTGCCAGGGGGTGGCAGCACGGATGGTATCTTCGATACCGATCCCAATTTCGATTTCGATTGAAACGGCGGTCCCAGAGCTCCGTGAGGAGCGTGGGGGATGCGTATGGTTTGGCAGCGCGTTGCGCTGCCCGGCCGCGGGGCACCGCGGCCCTACCTTGAAGTGTTTCTTGAACAAACGCTTTAAGGTAGGGACCCGCTGCGCCGGGTCCTCAAAGATCGTGATAGATTCGACTCACAGTCAGGACCGTGCTGCCCTCCCACGGTCAGAGGCTGCGAATGCGGGCGGCCCTGGCCGCAGCTTTGTGACGCGTTTGAGGTTCCGTGCGCGTTGGGATTATTGACAGCAGACCATCAACGCAACGTCCTGCGGTAGGTGAATCTCCCGTTGATGCTCTAAATGAGCACCAGCCCAGCCTTGATGAATACCGTGATGCGCTGATGGTGGGTGGTTGGCGCATTCTGGTGATGAAGAGGAGCTACCCGGTGGTGAGGGGAGGGGGCTGTGTGTCCGTGGTTTTCCAATGATCCAAGGTGGTGGTTTGGATTGTGGCTGCCTAAACGTGATGTGTAGGTTGCCCTGCATGTCATGCCGTGCCATTTTTCTTGGGCTCGCCTTGGTGCTCTCAATTCCTGAGCAAACCTTGTCTGCGGAGGGCCTCCCCAACATGGTAATTATATATGCAGACGATTTGGGCTACGGAGATATGCACGCGAACAATCCCTCGCGAAGCAGGATTCCCACACCCAACATGGATCGTTTATGCCGTGAAGGGATGCGCTTTACGGATGCACATTCCAGCTCGGGGGTGTGTTCGCCCTCGCGATATACCTTATTAACGGGGAGGTATCACTGGCGTACGCGGCTTCAGTCGGGGATTGTGGATTTATGGGGGGCGCCCTTGATTGCAGCTGGCCGGTTGACCTTACCCGGCATGCTGAAGCAGCGCGGTTATCGAACCGGATGTGTGGGGAAATGGCATTTGGGTTGGGACTGGCCCTTGGCTGATGGGGAGAGGGTTTTTCTAAATGGAGCGAGGAACGATCGGGCTACTCCGCGTCAGCGGGAGGTTTGGGAGAGGTTGTTTTCCCAACCGATACCCGGTGGTCCGGTCACGCGCGGTTTTGACGTTTATTTTGGGACTGACGTGCCGAACTGGCCTCCGTTTTGTTTCATTGAACAGAATCGCACCGTGGGTATTCCCTCGGAGTTCCTTCCTGAGCCTTTATTTGCGAAGAACCAGGCTACCCGGCAGGGGCCGGCTTTGGCCGGGTGGACGCTTGAGCCGATTCTGCCGGCTGTGGGGCGGCGGGCGGTGGAGTTTGTCTTGGAATCAGCGTTAAGCGATGCCCCGTATTTCCTCTATCTGCCGTTGACTGCACCCCACACCCCGCTGGCGGTAAGCGCTGAGTTTCAGGGGCGAAGCGGGCTGGGAGTTTATGCTGACTTTGTCCTGGAAACTGATGCATGGATCGGGCGGGTCCTGGATGCCGTGGACCAAACCGGGGAAAGGGACCGGACCCTGGTGGTTTTCACCAGTGACAATGGCTTTGCTCCGGGCAGTGGGGCGGATGAGCTGGAGCGGGCAGGCCATTATCCCAGTGGCGGACTGCGAGGTTACAAGGCGGACGTCTGGGAAGGAGGGCACCGGGTTCCGTTTGTGGTGCGGTGGCCGGGTGTTGTTCGTCCGGGGAGTGTCAGCGGTGCGCTGGTTCATCAGGCGGACCTGATGGCGACTTGTGCTGCAGTTATCGGGTATGCGCTGCCGCCTGATGCGGGGGAGGATAGTGTGAACCTATTGCCTCTCTGGCAGGGCGAGGTTGGGAGTGTTCGATCCCATGCAATCAGCCAGTCATCGGGAGGGTTGTTATCCGTGCGGGAAGGTGACTGGAAATTCATTCCGGGGCGGGGCTCTGGTGGGTGGGCGAAGGGTGGGGATCACCAGCCAGCGCAACTATTCAATCTCAGCACTGATCCGGGGGAGGAAGACAACCTGTATGTGAGCGAATCGATGCGGGTGGAGAAGATGACAGCCTTGCTCAGGAGCCTCGTTGAAAGCGGGCGCAGCACGCCGGGGCCGGCCCAGGCTAATGACGTTCCAGTCCGCTGGAACCGGATCGAATAGGCACGGGTTTTGCGTCAACACCAGGCTGGTTCCCAGAAAGAGACAGGTGAACCGGTGGGCGGGTATGGTGCGGTGACTGGTGGTTGTTTAGATTTTATTCAAGCACGAGGCTGGCGGCTCCTACGATACCGGCGCGGTTACCGAGCTGTGCTTGGGCGAGGACGACGGAGCCGGGGAGGAACTGGGTGGCTTCGGAGAGGGGTTCGATGCTGTGTTGTTCGAAGAGGTCGTAGTGTTCTTCCATGATGCCGCCGCCGAGGATGATGCGTTGGGGGAGCAGTGAGTGGGCGAGGTTCCAGACGGCGGTGCGGATGGCTTCTATCGTATTTTGGACGATGAGGAGGGCTTGAGCTTCCTGTTGTCGGGCTGCATGGAAGACGGCTTTGGCGTTGGGGTAGCCGTGGGGTTGGCCCTGGGTGGTGATGGCGGTACCGGAGGCGATGGATTCGAGGCATCCCGTGGTTCCGCAGTAGCATTCCGGTCCGCTGGAGGACACGCGAATGTGGCCGAGCTCGGGGTGTTGTCCGCGGGTGCCGCGGAGCAATTTGCCGCCGGTGTAAGCGGCACCTCCGACACCGGTTCCGAAGGTGAGCATGACGACGGGGTCGGCGCCGTGTCCGGCTCCGAAGTGCAGTTCACCGAGGAGGGCGGCATCGGCGTCGTTTTCGAGTCGGACGGGGAGGTCGAAGTATTCGGAGAGGGTTTGGACGATGGGTGCGTCTTCCCAGCCGGGGAGAGTATAGGGGTTATGGATGGTGCCGAGAGTGGGGTTGACGGGGCCGGCGCAACCGATGCCGATGCCGGCGAGTTCGGAGGGGGCGCAGTCGGTGGTTTGCAGGAGCTGTTCGATGGCGGTGATGATGCGTTGGCGGCTGCGGTTGAAGCCTTCCGGGCTTTGGGTGGGGATGGTGATTTCCTCGATGATGCGGCCTTCTTCATCGACGGTGGCGAGGGCGATTTTAGTGCCGCCGATATCGATGCCGACTGCGAGTTGATCCTGCATGAGTTGGGGTGATACGGGATTTTGGGTGGGGCGTCCAGATGGAGGATGGGGGGATGGACACGGGCTTGGGATTGTTCTAGGGTGCTGCCGATTTATTGGTTATGCCACTTTACGAGTATCGATGTGAGAAGTGTGGTCGGGTGACGGAGTTTCTTGAGTCCTTTTCGAGCAAGAAGCAGCACACCTGCAGTCACTGTGGTTCCAAGCGAATGGTGAAGGAGATGTCGGCGTT
>JBJOII010000090.1:0-38704 GCA_046047235.1 Verrucomicrobiota bacterium | reverse complement strand
AGCCACATATCGTAGTCGAGTTCCGGGGGCACGGGTTGTGGGGTGTTATCGCCGGGGACGTTGGGTTGGAGGGGGAGGATGACCTCGATGCGTTGGAGTTTGCCGATGCGGCCATTGCGTACGAGTTCGGCCATGCGGTGGTAGACGGGGATGGATCGGTCTTCGGTGCTGGTTTGGAAGACCTTTTTAGTTTTGCGGACGGCTTGGACGAGGAGTTTGCCTTCGTCGATGGTGAGCGTGGGCTTTTCGCATTGGACGTCCTTACCGGCCTGGAGGGCGAGCATGCTGATCAGCGTGTGCCAGTGATCGGGGGTGGAGATCATGACCGTGTCGATATCCTCGCGGGCGAGCACGTCACGGAAGTCCTTGGTCGTGGCGCAGTCCTGGTTGAGGTATTGCTCATCGACGATGGATTTGGCTTCGAGCAGGTGGTTGGAGTCGACATCGCAGACGACGCGGACCTGGACGTCTTTGAAATTCATATACCGGCGGAGGTTCCAACCGATGCCGTGGCTGCCGGTTCCGATGAAGCCGACATTGATCCGGTTACTGGGGGCGTTGGCGCCGAGCAAGGGGGAGGAGGCGAGCAGGGGGAGCGTGATGGCGGTGCTGCGGCGCAGGAAGGATCGGCGGGTAAGCGTTTTCATGAGAGGTGGGGTGACATTGCACGAGCCGTGGAGCTCTGGCAAGGGGGTGGGTGAATCGGCTGAAGGCATCGCTGGACGTTCGGGATGGGGGTTTGCTATTTTGCGGCGTTATGAGCCTGCTGAGATGCGCAGAGCAGTAGGGGTTTATGATGGAGGAGCGTGATGGAAGCGTATAAGGGGGTATGGGCCTGGATCTGCAGCATTGCTGCGGCGGTGCTGGTGTATTTGGGTATGGGCTATTTGGCGGTGGGGTGGCCGGGGGATGGCGTGGGGCGTATTCTGGCACTGACCTGGCCTGAGGGGGTGTTAAGGGTTTGCATGACGTTATTGGTGGCGCACGTGGTGTTTTGGTGGCGGGAGGTGGACAAGCCGGCGGTTATTTCGTTGGTGTATGGTTTTTTGGCTGGGCTTTGCTTCTTTCTTCTCTTTCAGGGTGTGGAGGCATGGGTTGGTGGTGGGGTTTCGTTGTGGGGCAGAGGGAGTGTGGATGAGGCGGGGTTGGCGTGGAGCGCGTTTCAGGAAGCGCCGTGGGTTGGGGGCTGGCGGGGGGTATTGGAGGGTGAGGATGGGGTATGGCAGGGAGTATTGAGGGTGGAGGCTGTGCCCTTGGTTGCGGTGATTGCGAAGGTGTTGATGGGATTGGGGTTTGAGGTGTCGGTGAACCCGGTGTGGTGGGTGGGTTTGGGGGTGGTATTGCAGGGGGTATTTGCGGTGTTACTGATGCGTTGTTTGAGTTTGGATGCGCGTATTCAGATGGTGGGGGTGGGATTATTCATGTTGAGTCCGGTTTGGTTGAACGCATTGGGGTATGTGGGGAGTGGTTCTCATTGGGTATTATTGGCGGGATTATGGCTCTATTTTCGGACGGTGGGCACGGAGCGACGCGGGCTGGTTTGGGTGGCTTGGTTGGCGTTGGGATTTTTGAGTGTTTGGATTCACGGGCAGTTGGCGTTGATGGTGGGGTTACTGGGTCTGGCGTATGTGGTGCGTATTGTGTGGGTGGATGGGACTGAGGGGCTGGGATTTGGTTTAGGGAAGGCCATGCTTTTGGTGGGGGTGATGGTGGCGGGTTTTTTTTTGGCGGGGTATCGGGATTGGGGTTGTGTGGTGGGGGCGGTTGGGGGCGAGGTGGGGGTGAGTGGTGCGATGAACATGGCGGGGCCGTTTGATCCCTCGGGTTGGTCGAGTTTGTTGAAGGATTGGGAGGGGGTGGATGCGGGGAGTGGGGTGGGTTTTGGCTACTGGGGTGCCGGGGTGATTGTGTTGATGTTGTGGTGTTGGCTGATGATGGTGCTGCGGCCTTTGGATTCGTCGGGTTTTCGTCCTTGGATTCCGGTGGTGTTTTTGGGGGTGGTATTGGCGGTTGTGTCTGTGATGCCGCGGATTGGGGTGGGGCAATATCTTTTGGTAGACTGGAGTGGGAGGGAGGGTGTGTTGGGAGGGGGTGGATTATTTGCGGGGACGGGCAGGTATTTTTGGCTCATGCACTACGGGGTGTTGTTCTTACTGATTGCCTTGGTGGTGCATGGGTTACCGGGGAGGCGGGCGGTGTTGTTATTGGCGTTGGTATTTACGATTCAGGCGGTGGATTTACGGGAGCGGTTGGGTGAGCAGGGTCGGGTGGGGCCTGTTCCCGTGCGTCTGGATGCGGGTGTGGGGTCTGCTGTGGATGTGCCGGGTACGGATTCCGAGTGATGGGTTTAGTTTTGTAGTTCGGCTACGAGACGGAGGAATTGGGCGGGGGGGCAATTGGCTGGTGAAGGTGATGATGCGGTTGGTGGGGGCGGCAGTTATTTCGAGCAGGGGTTGTCAGGTTGCTGGTGAGATCAGCGAGGGGGTTATTTGGACCGTGTGGGTATGGTTTGAGACTGCCTGGAAGGTGGAGGTTGCGGTGGTGGGCCCGGTGAGTCGGACGGAGATGAACAGGAGGCAGCTGGTCGGGCCAGAGGGGCGGAGGTGTTTTGCGGGTGGATTAGGATGAAGGGGAAGAGGAGAGGAAGGATGGTGCTACGGGGGGTTGGCGCATCGGGGATTGGGAGGTTGGCATGGGTTGGGGTTGTGGACGCAAAGGAGATTGGTTTGCGCGGGGTAGTCTGGGAATTCTTCCAACTTGATCACCGTTAAAAGTCAAGTAAGGTAACTGATCGTTACCCCGTGGCATTCCGCTTCCTGACGAGGAGTCAGGGTGTGCTGTCTTTCTGGTGTTTGGGGAGGGCAGGTTTGGGTTTGCGGGGAGGAGTGGTTGAAGAGGCTGAGGTCGCACCGGTCGGCACGGTGCGTGTCTGGCATGACAAGGATTAGGCATGAAGAATTCCACACGACTGAGAGTATTGCGACGCGCGACGATGTCCTTTGGGTTGGGGGTAGGTTTGGTTTTTGGGGTGAGTTTTGCGAGGGGGGCGGACGATGTGTTATGGACGTGGGATACGGTTGGGGCGGTGGGCAGTTGGGGGAAGGCGTGGGGGCAGGCTGAGGTGGTACAGGATGCGTTGGAGGACAACACGGGGAACGGAGGGGGCTCGATATACATCTCCACGGATTATGCGGGGAGTCCGCCGGATGATAACCGCAACGTGGTGGTGGTGATGGGGAACCACGGGGGATGGTTATGGAACAGCGAGGTTCAGGTGGATTTGGTGGAATATGCGTCCCTGAGTTTTGACATCAAGTGGGATTCGACCTCGACCGTGACCTTGGAGAGTTTCAACACGGCGGGTGGGGACAATGGTTTGGTGGTTTGGTCGGCGAGGCACAATGGTGCTGATTGGGAGTGGGTTCAATTTGGGAGTGTTCTGGTGCCGGCTGAGGCGGCGACTGGTTGGGCGCACGTGACGATTCCGATTGATCCGACGACGGCGAATTTAGATCGGAGCACGGGAGTGGTGTTCAAGAAGTGGGTTCCGCAGGATGTGGCGAATGCGGGTGGGGTAGCGGCATTCTGGATCGACAACGTGAAATTGACGGCCAACGCGGGGCCGGTGGCACCGCCGACGATGGCTGTGGGTGGGGGTGCGAAGGCGGGGTTGAATCTGGTGACGTTAGCTGGGGGGCAGTGGCAACGACAGGGTATTCGGACCGTGGGTGAGAACTTCAGCTGGGTAGGGAGCGGTGGTTCGACGACGTATGAGTTTACCGTGGCGGAGATGCCGGCTCCGGCTTATGGGGGTTTTAATACCTACATGTATTTGGTGCCGCGGGATCCGAGAAACCGTGTGGATCCGGATTGGGCGCATGCGGATGTGGTTCGTTTTGACATGAGCCAGCAGGAGGACGGGAGTTTTCTGGGGGCGGTTCGTTACAAGATCAATGCCGCGGACTCGAATGGGACGATGTATGGGGGAGACGGTGATTTGGGGACAGTATCGAGTTCGACTCCTTTAGGGCGCTGGGGATTCACGTTTAACGACGACAGCAGCATTACGTTGTTTTCGCCTGAGGCGACAGCGGAGGCGCTTCTTCCGGCGGCGGCGGTTGGCAATTTTGATGATGCGCTGACTGTGTATATGGGGAGCATGCCGAACGCGCCTGAGCGGATTGGCCAGAAATCGGTGATTTCGCAGATCAAGATCGAGGGAGGCAAGGGTGGGGTAAATATTGTGGAGAACTTCACTGGTGATTTGGATCCGGCAAGGTGGGAGTTGGCGGCGGAGTATCCGGCGGGTGTTTTGGTGTTGGGTGAAGACGCTTTGTTTTGGATGGGGTGGGGTTTGCCTGACACGGGATTTGGTTTGATGACTTCGTCGTCCTTAGCTGGTGGGGACTGGGTGGCCTTTGCTGGTTCCAATCCGATTTTGCCGACGGGTGCAACGAAGTCGGTGTTGATTGGTCGGTCGGATGTGGAGGGGCAGAGCCAGGGTTTCTTCCAGCTCAAGAAGAGGCAGTTTACGAAGCTGCAGATTCTGTTGCCTGGAGAGACATCGGCACCGGGGACGACGACTGGCAAGACTGGCACGCCTTTGCCGCAGACGCAGTATGGGCCGTTTCAGGTGACCGTGAATGCGGTAGCGGACGACTGGGGGCTGATTACCGGGGTGACGGACGTGGTTAGCCTGACCACGACGGATCTGGATCCGTTACTGCCTCCGGACACGGCATTGGTGAATGGGACAGTGACGTTGACCTTTGATCCGGGCACGGTGGGAACGCATACCATTACCGTGAGCGACGTCACGAATCCGTTGATACAGAGTGACACGAGCACAGAGTTCAGCGTCTCTGCTCCGTAGGGTTGGGTTATCGGTTAGCGGGCCGGAGGTGCCTGGCAGTTGCAGGCGTCTCCGGCCTTTTTTTGTATGAGGTGCGTGGTTGATTGTTCAGCTGGGCAGGTCTTTGTGTCTTCGGGGGGGCGTTGTGCTGGATCTGCTTGAATGGGATGCGGGGTTTGCGGGTTGGCTGTTTCCCTCGATCGCGCGTAGCTTGGGGTCATGCGCGCGGTCTATTTCGAAGAATTTGGTGGGGCGATGCGGGTGGTGGATTTACCTGATCCTGAACCTGCCGAGGGAGGGGTGGTGGTGCGCGTGCGGGCGACGGGGATTTGCCGGAGCGACTGGCATGGGTGGATGGGCCATGACCCGGATGTATCCCTGCCGCATGTGCCCGGGCATGAGTTGGCTGGGGAGGTGGCGGCGGTTGGGAAGGGGGTTAAGAGGTGGCAGGTTGGAGATCGGGTAACCGTTCCTTTTGCTGTAGGGTGTGGTGAATGCGGTCCTTGCCGCGTGGGGGATCTGCACATATGCGATCATGGTTTCCAGCCGGGATTTACGGCGTGGGGTTCCTTTGCTGAGCTGGTGGCTTTACCGCATGCTGACCTGAATCTGGTGAGATTGCCGGATGAACTGGATTATGTGGCCGCCGCCAGCCTGGGGTGTCGTTTTACGACGTCCTATCGTGCGGTTGTGCAGCAGGGTCGGGTTCAGGCGGGGGAGTGGGTGGCCATCCACGGGTGTGGGGGTGTTGGGTTGAGTGCCGTGATGATTGCGGCGGCCTTTGGGGGGCGGGTGATTGTGGTCGATGTAAAGCCCGAGGCGTTGGCCATGGCGGCGAACCTGGGTGCCGTGAAGTGCTTGAATGCGCGGGAGGTGGAGGATGTTCCCGGAGCGATCCTTGAGGTTACTGGCGGCGGGGCTCACTTGTCGTTGGACGCACTCGGGAGCCGGGTGACTTGCCGAAATTCAGTTGCTTGTTTACGGAAGCGGGGTCGGCATGTGCAGGTAGGCTTAATGTTGGGCGAGGAGAGGGATCCGCCGATCCCCATGCATCTGGCGATTGCGAGGGAGCTGGAGATTCTGGGTAGTCATGGGATGCCGGCCCGTTCATATCCGGAGTTGATGGATCTCCTTGCCCAGGGGCGGATGGACCCACGGCTACTGGTGCGGAGGACAGTTCGGCTTGAGGAATCGGTTAAGGAGTTGATTGGAATGGGGGACTTCAGCGGGGAGGGGATCGCTGTGGTGGATCGTTTTGATTGATAGTGCCGGGATGGGGGGGGGCGCGTGCCACCGATTGATCCTTGGGGAGTGAACACAGTGACGGATTGGGGCCGGGTTGCGATGTGTGGGGTTTGGTGGTTCCTGTACCGGTCGGCGATCCTTGTTGTGCGTGGGTTGCTGCGGGACCGCATGGGGGCGACGGTCTCGGGGGTCGTCGACTTCCAGTCGAAGGATGCCGTTGGCAGGGTTGAATCCGGGGGTAGACTGGCGGCTCGGGTTCTGGACAGGTAGGTCCTTGAATGCCAAGGGCGGGGTGGGCAGATTACTCTTTATGCGTCAGGAGCGAGTGTCTGGAATCCGCGCCCGGCTTGGTTGTGCGTTTGGGTGGGCAGCCTTGGTGGGGATGGTGTTGAGCGTGGCCACTGGGCAGGCGATTGTGCCGGAGTATCGTGTTGGGGACGGGGGTGTGGTGATTGAGGGGGTGGACGGAGGCAACCCGATTCTCTACGACAACGACTGGTGGTTTGATGTATTTGACAACAACTACCTGTGGGCGCAGGCCAGTCTTGGACGGGCGCGTCTGGTAGGCAACGTGGTTACCCGGGACATGTGGGACTGGGAGAGCGGTTACCAGTATTCTATGGAGCAGTGCCTGGCTGACGCTGAGAAGGCGCTGGTGCTGGCCCGTAGTTCCGGCTTGGCCGGTGTTCCTGACATGACTCGTGGGGCTGACAGAGTGCTGGAGCGGCCGGCGAGCGGTAGGATTGAAGATACCTTGGTGCAGCCGACGGCGGGGAGTCGGCTGATTGTGGAAGAAGCACGCAAGGCTTCTCCTGATCGTCCGCTAGTCGTTATAGCCGGAGGGCCGTTGACCACGGTTGCCAACGCTCTATTGACAGAGCCCGACGTTGCCCCAAACGTGATCGTGTTCAGCCTGACTGTTAGTTTTTATGGCTATAACGGCAAGGACGGGTGGAGTGCGTATATTGTGGCGAAGCGCACCCGACTGGTCGAATGGGCTACGGGCAGCTTTTGGGAGAGGGGCTCTGTTTTTCGGCCCGAGCATTTCCAGGGACTCCCTGACAATGCATTCTGTCGCGAGATGCAGGGTTTCATTCGAAGCGATCTGGGAATGGCCAATCAGCTCGGGGATGGTGCCCCATTGGTTTGGTTGTATGATCCGGGCTGCTGGACTGGAGCTCGGGTCAGGGAGGCGGTTTGGAAGGGGAAAGCGGTTGAATTTACGCTGGCCGCCGAAGGTGATGTTCTGGACATCCCGCGAAATCAGACCGACTTGGAACGAAGTCGCGCGGAGTTCTTTCGTGTCTTGGAGAATCCCCGGGTGTATCGAGCTGCACGGTGATTCAGGTTTCCAAACGAGTGTGATCGAGTTGCAGTTCCGCGGCTGCAGGGGGGGGAGCTAAGGAGGAAGAAGTGGAGCCAGTGGTCGGGATTGAACCGACGACCTACGGTTTACGAAACCGTTGCTCTGCCACTGAGCTACACTGGCTTGGACAGCAGAGGGGATTAACGTATCGGGGACGCGTTTTGAGGCAAGGCAAAACCGACGCGAAATCGATATTGGCTTGGGGGTGGGGTTTATTTTCCTGCTGCGGTGAGGCCGGCGGCGAGTTTCAGCATGGGGATGACGCGTTTCTCGAGATCGGGTGTCGAGAGAGAGAGAGTTTGTTCGAGCGTGAGGGCGTCGGCGACGTCGAATTTGCCTGAGACGGAGCGGCGGAGTTCGGTGAGGTGGGCGCCGCAGCCGAGTTTTTGTCCGAGGTCATGGACGAGGGTTCGGACGTAGGTGCCTTTGGTGCAGGCGACGCGGAAGGTGGCGAAGGGTTCTTCGTAGGTATTGACCTTGAACGTGTAGATATGGATGAAGCGTTCCTTGCGTTCTACTTCGACGCCTTTGCGGGCGAGTTTATAGAGGGGCACGCCATTTTGTTTTACGGCGGAGACCATGGGGGGGAGCTGCATTTGGTCGCCGACGAAGGACTGGGCGGAGTCGGAGATTTCCTCGAGGGTCATGAGGGGGACGGGGAGGGAGGAGAGGAGTTCGCCGTCGGAGTCGTAGCTGCTGGTTGTTTCGCCGAGTTTGAGAGTGCCTTCGTAGACTTTGTCATCGGACATGAGTCGTTCGGAGAGGCGGGTGGCTTTACCGAGGACGAGGATGAGGAGGCCGGTGGCATTGGGGTCCAGGGTGCCGCAGTGGCCGACCTTTTTGATTCCGAATTTTCTGCGGATAGCGGCGACCACGTCATGGGAGGTGGGGCCGGAGGGTTTATCGATGAGGAGGGCGCCGTCGAGGGGGGAGAATGCGAGCATGGGGCGGGGCGATTTGGAGTGGGTTAGCGCTTTTTCGAGGTGGTCTTTTTGCGTTTGGCGGGTTGGGTCTGGAGGTGTTTGAGGGCGAGGTCGATGGCGTTGAGGACGGCCTGTTGCACGGTTTTTGGTGAGCCGGAGATACGGGCTCCGGCGGCTGCACGGTGTCCACCGCCGCCGAACTGACTGGCGATTTGGTTGACATCGAGGCGGGTATCTTTGGAGCGGAGGCTGATGCGGGTGAGGTTGCGTCCGGCTTCTTCGAAGAGGCAGGCGACGATGACGGGTTGGATACTGCGGAGGTGATCGATGAGGCCTTCGCTATCGTCGGTGGAGGCGCCGGTGCGGGTATAGTCGGATTGGCGGAGGTAGAAGGTGGCGGTTTGGTTTTCGTGGTGGAGTTGGAAGCGTTTATAGAGTTCGCGGAGGAGTTCGACACGGGCGATGGGGAAGGATTGGTAGACTTCCTGGGCGATGATTTCGAGGTTTGCTCCGTGTTGGACGAGGTCGGCGGCGGTTTGGAGAGTTGATGGGAGGGTGGTGGGGTATTGGAAGGAGCCTGTATCTGTGGAGATGGCGGTATAGAGGTTATTGGCGATGGCTGGGGTGACGGGCCAGTTAGCGTGTTGGATGAGTTGGTGGATGAGTTCGCCGGTGGAGGGTTCGTGGGGGCTGACCCAATTGATGTGGCCGTATTGGGTATTGGAGGCGTGGTGATCGATATTGATGACGGGTGTATGGGGGAGGATGGCCTGGCTGGCGGAGCCGAGACGTTGGGCTGAGGCGCAGTCGACGGCGATGACGGCATCGAAAGGTTTGGCTTTGTGCGGTTGGCGCATGAGGCCTTTGGGGGCGAGGAAGGCGAACTTTGCGGGCACGGGGTCCTGGTTCCAGCATTCGACCTTTTTGCCTTGGGCCTTGAGGGCGAGGGCGAGGGCGAACTGGGAACCGATACAATCGCCATCCGGTCGGACGTGGCCGACGATACAGAGACGTTGGAGAGGTGCGATCGTGTCGAGGATACGATCGAGGGTATTACGACTGGGACTCACGGGTTGGGTTTATCGGAGGAACGCTCGATATCGTCCAGTATGGAGAGGATACGATTACCGCGTTCGACGGAGGTATCGAGTTTAAAGTAGAGGCGGGGGGTATATCGGAGGACGATTGCTCGGCCGAGGAGTTCCTGGTATTGGGTACGGTTTTCGTTGAGCGTGTCGACGATACGCTGTTGTTCGTCGTGTTGGGCGATGATTCCGACGTAGACCGTGGCGTTTTTGAGGTCTGGGGTCAGTTCGACATCATTGACCGAGGTCAGCACGGACTGCTGTGGTGGCAGTCCACGGCGGACCATTTCGCCGAGCTGACGTTTGATCAATTCACGAACGCGTTGAACGCGGACCGAGGCCATGTCCTGTGGGTGGAATCAGAGTTCCTGGGCGATTTTTTCGATGGCGTAGCATTCGATGACATCGCCGATACGGATTTCATTGAAGCCATCGAGGCGGATACCGCATTCCAGGCCGGAGCGGACTTCGTGCACTTCATCCTGGAACCGGCGCAGGGAGGCGGACATACCGGCGAAGACGATTTCTGAGCGGCGGCGCAGGCGCATTTTGCCTTTCGTGATACGGCCGTTGGTGACGACGCAACCGGCCACGCTGCCGCCCTTGGAGAGTTCGAACACCTGGCGGACTTCGGCGGTGCCGGTGGTGACTTCCTTGTCCATGGGGTCGAGGAGACCGGCCATGGCGAGTTTCACCTCATCGATCAGTTCGTAGATGATGGCGTAGAGTTTGATCGCGACGCCGTGTCGTTTGGCGGCGCTGGCGGCGCTACTATCGATACGGGTATGGAAGCCGAGGATGATGGTATTCTTCGGCGACGAGGCGGCGATATTGACGTCATTTTCGGTGACGGGGCCGACGGCGCTGTGGACGACTTCGAGCGAGGCCTTCTCCGACTTGATTTGCTGGAGGGACTGCACGATGGCCTCGGCGGATCCTTGTGCATCGGCTTTGACGATGATCTTGAGGACCTTGGCGTCGGCGTTGCCGATATCGAAGAGGATGTCGTCAACCGTTTTGCGGTTGGTGGATTTGTTTTGTTCCGTACGGGCTTCTTCGCGGCGTTTTTCACCGATGGCTTCCGCTTCCTTGAGGTTTTCGCGGACGGTGAAGTCGAGTCCCGCTTCCGGGACGCCATTGAGGCCGAGCACCTTGACGGCTACGGACGGGCCGGCATCCTTGACGCGTTTCCCATCCTCATTGATGAGGGCGCGGATTCGTCCGTAGTAGGGGCCTGCGAGGATGGAGTCACCGAGTTTGAGTGTGCCATTGCGTACGAGTACGGTGGCTACGGGGCCGCCGGCTTCGAGGCCTGATTCGATGACGTTTCCGAGGGCTTTACGGTTTGGGTTAGCCTTGAGCTCGAGGATTTCGGCCTGGAGCACGAGCATTTCGAGGAGTTTATCGATGCCCTGTTTTTGGAGGGCTGAGATATCGACGAAGATGGTGCTACCGCCCCATTCTTCGCAGACTAGGCCCAGTTCCTGGAGTTGCTGGCGGGCGCGCATGGGGTTGGCGCCGGGGACGTCGCATTTATTGACGGCTACGACCAGGGGGACCTTGGCATCGGCTGCGTGGTTGATGGCTTCTCGGGTTTGGGGCATGACGCCATCGTTTGCGGCTACGACGAGCACGACGATATCCGTGACATTGGCGCCGCGGGCACGCATGGAGGTGAAGGCGGCGTGGCCCGGGGTATCGAGGAAGGTGATTTGCTGCAGGTCCTTTTTACGTTCCGGGTGGGGGATAGAAATTGTGTAGGCGCCGATGTGCTGGGTGATCCCGCCGGCTTCCTTGGCGACGACGTTGGTTTTGCGAATGACGTCGAGCAGGGTAGTTTTGCCGTGATCGACGTGGCCCATGATGGTGATGACGGGCGGTCGAGGGCGGAGGTCTTCAGGTTTATCCTGGACCTGGACTTCCTTCGGTTTCTTGGGTGCGTGGACGATACCGGCGCCGCGTTCGCGTTTTTCGACTTCGAAGCGGAAGCCATGTTTGGCGCAGACGCGTTGGGCGTAAGGCTCGTCGACTGCCTGGTTGACTGTGGCGAACACGCCGAGTTCCATGAGGTCGGCGATGATCTGGAAAGGTTTCCGGTTGAGTTTTTCTGCGAGGTCACGCACCACGATGGGGGGTTTGAGCGTGATGATTTCGCCTGTGGTTGGGGGGACGAACTTGCCGAGGCCGGGTTGTGCGGGTTTGGACTCTTGGCGTTGTTGTGGGGGGCGATTTTGTTGCCGTTGCTGTTGGTTTTCGCGTCGGTTGGGGCGTTGGTTCCGGTCGCGTCCGCTGGGTCTTCCGGAGGTGGGGAGATTGATACGGCCCACGAGTCCGCCGATTCCCACGGCGGGTTTGGGCGGGTGTTTTGGGGGGTGGGCAGGTTTTGGGTGAGCCTCTGCTGCGGGGGCGGGGGATTCTGTTTGAGCCACGGAGGGGGTGGCGGGCTGAGGGGGTTCCTCGGCTTGCGTTGCCGGAGCTTCAGCGACCTGGGCTGGTTCTCGGGTTACTTCTTCTGCGGCGGGAGGTTCGATGGATTCCGCAGCGGGGGCGGTCTCAGGTTCGATCGTGGCCACGGGCTCAGCGGCTTCTGGAGATGGTTCCTGTGGTGCGGGCTCGGGTTCGGGTTCCGGCTCCGGTGAAATTTCCGGTTCTTCCGCCTTCGCGGGCTCCGGTTGCGGTTCGGGTTCAGGCTCGGGTTCCGGTTCAGGCTCAGGCTCAGGCGGGGCGGTGACGAGGATGACGGGTTCAGGGGCGGGCGGGGGTGCTGGTTCTGCCGGGGGGGGGGATTCCGTGCCGCCGAGCTGTTCCTCTAGGTATGCTGCAGTGATCTTGTCGAGCGAGCTGGAAGGGACCTTGGCGTTGGTGATACCGAGGTCTTTGGCCTTGGCCAAGACTTCCTTGCTTTCGATCCCAAGCTTTTTGGCGATGTCGTAGATTCTAACAGGCATACAGAGTCGGAGTGCCCTTAATTGGGCGGGGCGGGTTTTTCCCGCGTCAAAGCTGGTTAGGTTGAGGGGTTATCGTCCCCGGGTAAGGCATTTCGCTGTTGGGCTTCGGACTGGACGGCCTCTATGATGGCGGCGGCCTGGTCTCCGATGCCGGGGATTTCCTGGAGGTCCTCGGTTTCGGCTTGGAGGAGGTCTTCCAGACAGAGGAAGCCGGCATGGACGAGCACGTCGGCTTGGGCTGAGGTGATTCCGGGGATTTGTGCCACGGCAGCGATAGCGGCGGCGACCTTGTCGTCGAAGGTGACTTCGGCGACGGCTTCTGGCTCGATATCGACGTGCCAGCCCGTGAGTTTGGAGGTGAGCCGGGCGTTTTGCCCGCGTTTACCGATGGCGAGGGAGAGTTGGTCTTGGCTGACGACCACTTTTACGCTGGAGGTACCTTCGATGATTTCGAAGTTTTTGATTTTCGCTGGGGCGAGGGCATTGGTGATGAAAGTGCGGATATCCCGGTCCCACTTGATGATATCGACCTTTTCGTTATTGAGTTCGCGGACGATATTTTTGACGCGTTGTCCGCGGAGGCCGACGCAAGCGCCGACGGGGTCGACGCGGGGGTCACTGGAGAAGACGGCGAGTTTGGTACGGAAGCCGGGTTCGCGGGCGATGCCTTTGATTTCGATGGTGCCGTCGTTGATTTCGGAGACTTCGACCTTGAACAGCTTGATGACGAACTGTGGGTCGGCGCGGGAGAGGATGATTTCAGGGCCGTGAATGGTATTTTCGACGGCCTTGACGAAGCAGCGGACGCGTTCTCCGATTTGGTATTCTTCGGTGGGGACGCGTTCACGGTTGGGGAGGGTAGCTTCGTAGCGGCCGAGGTCGACGCAGACATCGGAGCGTTCGAAGCGTCGGACGGTTCCGCTGACGATATCCCCGGCGCGATCTTTGAACTCGGCGAAGATGAGTTCTTTTTCGGCGCGGCGGATATGCTGCATTAGGGCCTGTTTGGCGTTTTGAGAGGCGATGCGGCCGAAGTTAGCGGGGGTGACTTCTTTTTCGACTTCGTCGCCGGGCTGGGCTTCGGGTTTGATGCGGCGGGCGTCGAAGACGGAGATTTGGTCGTGTTTGGAGATGACCTTTTCTGCGACGACGAGTCGGGCGAAGGCTTTGATATCGCCTGACTTAGGGTCGATGCTTACCCGCAGGTCGCGTGCGGGACCTACGGCTTTTTTGGCAGCGGAGAGCAGGGCTTCCTCGACGGCGTTGATTAGCACGTCTTTTTGGATTCCCTTCTCACGTTCCCAAAATTCAAGAATGGCCAGAAACTCAGCGTTCATGTCTCGTTCGCTTGTCCCACGTGGGGAACAAAAAAGCCGGAAGACATAATCCCCGACTTGGTCGCACTGGCCTAGGCCAGCAATCGTCTAAGAATGCTGTTGAGCGTAGGTCCTTATTTGGTTCCGTCAAGCCGAAAGCCCTGTGGGGTGGAGGTGGGTGGGGGGTTGTTTTGGGGGAACGCGCTTCCGTTTTGGGGTTATTTGGCGTGTAGTTGGGGCATGAAGCTACTGGCGGATTATCATATGCACACTCCTTTATGTCGGCATGCGCGGGGGGAGCCGTGGGAATATGTCAAGCGGGCGGAGGAATTGGGGTTAGGGGAGATGGGTTTTTCTGATCATTCGCCAATGTTGGAGGATGATTTTGATGAGTGGCGGATGTATTTGGGGCAGTTGGATCAGTATGTGGCGAAGGTTGAGGAGGCGCGCCGGAGGTATCCGGGGATGGTGATTCGCTTGGCATTGGAGGTGGATTACATTCCTGGGCATGAGGGGTGGATTCGGGAGTTAGCGACGAGGCATCCGTGGGATTATTTTATCGGGTCGGTGCATTATTTGGAGGCGGGGTGGGACATTGATAATCCGGGCAAGCTTTCGCAGTGGAGGGGGCGGGACACGGGGGAGGTATGGCGTCGGTATGTGGAGTTACTGGAGATGGCGGCGAGCAGTGGGTTATTTGAGATTTTGGGGCACGTCGATTTGCCGAAGAAGTTTGGTCATTTTCCGACGGACGAGATTTTGCCCCATTACGAGCGGGTTTTTGGGGTGGCGGCGCGGTCGGGGGTAGCGGTGGAGTTGAACACGGCGGGGTTGAGGAAGGATTGTCGGGAGATATATCCGTCGCGGTCGATTTTGGGGGTGGCGTTCCGGCAGGGGGTAAAGATCACGTTTGGATCCGACGCGCATGCGCCTGAGGAGGTTGGGGCGGATTTTGGTTTGGCGTTGGAGTTGGCGCGGGCTGTGGGGTATCGGAGTTCGTGTCGGTTTGCGGGGAGGCGTTGTGAGGAGGTGGAATTCCCGGAGGCGGGGTAAGTTTACCGGGTTGGATTTCTTGGGGTATGAGGGGTGCTATCGGGTTTCGGCTATGGCATCGTACATGGCGACCACGTTCGCGGGGGGTACATCGGCGAGGATATTGTGGACTTGTTGGAAGACGTGGCCGCCGTTTTGGTTCCAGATGGTGTTGAGCTGGAGGACATGTTCGCGGATTTCGGTGGGTGAGGCGTTGGAGAGGACGTCTCGGGTATTGCAGCCGCCGCCCCAGAACGTGAGGTCTTTACCGAACTCGGATTTCAGTTCGGCTGGGTTCATGCCGCGGCAGGTGATTTGCACTGGGTTGATGGACTGGAGGCCGGCTTGGATGAAGCCTTGGAGGAGAGGGCGGACGCCCCCGCAGCAGTGGAGTTGGATATTGATATGGGGTGCCAGTTGGCGGGTGAGGTCCCACATGGCTTTTTGTCTGGGCTGGAAGAATTCCTGGTACATGCGTGGTGAGATTTGTGGGCCGTGTTGCATGCCGAAGTCATCGCCGAAGACGAGGATATCGATGTGGGGGCCGACGGTTTGGAGGAAGTCCTTGAGGTTGCGGAGGTGGATTTCGGTGATTTTGTCGAGGAACTGGTGGGCTTCGGTGGGGTTGGCGGCGAGGAGGAGTAGGAAGTTATCGTTGCGGTAGAAGAACTGGCCCATTTCGAGGAGGTTACCGCCGAAGAGGGCGAGGATGGCGCGGTTGGAGGACTGTCTCAGGGCTGCGGCTCCGTTGGCGAGAGTCTGGAGGCGGTTGGGACCGGTGGCGATAGGGCCCGGGGGTGAGGTGATGCTGGTCCACATGACTTCGTCGAAGTAGTCCTCGAGGTGGTCGATATCGGCTTTTTGGGAGAAGGGGTATTGGGTTTGTTCGAAGTAGAGGACGCCTGGGGGCATACGGGCGGTGGTGTTACCGGTTTTGGATTGGAGGATCCATTCGCCCTGATGTTTGACGGGTTTGACCCAGGAGGGGATGAGGCAGGTGGTGCCGTCGGGAAGTTCCCATTCGTGCCACCAGGAGTCTTCGAGGGCGAAGGCACGGCCGAGTTCGATTGTATCGACGTGGAAGCGGTCGAGCAGGTCATCGTCGACGATAGCGAGTTGCTGGATGACATCGTAGACGCGGATGGGGCGTTGGGGGAGGCCGAGGTAATTTCGGAGGTGGGAGTAGGCGAGGGCGCTGATTCCTGACGAGCGGTGACCGGAGAGGTCGATGGGGGTACGGTCGGGTTGTTGGTGTTGGAGGGCGGTGAGGACCCGTTGGCGGGAGGTCATGGCTCCCAGAGAGACCGGATGGGGGGAATTGTCAATCCTCGGTGCGGTCGACCCATTTTCCGTGTTCGCGGATGAGGTCGACCAGTCGATCGACAGCTTCTGCTTCGGGAATATTGAATTTCACTGGGGTTTTTCCGATGTAGAGGTTGATTTTCCCGGGGGCACCTCCGACGTAGCCGAAGTCGGCATCGGCCATTTCGCCGGGGCCATTGACGATGCAGCCCATGATGGCGATTTTGACTCCTTTGAGGTGGTCGGTGCGTGCTTTGATGTGGGCGGTGACGGTTTGGAGGTTGAAGAGAGTTCGGCCGCAGCTGGGGCAGGCGACGTAATCGGTTTTGAAGCTACGGCAGCCGCCGGCTTGGAGGATATTGTAGGCGAGTCTGAGGGCGGGTCCGGGGGTGGGTTCAGCGCGGAGGAAGATGGCATCTCCGATGCCATCGGCGAGGAGGGATCCTATGGTGACCGAGGCGCGGATCATGGAGCCGAGGTTATTGGGTGTATCCTGGCGGTTATGGAGTTGGTCTTTGAGGAGGATGGGGTTATTGCGGCCGAGGTCCTTGAGGCGTGCAGCGAGGAGCCGGAATGCGGTGATGGTGGGGAGAGGGGTGTTGTCGGCAACCGTGATCAACTGGGTTTCACAGGGGATTTCGAAGGGGGTGGAAGGATCGACTTCGAGGACATTGAGATCTTCGTAGACGGCTTCGGGTCGTACGTCATCGGTGGGTCGTAGTTTTGGGGTGATGGCGTCGAAGTGGTTTTTCAGGGTGACGACGCGGATGGTTTGTTCGGCGCCGCAGGCGATTGAATCTGAGAGGGGTATTTCGGGGGTGGGTCGGCGGGCGTAGTGGTAGGGGTCGAAAGGTTTTTGGGTGGGGGGTTGGCTGGTGGGGTTGGAGGGGGATGTGAGATTGGCGACTTGTTGGAGGAGTTCGAGGCAGACGGGGATTTCTCTGGGGGAGTCTTCGGTGAGTGAGACCCGGATAGTATCGCCGAGGCCGTCGGCGAGGAGTGAGCCGATACCGATGGCGCTTTTGATGCGGCCGTCTTCGCCTTCACCGGCTTCGGTGACGCCGAGGTGGATGGGGTAATTCCAATCGGGTCCGAGTTGGTTGAGCTTGCTGACGAGGAGTCGGTAGCATTCGATCATGATCTTCGGGTTGCTCGCTTTCATGGAGAACACGAAGTTGTGGTAATCGTGGCGTCTGGCGATCCGGGCGAATTCGAGGGCACTTTCGACCATGCCTTCGGGGGTATCCCCGTAGCGGTTCATGATCCGGTCGCTGAGCGAACCGTGGTTGGTGCCGATGCGCATGGCACGGCCCAGATTTTTACACAGTATGACGAGGGGGGAAAATTCCTCGTCGATGCGTTTGAGTTCAGCGTTGTATTGGTCGTCGGTGTATTCGCGTATGGCGAACTTCTTTTTGTCGGCATAGTTGCCGGGGTTGACGCGGATTTTCTCGACCCATTTGGCGGCTTCGAGGGCGGCTTCGGGTTTGAAGTGGATATCGGCGACGATGGGGACGTGGCAGTTTTGGTCCCTGAGTTTTTGGACGATATGTTGGAGGTTAGCGGCGTCTTTGACCGTGGGGGCTGTGATGCGGACGAGTTGGGAGCCTGCGGCGACGAGTTCGAGGGATTCCTTGACGCAGAGGTCGGTGTCCATGGTGTCGCAGGTGATCATGGACTGGACGACGATGGGGTGGTGGCCTCCGATGGTAACGCCTCCGTTTTGTGGGTTACCGACGACGACTTCGCGGGTGAGTCTGCGGGCAAAGGCGTAGGGGGATGGGCAGTAGCTCATGGTGGGCTTTGGGACACTACCTGGAGTGATGGGAGTGGGGGCAGGGGGTTATTGGGAGGGGGGTGTAGCCGAGGGATTTTGTTGGGGTGTGAAGTGGATTTTTTCGGTGGAGGAGCCTTTCCACGGGAGGTCTTGTACGTCGAAGACCGTGACGTAGAGCATATATCCGATAATGAGGAAGGCGCAGGCGCTTTGGAGGATGGAGAGAGTTCGGTGGTGGATGGGTTTACGTCGGGCGCCTTCGATGAGGGCGAGCAGGATATGGCCGCCGTCGAGGACGGGGATGGGCAGGAGGTTGAGGAGGGCGAGGTTGACATTGAGGATGACGCTAAACCACAGGGCTTGGCGCCAGCCGTTTTCGTCGGCGAAGAGCATGTAATAAATACGCATGATGCCGACGAATCCGGAAAGGTGCTCGGCCTTGACATCCGATTTTGGGGTAAAGAGGGCTTGGAAAGTATTCACCATCGCCATGACGCTGGCGGAGATTTGTTTCATGGGGCCGGGGTGGTCGACAGAGTAGCGGCCGCTGAGTTCCCACTGGATTCCGATGAGGGCACGTTGCTGGTCTTCGGGCACATCGTCGGGGTAGACGGGTTTTTGTGCGGTGACCTGGGTGGTGAGAGTTTCCTTGCCGCGTTCGATTTTGAGAGTGACGGGTTGTCCTTCGCCGGCTTTCTGGACGTAGTCGCCGAGGGCAGCGGGGGAGAGGAGGGGGGTTCCGTCGACTTCGAGGATGACGTCATTGGGTCGGATACCTGCGGTGGCTGCGGGGCTATCGGGCATGACCTTGGCGACGAGCGGGGTCTTTTTGGGTTCGATGCGGATTTGTCTGAGGGAGCTGCGTTCGTAGACTTTGGTTTCTTCGCGCACGAATCCCGAGTCGAGTTGGACAGTTTGGCCGTTGCGTTCGAGTTCGATGGGGATGGTATCTCCGGTGCTGGAGACCACGCGCCAGGTGATACTATCGCCGATACCGCCGAAGCGGGTTACCGGGTAGCCGTCGACCTTGGTGATTTTGTCACCTGGGAGGATGCCGGCTTTGGCTGCGGGGGAGTCGGGGTAGACGTAACCGACGGTGGTGGTGGTTTCGGCTTCACTGACGGGGCGTCCGACGCCGTAGACGATGAAGGCGAAGAGGATGGCGAGGGAGAAGCTGAAGAGCGGTCCGGCGAAGGCGACGATGATTTTATCGAGAGTAGAGATGGGGGGGAGGTCTTCCTGGGGTTCGTCGGATTTGCCTTCGATGGCTTCCATGGGGGCCATTTGGGGGAGGGCGACGAAGCCGCCGGCGGGGATGGATCCGAGGGCGTAGACTACGCCGTTGATCTTTTTCTGCCAGAGGGGTTTACCGAACCAGATGGCGAATTTTTCCACCTTAAGGCCGCGCCAGCGGGCGGCGAGGAAGTGTCCCAGTTCGTGGACGAGGATGAGGAGGTTAAAGAGGAGTACGACCTCCAGGATGATGAAAGCGACCTTCAGTATCTGCATAGGTAAATGTCAGCGGGTGTATCGGGGTTAGAGCTACGCGGTCCGGACACCTGCAAAAACGGCGTGGCAATATAACGGCGTGCCGCGATCTGGCAATCCTAGGATTGCTATGGGTTTGGGGCGGGTGGGGTGGCGGCGCGGCGGAGGCGGTCGGAAATGACGCAGGTGGGTGGGAGGGGTTGGTGTGGCGGGGTTGAAGTTCGGGTGGGGAGGGAGTGGTGGATTTGCTGGAGGAGGTCGGGTTCGTCTTTCCAGGAGGCCAGGAGTATCGGTGAGCTGGGGGCGTAGTGACGGTCCATGAGGCCGGGGCTGCGTGCTGTTTCGGAGGTTTGTGTTGGGTTGGGTGTTGGGAGTTCACCGAGGACTGTCTTGATGGCTTCGGCGTGGATCATGCCGGGGCGGAGGATTTGCGGGGGGGAGACCGTGAGGTCGATGACCGTGGATTCGATTCCGACGTTGCAGGGGCCGGCATCGACGACGAGGGGGATTTTACCGTTCAGGGACTGGATTACGTGGGTGGCTTGGGTAGGGGAGGTTTGGGTGGAAAGGTTGGCGCTGGGGGCAGCGAGGGGGAAACCGCATTTTTGGATGACGGCTTGCATGAGCGGGTGGGAGGGCCAGCGGAGGCCCACGGTATTGCCGCCAGCGGTGATGGGGTCCGGGATGGTGGGGGATTTGGGGAGGACCAGGGTTAGGGGGCCTGGCCAGAAGGCGTCGGCGAGTTTTTGTGCGGAGGTGGGCCATGAATTGGCGCATTCGCGGGCCATCTTGATGCTGGAGACGTGGACGATGACGGGGTTATGGGCGGGGCGGCCTTTGATGCGGAAGATCTTCTCTATGGCTTTGGGATGGAGGGCATTGGCGGCGAGCCCATAGACCGTTTCGGTGGGGAGGGCCACGACGTGTCCTGCAGACAGGAGTTGGGAGGCTGCTTCGACGGCGAGGTTGAAGGCTTGGGCTGTGTTGACTTGGATGACTTCGGTCACGCGAGTGAGCTATTGGGGTGGGGAGATTGGTGTGGGAGGGGGAGTGAATTCAACGTTTCTTTGGTGGTTGGAGGCGGAAATGGGAAATCCCGGAGCTGGGACTTGCATCCTGGCTCCGGGATTGATGATTGGACGAGGGGTGGTTCTGGCAGCCGATTTAGCGGTTGCGGGCGTATTGTTTCACTTCGACGTCTTCGTAGCAGCTTTTCGGGAGTTTGGTGTCCTTGGAGAGCTGCTTATAGCCGGTGGGGGTGTAGCCGGTGCAGCTATTGTTGTTATCCTTCTCGCGGGAGAGTGATTCGTCGTAGTGGACTTCGCAATCGGAGTTGAGTTTTACGCTTTTCCCGACGCAGGAGCCGACGAACTCCTCTTTGCGATCCCAGCGGTCGTCATCGTCATCATCATCGCGGTCATAGCGGTCGTCATCGTCATCATCATCGCGGTCATAGCGGCTGGAGGAGCACCCGAGTTCAATTTCTGCCTCGGGGGCGTAGACGGCGGCAGCCAGGCGACCATCACCTGAGAGTTTGACGCATTTGTTCGATTCGGTGCCATACACTTTGAAGCTGGACGCCTTCTCCGTTTTGTTTTTGACGCATTTCTTGCCGAAGTCGGCTTTCTCGCCGTTGACGTAGAGTTCGACCTTGGCGTTCTCGCAGATCTCAAGGCAATCGCCCCGGAATTCATCGAGGTCGACATCGCCTTCGCAGTAGATGCGACAGTTGCCTTCGACCTTGACCTTGCCGCAGATTTTGTCGACGCGGTAATCACCGTCCTCGAACACACAATCCCATTCGCGTCCATCGGTGTCGGTTTTGCGGCGGGGTAATTTGCCGTATTCAAAGGGTTTTTCAATTTTGGGGAAAGCCACATTCAGGTCTGAGCAGCGCTTGCCGTCCTGAATTCCGCGGCGGTCATTCTCGACCCAGTCTTTATCGCCGACGCATCCGCGGTCGCCGACTTCGACTTCGGCACAATGTCCGGTGGAGACGCGGCCCATGATTTCGGCTTCGCCGCAGTCGCGGCTATCCCTTACGCCGTCGTGGGCGACGACATCGCCGCAGTCTTTGTTTTTTGTGCGGTCGTAGCATCCATTGCTGCTGTACGAACTGGATGACGAGTCGAAGCTGTCGGTGGTCATGCGGTTGCCCTGGATGTCGAGGGCCTGTTGTGCGACCACGGCCTGTTTAAAGGGTGTGATATCCGGGACGGTTTCGATGCGCACCGTGCGTTGGACGAAGTTTTTGTTATCGATGGCGGCCCCGAGGATACCGGCCTCGGTGGGTTCGATGGTGGAGGGGCCATAGGGTGCGCGGGCGATACCGGTTGCCAGGATGATGGGAGGCTCGGAGGGTTGGATGCGTACGACGTAGGCGGAAGCTCCGCCGAGGCTGGCGCATTTCTGGTACCAGCCGTCGGATTTCATGGTCCAGCCATCTTCTGAGAGGTTGGAAACGCCGTTATAGCGGAGGTGGGTGAGGGCTTCCTCGACGCCGGCTTCGGCTGCGGGGAGAGCGGAGTTCCAGCTAAGGGAACGCATGGTGGACATGTTTTGGGTGCCGATGAGGGAGAGGTAGCTCCCGATCGAGACTCCGATGATCATGGTGGAGAGGAGGGCTACCGTGAGGGCTCCGCCCTGCTCTTCCTGTTTTGGGTGTTTGGGTTTTAGTTTCATACGGCTTGGGTTCCTTGGGTTTTACTTTTTACGGATGACGACTCTGGCGGACTGGACGCTTTCGGTATTGACCGGGCGTTGCATGATATCGCGGGAGCAGACCCAGCTGAGCTGGATGGCTTTACATTCCTGGGGGTTGACGAGAGGCGGGGTGGCGGTGCTGAACAGGTCGAACTCATTCGTGGATGGGTTCCGTTTGAAGTAGTTCAGTTCGAGGAAATTACATTCCTCAAGCATGACTTTCGGTTCGAGCCCTTCCTGGATGCGAGTCAGAGTGCGGGCTTCAGGATTGTAGACATAATCGACCGTCCAGGTTTGGGCGTTGGTGGCGTTGCTGAATTGGAAGCGCATGCTGTTGGCGGTGCCATCGAGGAGGCAATCGGCTTCGCGAATTTCGCTGGTCATGCTGTCGAGGGCGTTACGGCTGAAGCTATCGAGGTCCACGTAATTGACCATGGCCGCGTAGCTTCTGGCCGTGAAGAACATGACGCTGAGGATAGCGATCATGAGCATGCTGCTAATGCTGACGGCGATGAGCAATTCCATGAGCGAGAAGGCGTTTGCGGGCCTTCTGCCTGTTGAGGGTCTGGTGTTCATGGTCGTGTTTGGGGTGGGGTTGTGATCAGTAGATGTAGCTTTGGAGACCGAACTCGGAGACGAGCGTTCGCATTTCCCGTTCGCGGGTGATGTTTCCGGATTCCCATTGGACCTTGACGATGACCCATTTGAGCTGCTCGCTGTAGCTGGCGGAGCCTACGGGGAATGCGTTGGAGATGGTGACGGTTCCGTAGTAATCAGGGCCGTTGGCTTGGATGCCGCCGACAGCGTAGAAGGGCTCGACAAACTTGGTGGGGATGACATTGGGAGCGGTGATCTGGTCCCAGTTGTAGACCCGCATCGTTTCCATTTTCTCCTGGAGGATCTGGCCGGCCCGGAGGTTTTCGCGGGCGGTTTGGATCACGGCGAACCCTTGGCTGAGTGCGACGTAGAGAGTTACCAGAATGATGGAGAGGCCGGATGTAGCGAGGAGGACCTCGATGAGAGTCATGCCTATTTGGAGGCGGGACTTACGATTGGCGGGACGTGATTTGAACGACTTCATGTGCTCCAGTTTCAATTCGCTTCGGACACATCGCACCGTGTGTGCCAAGATTTCCTGGAGACGGGATCGAGTGAGCCTTGCAGTTCGTAAATAGCTGATGTGGAGCAGGATAGCGGGTTTATGTTTTCGGATACGAATATCGTATTAGTGCCTGTTCACGCGGGTTGTGTAGGTCCACACGGATCTACCCTCGGCCTTTGGGCTGTCCCTGTGCGTGCCAGCTTCAGCGCAGGTTGTGGACACTGGAGCGCAGGCCAGGGAGGCCCACCTGTATTGGGCCCCGGAAGGTGAGATCGGGCAGGCGAGTCCGCTTCGGGGCTGAAGTGATTGTGAAGGGGGGGATCCGACTGCGGATGAAAGCGAGTGGAGAGATGGACCTAGTGTGGGGGGCTGGATCAGCGAAGTGGTGGGTTGGGTGGGATTCGAACCCACGACCAACGGCTTAAAAGGCCGCTGCTCTACCGCTGAGCTACCAACCCGGGCTGGCTTGGTTAGGGCTCGATTGTGGTATGAATCGGGCCTTGCCAAGACCGGCGAAAGGTCTGGGAAGGTAGCGGGTGGGAGCTGGGGTCGCAAGCCTGTTTCTTAGGGATATTTGGTTTGGTGGAGAAAAGGTCCATTACGCGGCTTGCTGGGGGGGGAGCTTATTGTTATGAGAGCGGGCAGGATATTGGTTTTTGGGCAGTTGTGGGTGATTTAGGTGGCTGAGGTCGGGAGCGAAGCGATGACCAAGATACTGGTGATTGATGATGATGATGCGCTGCGCGAGCTGGTCCAGCTGGCTTTGGTGAAGGCGGGTTATGAGGTGGAGGAGGCGGATGACGGGAGCACCGGGGTGGAGGCGGCGATGCGTTTTCTGCCGGATTTGATTTTGTGTGATGTGCGGATGGAGGGGATGGACGGGTATGCGACGCTGCGGGCTTTGCGGAAGAATCTTCTGACGGCGACGACGCCGGTGATCTTGATGACGGGGCAGGCGGACACGGCGGGGATGCGGCAGGGGATGGAGTTGGGGGCGGATGATTATTTGCCCAAGCCTTTTAGGTTAGATGAGCTGACTGGTGCAGTGGAGGCGCGGTTACGAAAGCAGCGGACGTTGAGTGAGCAGGCGACGAAGCAGCTGGCTGATTTGCGGGCCAACATAACGTTGTCGCTTCCACATGAGCTTTTGACGCCCCTGAATGGGATTCTGGGGTTTGCGGATTTATTGGCCTCAGGGATATCAGATTTGGGTGAGGGCGAGGTGGAGTCGATGGCTGCCGCGATCCGGGAGTCAGCGGAGCGGTTGCACAGGTTGATTCAGAATTTCCTATTGGTGGCGCAGTTTCAGGTTCAGGGGGAGGATTCGAAGGCGATTTTGCGGGGTGCTTCATCGATGGACTTGGGGGTAGTGGTTGAGCGGGTGAGTCGGGCGATTGCGGATCGGGTGGGTCGGGCGGGGGATTTGGTTCTGGAGGTGGTGGAGGTTGAGGTTCGGGTGCACGAGGAGTATTGGACGAAGGTGGTGGAGGAGTTGGTGGACAACGCCTTTAAGTTTTCTGATCTGGGGCAGGAGGTTAGGGTGGTGGTGGGTTTGGAGGATGGGTGGGGGGTATTGAAGGTGATGGATCGGGGGCGGGGCATGAAGCCGGAGCACATTGTTGAGGTTGGTGCTTACATGCAGTTTGAGCGGCGGTTTTATGAGCAGCAGGGTTCAGGTTTGGGGCTAGTGGTCGCGAAGCGGCTGGCTGAATTGCATGGGGGGCGGCTTGATTTGCGAAGTGATGTGAGGCAGGGGACCACGGTTGAGGTGCGCATTCCGCGGGGTTAGGTCGGTTTGAGGGGGGGAGGTGTTTTTCGGGTAGGCTTCCTTGGGTGCTTTCGGCTACGTCAAACGTCGGTTCTTCATGGCATTCCCACTGCTACAGGGTGCAAGAGTGGTTGTCCGGGACAGAAGGGTGAGGGGAGCGGGGTATGCGGGTGCTTGTTGTGGCTCAAAATGGGTCAGGGCTGTCTTGGCTGGGGGATAGGTTTATTGGAGAGATTGAGAAGAGAGTCGTTTTGCCATGAAAGCGTTGATTGTTGAGAGTGACCTGATGAGCCAGTGTGTGCTGGCTAGACTTTTGGGTGAGCGCGGTCACGAGACCGTTTGTTTTGAGAACGCAGAGCAGGCGATTCTGGCGTACAAGAAGGAGTTTTATCCCTTGGTTTTTGTGGCTGAGGATTTGCCGGGGATGGACGGGATACAATTTTGTCGTTGGTTGCGGGCGCAGGAGGGTGGGGGGAAGAGTTATGTGATGCTTGCGTATGCTGCTTCCGTGAAGCGAGAGGTGCATTCGATATTGGGAGTTGGGGCGAACGACTTTTTGCCCAAGCCGTTTGACGTGGTGGCGGCCAAGCTGCGGTTGGACGTTGGGGAGAGGTTTATGGGTGCCTTCTTTCATGAGCAGGAGCTGGAGGAGCTCATGCAGCGGCACGGGCAGGAGATGGATGCGATGCACGGGGAGTTGAGTCGCGCGGGTGATGCGGTGATTCGGGAGCAGGAGGCGCGTCAGGAGTTGGAGCGGAAGCTGGAGGCGTTGAGGGTTGAGGCTGAGCAGGAGAAGGCTGATTACGACCGGAAGCTGAAGGAGCAGGCGGAGGAGCTGTGCAGTGCGGCGGACCGGTTGCAATCGGTGACTTCATTTCGCAGCAAGGTTGAGGACGATTTGCGCAAGGTGCGGCAGGAGTTGGAAAGTCAGGCGGGCAAGCATGCCAGGCAGCTCGAGGGTGTGCGGTCGGAGTTGGGCTTGGAGCGGGATCGCTTGAGAGAGGCTGAATCAAAGTATCGGGCGGAGTTGGAGGAAGCCCGAGTGAAGCTGCGGGAGGTGGGGCAGGCGATGGCGAAGGCGAACGAGAGGCGGCAGGTGGTTGAGTCTGAGGCGAGGCGTGCGGCTGAGAGTTTTGCCGGGGAGCGGGAGGAGTTGCAGCGTCGGCAGGCTGATTTAGTGGAGGAGTTGAGAGTTTTGAAGCGGGAGGGAGCGAGTGGTGGGGCGGTGGGGGTTGAAGAGCACGAGAAGGTTCTGGCCAAGTGCGTTGAGTTGGAGGCTGGTGTGGGGGCCATGCGGGAGGAATTTGAGAGGAAGGCTGCTGCGAGCCGTGAGGAGTTGCTGCGTTTGGATCGCGAATTGGGGCAGAGCCTTGGGGCTCGGAGGGCTTTGGATGCGGAGCTATTGGAGGTGCGGGGGCAGGTAGCGAGGCAGGCGGAGGAGTATGCGGCTTCGATGCTTGGGGTGGGGCGGCAGGTGGAGGAGCTGGTGAGGAAGCGGGCGGAGTCACTTGAAGAGGTTCAGTCGCAGCAGATCGAGCTGCAGGAGCTGAGGAAGCAGGTCTTGCAGGTAAGTTTTGAGAAGAGCGAACTGGAGCAGGAGTTGCAGAAGGCTTGGACCGAACTGGAGGGTGGGAAGAGGGTTGAGGGCGAGGTGGCGGATGTGGAGTTGAGCGAGGTCAGGCAGGCTTTGGAGGAGCGTTCAGCCCGGTGTGTGGAGTTGGAGCGACAATTACAGACTGAGCGGTTGCGGGTTCAGGATCGGCTGCGTCGGTTTGCGGCGACATTGGAGACGGTGGAGCAGGGCGAGCAGGGGTGAAGTGATTTGCTGGGCTGGGTTGTGGTGATGGCCCGGGGCCTTGAGGTCCCGGGCTATTTCTTTGGGATTTAGGTGCAAGCTGGTGTGGTATTTAAACACTTGCCATTGAAGGGGCTCACACCTAGTTTCTTCGTCTCTTTTGATTAGGACCTATGGTTTTTAAGACTTTTTATGGTGTGGTGGGGATGATGGGACGTCCGCCGGTTGACGGCACGCAGCCCAACCCGACGGGGCAGATGCTGCAGATGTTGGGGACGATCATCTTCTTTTTTGTAGTGATGTATTTCCTGATGATTCGGCCACAGCAGAAGAAGGCGAAGGAGCATGCAGCGTTACTGAAGACGCTGAAGCCTGGGGACAAGGTTTTGACCAACGGGGGAGTATTGGGGGTGGTCGTGAGTGTAAAGGATCGCACCGTGGCGATTCGGTCGGCGGAGACGAAGCTGGAAGTGGTTAAGTCGGCTGTTTCCGAAGTGGTTGAGAGGGCAGGCAGCGAAGCGAAAGCGAATTAATCCCATGAAGAACCGGTCGTTCTGGTGGTTTCTGGTCGTATTTATGATGGCGTGGTCGATTTGGGAGACCATGCCCCCGACTGGGAAGAATCTTGTTGATGAATTTGAGCAGGCTGCGGTGGTGCAGGCTGGGGACACCAATTTTGCTGCCATTGTTGCGGGTGCGCGGTCGTTGGAGGAGAAGTATCCGACGCGGCCCTTTGCTGCCTTGATGGAGGCGGTTGGGAATTCGGACATTGAGCCGTATTTTCCGGATGTTTCGGTGAGCAAGGAGAAGCCGGAGGATCGGACGGCGGCTATCCTGCATGTGCTGCAGAGCCGGTCGGCGGGCAAGATCAAGCTGGGCTTGGACTTGCAGGGTGGCACGAGTTTTCTGGTGGAGATGGACACGAACCAGCTTGCGCAGGCGGCGGCCAAGGACCGTGCGTTGGAGCAGGCAGTGGAGGTGTTGCGCAAGCGGGTGGACCGTTTTGGTGTGGCGGAGCCCATCATTCAGCCGATGGGTGAGAACCGGATTTTGATTCAGCTTCCGGGTTTGACGGAGGAGGAGAAGGAGAGTGCGAAGTCCCAGATTCAGAAGGCGGCCTTTCTTGAGTTCCGGCTGGTGCATCAGAACAGCAGCGAGATGGTTAGTCGTGGGACGGCTGCGATTGGTTACACCAACATGATCGAGCGGGTGGTGGATCAGGACGGGCAGGTGACGTTGCGTCGATACTTGGTGGAGCGGAGGCCGGTCAAGGATGCTGCGGGGCGCGAGCTGACCGGGAAATTTGTTACGCGGGCCAACGTCTTCATTGACCCCGTATCCGGTGAGCCGAAGATTTCGTTGAACTTCAACAATGACGGGGCGCGGATTTTTGGCGAAGTGACGTCGCAGAATGTGGGGCGTCAGCTGGCGATTATTCTTGATGGTGAACTTTATTCTGCGCCGGTGATTCGGCAGGGCATTATGGGGGGCAGTTCTGAGATTTCGGGTGGCTTCACTTTGCGGGAGGCGGGTGAATTGGCGAATGTGCTGGTGAACCCTCTGGAGGCTCCGGTGTCGATTATTGAGGAGCGGGGAGTGGATCCTTCTTTGGGGCGGGACTCCATTCGGAGCGGTATTACGGCGACGATCATTGGTGGCGTTTTGGTTTCGGTATTCATGCTGGTTTACTACCTGTTGGCTGGTGTGGTGGCTAATTTGGCCTTGCTCGTGAACGTGATCATACTGATTGGGGTGATGTGTTCGTTTGACGTGACCCTGACCTTGCCAGGTATTGCCGGCATTGTGCTGACGATTGGTATGGCGGTGGATGCGAACGTGCTGATTTACGAGCGGATTCGGGAGGAGCTAGCGACGGGTAAATCGATTCGGGGCGCGGTGGCTGCGGGGTATGCGCGTGCGTTCAGCACGATTTTTGACTCCAACGTTACGACCTTAATTGCCTCAAGCATTTTGATCATGCTGGGAACCGGGCCGGTTCGTGGTTTTGGTATGACACTGACCATTGGTGTGGTGGTGAGCATGTTTACCGCTTTGGTGCTGACCCGGTTGATTTTCGACATGTTGATTGATGCCGGGGTGGTGAAGGGGTTGAAGATGCTGTCGCTGATTTCGGGCACAAAGCTGGACTTCATGCGATATGCGAAGCCGGCGTTCATTGCCAGCTGGTGTTTGATTGTGGTTGGTTTGGGTTATGGGGTGATGAGGGGCAGCGACATCTTTGGCGTTGATTTTGCGGGTGGCGATCGTCTGACGATGCGCTACGACGTTTCGAAGGAAGTGAGTGTGGATCAGCTGCGATCGACGGTGAATGCGCTCAACATTGGTGAGCCGATGATTCAGTACATGCGGGATCCGGCGACGGGCAACAAGTCACTTCAGATCACCACGCAATTTGAGCAGGGGGGCAAGGTTGAGGAGGCGCTGAGTGCGGCCTTCCCGGCTGTGGGTTTCCAGCGGATACAGTTGGAGCGGGTGGGGCCTGTGGTTGGCAGTGAGATCCAGAAATCGGCTATAATGGCCTCGCTGCTGGCGATGTTTGGCATTCTGGTGTATGTGGCGTTCCGGTATGAGTTCTCCTTTGCTGTGGGTGCCGTGGTCGCGGTGATTCACGATTTGCTGATGACGATGGGGGTGTTTTTCCTCTCTGGGAGGGAGTTGAGTGCGCCGATCGTGGCTGCGGTGTTGACGATTATTGGTTTCAGTATCAACGACACGATTGTCATTTTTGACCGGATTCGTGAGGATCTGAAGATGGGGCTGCGGGGTAGCTTCAAGGAGTTGATGAACCACGCCTTGAACCGCACCCTTTCTCGTACCGTGATCACCTCTGGCACGGTCTTTCTCTCGACGCTGTCGCTTTACATCTTTGGCGGCGGGGTGATCAACGACTTCGCCTTCACCTTCCTGGTGGGTATTTTGACCGGGACCTACTCGAGCATCTACATCGCTGGTGCGCTGGTGTTGTGGTGGCACAAGGGGCATCGTCCCAAACTAGCCTCGCAGGTATTGGTGGAGAATGCGGCGACTGCCCGGGTTTGAGCTGTCCTGGTGCGATATGGCCTTGAACTGACCGCTTTTGCAGCCCATGGAGGCAGTTCATGATGGCCTACATCCAGATTGAGTGGTGGCATTACGCCACCTTTCTGGTTGCTGTCAGCTTCGTTCTCGCGCTGGATCTGGGAGTGTTTCACCGGCAGGCCCGGGAGGTCTGTTTTAAGGAGGCGCTGGGTTGGTCTTCGTTATGGTTCTCACTGGCGATGGTTTTTGCGGGGACGCTGGTTCCTGCGATGGGGCGTGACGCGGCTCAGAAGTTCGTATTGGGCTATATCCTTGAGTTGTCGTTGTCGATGGACAACGTCTTCGTTATTGCGCTGATCTTTGGGTATTTCCGGGTGCCGCTGGCGTATCAGCATCGGGTGCTTTTCTGGGGTGTATTGGGGGCATTCGTGATGAGGGGTGTGATGATTGGTTTAGGGGCGGCTTTGGTAGCCCGTTTTGAGTGGGTGCTTTACTTCTTCGGGGCTTTTCTGGTTTTCACGGGGGTCAAGATGGCGTTCAGCAAGGACGAGGGGGTGGAGCCGGACAAGAATCCGTTTGTGCGTTTGGCCCGGAGTTTTTGCAAGGTTACCTCGGACTTTCACGGGCAGCGGTTCATGACCATTCAATCCGGTCGTCGGGTGTTGACTCCTTTGGCTTTGGTGCTGGTGATGGTTGAGACGACGGACCTGGTTTTTGCGGTGGATTCGATACCGGCGATTTTCGGGGTGACGCGGGAACCCTTCATTGTCTTCACCTCCAATGTTTTTGCGATTCTGGGTCTGCGCTCCTTGTATTTTGTGTTGGCGGGGGCGATTGCATACTTCCGCTACCTGAAGGTTGGGTTGTCGTTTGTGTTGGTTTTTATTGGTTTGAAGATGTTGATGGATCCGCACATTGCGACCGGACATTCGAGGGTTGGTGTAGAGCCGAGGTGGTTTCAGATTGAGATCCCGATTGGAGTATCGATGTTGGTGGTTGGGGGAATTCTGGCGTTAGCGGTGGTGTTTTCTTTGCTGAGTGCGAGGGGTGGGGGGCGGGAATGATCGGGGGGGGTGTCAACTGATGCGGTATCGATGGACGCTTCGTTGTGACGGTTTGGATGCTGCGGTGCGGGGGCAGGTGGCTCAGTTGGGGTTGCCGGCATTGTTAGCGGACTGTTTAGCGGTGCGTGGGGTGGTACAGGTGGAGCAGGCGAGGCTATTTTTGGAGCCCCGGTTGCGTGATCTCACGGATCCGTTTGATTTTCCGGGCATGGCTCCGATGGTGGACCGTTTGTTCAGGGCCTTGAGGGCTGGGGAGCCTGTCCTGCTGTTTGGGGATTATGATGTCGACGGTGTTTCATCAACGGCGCTATTGCAGGAGGTCTTAAGTGCGTTGGGTTGGAACGTGGCATGGAGCATTCCGGACCGGATGGATGACGGGTATGGTTTGACGGCTGAGTCGTTGGAGAGGGCATTGGGAGTGTGGAGCAGCGGTTTGGTGTTGGCGATTGACTGTGGTGTGAATGCGGGTGAGTTGATTGCGCAAAAGCGGGTTTGTGGGGTGGAGGTAATGGTTTTGGATCATCACGACCCGGGGAAAGTGGGGTGGCCGGACACCCCGTGTATTCATCCCTGGTTGTTGGGGGTGGAGGATCATCCTGCCCGAGGTTTGTGCTCGGTGGGGTGTGCTTTCAAGCTGGCTCATGGTTTGGTGAAGCGTGGCAGGGAGCTTGAGTATGATGGTTTTGGCGACTTTGATCTCCGGAGTGTACTGGATTTAGTGGCGTTGGGTACCGTGGCGGATTTGGTACCCTTGACGGGAGAGAACCGGATTCTGGTTGCTGCGGGACTGAGGGCGATGCCTGCGACTCGTCGCGCCGGGTTGAGGGCATTGATGGCTTTGGCGGGTGTCGGCTCGCGTGTTGGGGCTCAGGACATTGGGTTTCAGTTGGCGCCGAGGCTGAATGCGGCGGGTAGGTTGGGGTCGGCCGGGCCGGCGGTGGAGTTGCTTTTGAGTTCCGGGGAATCGGAGGCGAATCGACTAGCGGATTATTTGGATAGCCAGAACCGGGAGAGGCAGTCTTTGGAGCGTTCTACCAGCGAGGAGGTGTTAGGGCGTTTGCGTGGCCGGTTTGATTCGCGGATGGACCACGTTGTGGTGGAGGGTGATGCGTCGTGGCATCCTGGTGTGGTGGGGATTGTCGCGGCGCGGGTCGTGCAGGAGTTTCATTGTCCTGCTCTGATTCTGGGTGGTGACGGTGAGTTTTTGCGCGGTTCCGGTCGGAGTGTGGAGGGTTATGACCTTGCGCAGGCGTTGGCCCGCTGCGGGGATTTGCTAGAGCGGGGTGGGGGGCATGCCATGGCGGGGGGGCTTACGATCCGGCCGGGGCGGTTGGAGGATTTGCGGATGCGGCTTCGGGAAGATTTCAGCAAGTGCGCCGAGCGGCTGGGGGAGGAGCCGTTGTTGGAGTTGGACGCTTCCGTGCCCCTGAGTGTTTTGAACGTGGAAACATTGGAATGGTTGGGGCGGTTGGAGCCTACCGGGCAGGGGAATCCTCGTCCGCGGTTTATTGTTCCGGGCCTGCGGCTTTTTGGGGAGATGCGGGTGATGGGCAAGCAGGGGAACCACTTGCGCTTTGAGGTGACGGACGGGCGGAGTCGGGCGTTGGTTGTATGGTGGGGGGGGGCAGGTCAGCCTTTTGCTGAGGGCGATTTTGATTTGGCGGTGGAGCCCGCGTTGAACCACTTTCGTGGTCGCACGACTGTGCAGTTAGTACTGCTGGATTGGCGGCCTGCGGTGAAGGGAGGCTGATTGTGGTGACGGGGTTTGCTATGGTGGGCCTGGTTTTTGGCGGAGGCCGAACTGTTGGCGCAGGAGTGCATCTACCGCTTCGGGATTCGCCTGGGGCTGGGTGAAATAGGCAGCGGCTTGTCCGCTGATGTAGGCGGCGGCGTAGGAGGTTCCCGTTCCGAGGTAGGCTTGCTGGTCGTGCTTGAACACGGAGGTGCCCGGTGCGATCAAGTCGATGAACTCGCCGCGGTTCGCGTAGTCGGCTAGATCGCCGCTTCGGTCGGCCGCGGTAACAGCGAGGACTTCGGGGTAGGCGGCGGGGAAGACGGGGTTGGTGGTGGGTTCATTTCCGGCGGCTGCGATGACGATGACGCCTTGGGCTCTGAGCGCCTGGACGGCGTCCTGCAGCATGGGGCTGGGTTCATTGCCGCCGAGGCTGAGGTTGATGACTCGGGCACCACCGGCGGCGGCGAGCAGGAGTCCATCGAGGACGTCGAATGTGGTGGTGGCTTCCTTTCCCCCGTAGATATCGATGGGGAGTATTCTGACGGGGGTGCCGGTTTCCGGGTCTGAAGCAGAGGCGAGGGAGGAGTAGAGCGTTTCTGCCATGGCGGTTCCGTGGGAGACCGTTTCGCTGGGTGGATTGGATGGATCACCAACACTGAGTGCGGGGAGCAGCAGGTTGTTGAGTTCGGCGGAGGGTTGGGAGACGGGGGTATCGAGGATTGCGACGACGATTTGCTGGTCATTGGGAACGGCCTTGGGGATGAGCCGTGTTTGGGCGCCGAGGTTGCCGGCGTATGGGGTAGTGGTTTGAGGGGGGGAAATTTGGATGTTGGACTCGATGGCGGCTACGGATGGGTCGTCTAGCAGCGAATTGCGTGCAGTTTCGAGGGATTCCTGATCTGCGAACTCGAGTTTGTAGGCATTTAAGGAGCCGGCGGTATCGGTGACTTTGGCTCCGACGGATGCAGCGAGGTCATGGATGTTGGTGGCCTCGGGGCCAGTTAGGCGGACGATGAGTTCATGGGGTTGGGGATTTTCGGCGGATGCGGTTTGGGATTCCGGGAGCAGGGGGGTGTGCGGGGCGATTTTGAGGGTGGCATCGGCGGGTGAGCTGCCATACACGAACAGGCTGGGGTTGGCATTGGAGGTGGCGATCCAGGAATAGCTTTGGCTTTCGAGGATCCGGCGGAGAGCTTCCGTGATTTTGAGGTTTTGGAATCGGGTGGATACGAGTGGGGTGAGGGAGGGGTCGACGTGGATGCTCCAGCCGGTGGCTTCGGATAGGGACTCGAGAACAGACTGGAGAGGTTGGCGGTTGATATCGGCGGATAATTGGGCTTGCTGGTGGTTGTAATGGAGCTCGGCCTGGCAGTGGGGTAGGTAGAGGTTTAATGCGGTCCACAGCGCTAGCGCGAGAGGGAGGCGGGTTTTCGACGGGTGTGTATGCGAATTAGGGAACATTCTTGCCATGGGCTGATTGCGTGTACTGGCGCGCCAAAGATTGCCTTGGTTTGGTGCTGCGGCAACTCAGAAAGATTTGGGGTTACGGGGGTTGGAGTTGGAGGCGAGGGGGGGCTGGGGGTGATTTCCCTAGAAAGTGGTGATGTTTCGTCTTGCGATGCGATTGTCTGGTTTGCTATAGAAAAGCACCGCTTATGGCAGCAATAGGCCGATTTCAGAAGGGAGACGACATCTTTCACGCCAAGATCGTGGACGGGGAACTGTTCCGGCTGCACGGAGACGTTTTCGGCTCGCCTTCTTACGACAAGAAACCCACGCCTCACCGGGGTGTAAAGACATTGGTACCGGTGGTGCCGACCAAGGTGATTGCGGTGGGGTTGAACTACGCGGATCATGCACGGGAGTCGGGCAAGGAAGTGCCGAAGGATCCGTTATTTTGGTTGAAGGCCCCGACCTCATTGATACCTGATGGGGCGAAGATTGAGGTGCCTTTTGCGCAGCACCGGACTGATTTTGAGGCGGAGCTGGCGGTTGTGATTGGCCGGAGGATTCGGAATGTTACGCCTGCGGCGGCGGCGCGATATATTTTTGGTTACACGGCGGCGCAGGACATCAGCGACCGGACCATTCAGAATTCGGAGAGTCAATGGGCGCGGTGCAAATCGTTTGATACATTCACGCCATTGGGGCCGTATGTGGAGACGAAGATTGACCCGCATGATCTGACGATTCAGTTGTTCCAGAACGGGCAACTGCGGCAGAACTCCAACACCAGCCAGTTACTGGTGAACTGCTATCATTTGGTGAGTTTTATTTCGACGAACATGACCTTGTTGCCTGGGGACGTGATTCTGACGGGTACGCCGAGTGGAGTTGGTCCGATTGAGTCGGGGGACCGGCTTGAGGTTCGTATTCAGGGTTTGGCGCCCTTGATCAACACGGTGAAATAGTCGAGGGGAGGAGCGGTTTTTCATTTCAGCTGATTTCGAGCGCTGACGGGGAGCGTATTACCGATGCCGAGTGTCTACATCAAGACGTATGGTTGTCAGATGAACGAGCGTGACAGCGAGGCTGTTGCGGCGCAGCTGGTGGCCAAGGGGTATGAACTGGTTGGTTCTGAGCGTGAGGCTGACGTGGTTTTGTTGAACACCTGCAGCGTGCGGGATTTGGCGGAGCAGAAGGCATTGAACAAGGCGGAATCGGTGACGGGGATGTTTCGGAAGCACCGTCCTAACGGGGTGTTGGGTTTGATGGGATGCATGGCGCAGAGTCACGGGAGTGAGTTGGTGGATCGTTTGCCGGACGTGGATTTGGTGGTGGGGACGCAGAAGATGCATCGGGTAGCGGACTACGTGGGGGATTTGCTGGGTGGGGTTAGGAGTGAGGCGGTGGTGGACGTGGATTTGGAGGTTGGGAGTGAGTCGAGGTTATCGGAGCATTTGCCTGGGGGTGCGGGTCATGACAGATCGGTGACGGCTTTTGTGAGCATTATGCAGGGGTGCAACCAGTTTTGTACCTTTTGCATTGTGCCGTCGACGCGTGGCCGGGAGCGGAGTCGGCCGATTGGGGAGATTGTGGGGGAGTGCCGGGAGTTGGTGGAGCGTGGGGTGCGTGAGGTGACTTTGTTGGGGCAGATTGTGACCAGTTATGGGAGGCGGGAGATTGGGAGTTTGGAAGGCAAATCGGCCTTTGTGCAGTTACTGGATGCGGTTTCCGGGGTGGAGGGTTTGGAGCGGATCCGGTTTACGGCTCCGCATCCGAAGGGGTATGGGGAGGATTTGATCGAGGCGTATGGTCGGTTGCCGAAGTTATGTGAGCATGCGCATTTGCCGGTCCAGAGTGGCAGTGACCGGGTATTGCAGTTGATGCACCGGGGTTATACGCGGGAGCGTTTTATGGGGATTATTTCGAGGTTGCGCGGGGTGCGGCCGGACATTGGTTTGAGCACGGACTTGATCGTGGGGTTTCCGGGGGAAACGGAGGCTGATTTTGAGGAGACGTGTGATTTGGTGCGGGAGGTTGGTTTTGATCAGGCGTTTGTATTCAAGTATTCGCCGCGGAAGGACACGCCTGCGGCGCGGATGCCTGGGGCATTGGAGCAGGGGGTGATTGAGGAGCGGCACCAGCGGTTATTGGGGGTAGTGAACGAGGGTGGGGCGGCCCGGTATCGGGCGATGGTTGGGCAGCGGGTGGAGGTATTGGTGGAGGGGCCGAGTCGGAGGAATGCTTCTCGGTTGGAGGGGCGGACGCGGTCGAACAAGATTGTGGTTTGGGAGGGTGGGGAGGATCAGGTGGGGCAGTTGGTGGATTTGGAGATCGGTTCTTGCGGTACATTTACCTTGTATGGTCGGCCGGTGCTGGCTGAAGGATAGCGGCGATGAGTTTATTTTGGTTGTCGATTTTACTGGGTGGTGGTTATGGCGGGCTGCATGTGTATGGCCTTGTGCGGCCTGAGCGGTATCGGGAGGAGTGGCGTAAGTTTTCGCGTTCGGGGCTCTGGGGTACGGTGTTGATGTTGATGGCCACGGGGTGGTTTGTGTGGAACCTGTATAACGAGAACATTTCAGATTTTGCGAAGTTCAAACCGTTTCTGATGGCGGGTTTTACTGCTGTGGGGGTGGGCGCGTGTTTTTACCTGAGGGATTTTCTGGCGGTGCGGGGTATGGCGATTTTGTTTTTGCTGTTGGGGAAAGTGATGGTGGATTCGGCGCGGTGGGTTGAGAGCGAGTGGCGGCTGTTGGTTGTGGTTTGGGCTTATGTGTTGGTGGTTGGGGGCATATGGTTGACGGTATCGCCGTATCGTTTCAGGGACTGGGTGGAGTGGTGGACGCAGTCGCTGGGGAGGATGCGTGCGGGTGTTGTGGTGAGGGTGGTTTTAGGGTTTACGGTATTGGTGTTGGGCGTGACGGCTTTTCGTGGGTAGAGGGGGGGATGGAGACGGGGCGATCCAGTAGCGGTGCGAGGATTCTGGTGGTTCGGGGTGGTGCTTTGGGAGATTTCATTTTGACCCTGCCGGTTTTGGCGGCATTGCGGGGTCGGTTTCCTGGGTGTGTGATTGAGCTGATGGCCTATCCGCAGTATGGGCAATTGGCGGTGGAGGCGGGTTATGTGGACCAGCTTTATCCGATTGAATCCCGCGCGTTGGCGGGCTTTTTTGCTGCGCGAGGGAAGCTGGATACGGGTTTGGCGGCGGTGTTTGAGCGGGCGGAGGTTGTGGTGTCGTATCTCTTTGATCCGGACGCAATTTTTGAGACGAACGTGCGTCGGTGCATTAAGGGGCAGTTTTTGGCGGGGCCGCATCGGCCTGATGATGGGGGAGGCAGACATGCGGTGGAGGTGTTGTTAAGTCCGTTGGAGAGGCTGGCCATTTTTGATGCGCATCCGGTGCCGCGTCTGACTGGGGGTAATGCGGGCGGTGACGTGGGCAAGGGCGCGGTCGGGTGTGTGGCGGTTCATCCGGGGAGTGGCAGTGAGCGGAAGAACTGGCCGGAGGGGTCTTGGGGGGAGTTGCTGGAGCGATTTATGGAGCGGCGGGGGGAGCGGCTTTTATTGGTGGGAGGGGAAGCTGAGGGGGATCGGCTGGAGCGGTTGGCGGGGCGGTTGCCGCGGGATCGGGTCGAGGTTGCGCGCAGTCTGGGGTTGGTCGAGTTGTCGAGGCTACTTCGGGGGTGTCGTGGTTTTCTGGGGCATGATTCGGGGGTGACGCATTTGGCTGCGGCCGTCGGTTTACCGTGTTTGGTATTGTGGGGGCCTACCGTGGAGGGCGTATGGCGTCCGCGCGGAGAGCGCATTGAGGTATTGAGGTCTGGGGCCGGGTTGGCGGGGATTTCAGTTTCGGCGGTCTTTGGTGCTTTGGAGGGTTTGTTGTCCGTTTAGGAAGACGGACGTTAGCCGGGGTGTGGCGTTGGGTTGTGTGAATTGGACGAGGCAAGCGGAGGCGGGTTGGCCGGGTTGGAGGTTATGAGGGGGGAGGTTCATCCAGGTTACGGGCAGCGTGGAGAAGCGTTCCCAGCATTCGTGCCAAGGGCTTTGGAGCATACTGCTGGCGCGGAAGACCCCATTGATTGGTGTGAGCGTGGAGCCGGCGAAGTTTGTCTGGCCTGGTTGGCGGGCGATGCCATCGATTCCGATTTCCATTTTCAGGTGTCCGAGAGTGGCGGGTCCTGGGGGGGCACCTGCGCCGGCCATGGCGTCGGAGGTGTACATGAGGCGGCCCGGGGAGCTGGCGGCGTGGATAATCCGGAAGAGAGCGGGTGAGATATGGTGTCCATCGGGGATGAGCGTGGCGTTGAATTGGTGAGGGTGCTTTGAAGTGTTTCTGGTGGGGATGAGGTGATCGAGAACGCGCCAGAGGATATTGTCGTGACGGTCGAGTGTTTGGGGGCAGGCGTTGCCGAGGTGGGTGAAGCAGGAGGCTCCGGCGGCGATTGCGGCTTGGAGCTGGGTGCTGGTGGCGTTTGTGTGGCCGAGGCTGATTTTGAAGCCGAGGTTGCGTGCGTGTTGGATGGATTCGGTGGAGGAGTTGCGTTCCGGGGCGAGGGTGAGGAGGACGCGGTCGTGTTGGGTGATGTGGCGGATTTCGTTGAGTGAATCGGGTGAGGGATTGGCGGTGTATTCGGGTGGGTGGGCGCCGTGGAATCCGGGTTGATTGGAGAGGAAGGGGCCTTCTATGTGCCAGCCTGCGACCATGGAGGAGGCGAGGG
>JBJOII010000089.1:0-19629 GCA_046047235.1 Verrucomicrobiota bacterium | reverse complement strand
CTGAGGGCTGAGGGCTGAGGGCTGAGGGCTGAGGGCTGAGGGCTGAGGGCTGAGGGCTGAGGGCTGAGGGCGGAGGGCGGAGGGCGGAGGGCGGAGGGCGGAGGGCGGAGGGCGGAGGGCGGAGGGCGGAGGGCGGAGGGCGGAGGGCTATTGCGTTCCGCGGTGGCGGAACGCAGGGAGAGGGGAGAGTGCAAAGCGGGATGGAGGGCGGAGGGGGTGGCGGTTGGGTTTCATAGTTTTGTTTCGATACTGATTCTGAGGAGGTTGATGGGTTTTCGAGCGATGGATGGGGCGTGAGGTTTTTGACGTTTGGCGGGGGGAGGGTGCATAATTTTGGGCATGGCATTGCGATCGATGAATCCGGCGACGGGTGAGGAGGTGCGGCGTTTTGAGTCCTACAGTGTGGGTGAAGTGCGGCGGAGGTTGGAGGTGGCGGTGGGGGCACAGGTGGGGTGGCGCAAGTTATCTGTCGGGGAGAGGGGGGAGCGGGTGGGGAGGTTGGCGGGGGTGTTGAGGGCTGGGGCTGGGGGGTATGCGCGATTGATGGCGGAGGAGATGGGGAAGCCGGTGAAGCAGGGGTTGGCGGAGGTGGAGAAGTGTGCTTGGGCTTGCGAATATTTTGCGGCGAGGTCGGGTGATTTTTTGGGGGTGGAGGCATTGGAGTCGGATGGCGGGAGGGCTTATGTGTGTTGGCAGCCGCTGGGGGTGGTCTTGGCGGTGATGCCGTGGAATTTTCCATTTTGGCAGGTGTTTCGATGTGCGGTGCCGGCTTTGATGGCGGGGAACTGCGTGGTGTTGAAGCATGCATCCAACGTGATGGGTTGCGGGTTGGTGTTGGAGGAGATCTTTCGGGAGGCGGGTTTAAGTGGGGGTGAGTTTCAGAACTTGGTGGTGGGGTCGGATCGGGTGGGGGAGGTGTTGGCGCATGGGGGTGTGCGGGGGGTAGCGTTGACGGGGAGCACGGAGGCGGGCCGGTCTTTGGCTGCTGATGCGGGGAGGCATTTATTGAAGCTGGTTTTGGAGTTGGGTGGGAGTGATGCGTATGTGGTGTTGGAGGATGCGGATTTGGGGGCGGCGGCGGCGGTTTGTGCGGCGGCGAGGCTGGTGAACTCGGGGCAGAGTTGTGTGGCGGCGAAGCGGTTTATCGTGGTGGATTCTGTGGTGGATGAATTTGAGCGATTGTTGGTGGGTGAGATGGGGCGGTATCGGGTGGGGGATCCGCTGGACGCGGCGACTGATTTGGGGCCGTTGGCGCGGGTGGATTTAAGGGATGGGTTACATGACCAGGTGGTGAGGAGTGTGGGTGCTGGGGCGCGGTGTTTATCGGGGGGTGAGGTGCCGGGAGGAGTGGGGGCGTTTTATCCGCCGACGGTGTTGGGAGGTGTGAGGCCTGGGATGGCGGTCTTTGACGAGGAGACCTTTGGGCCGGTGGCGGCGGTGGTGTCGGTGGCAGGGGAGGAGGAAGCGATTCGGTTGGCGAATCAATCGGAGTATGGTCTAGGGGCGGCGGTGTTCAGTGGGGACCGTGAGCGTGGGGAGCGAGTGGCGATGCAATTGGAGGCGGGGTGTTGTGTGGTGAACGGGCAGGTGAAGTCGGATCCGCGTCAGCCGTTTGGGGGGATCAAGGCATCGGGGTATGGAAGGGAGTTGGGATTGTTGGGGATTCGGGAGTTTACGAATGCGAAGACGATAGTTGTTGGTTGATGGGATCACTACTTGCAGTTAGGCGGTGTTATGATTAACTCCGCGCATGTTAACGACCGAACGGACATTGATTTTGCTGAAACCGGACACCTTGGAGCGCAATTTGTGTGGGGAGATTCTGTCGCGGTTTGAGCGGGCGGGGATGCGGATTGCGGCGATTCAGCGGGTAAAGATTTCGAAGGCGTTGGTGGCGGCGCACTACGCGGAGTTGAGGGAGAAGAACGCGGGTGCGTATAACCGGACTGCTCCATTCTTGATTGGCCGGGAAGTGATTGCGGTGGTGTTTGACGGGGTGAATGCGATTGCGAAGGCGCGGGCGTTGGCGGGGCCGACGGATCCGTTGGTGGCGCCGGCGGGGACGATTCGTGGGGATTACAGCTGTGATTCGATCAAGGCGGCGAATGGGGATGAGCGATTTTTGAGCAACTTGGTGCATGCTTCGGATTCGGCCCCGTCGGCGAAGCGCGAGATTCGGTTGTGGTTTCCGCGGCGCTAGGTATTAGCCGCTGACTTGAGATGCGGCGCGGAGCTGGCAACCGTCTGGGGGTGTTGATTGGGGTGGCGGTTTTATTGGGGTTGGCTTGGTGGTGGCGTGGGGTTGGGATACGGCCAAGCCAACCTGGGGGTAGTGGCGGGGTGGGGGCTGATTTGAGCAGCGAGGCGGGGATTCGGGTGCTGGCGGAGCGGGTGGCTGTGTTGGAGGGGGAGGAGCGTCGGGTAGCTGAGGAAGTATGGGGCAGTGAGTTACAGGCGCGGGAGCATGGGCGGGCTCTGGAGGTGTTGTGGGATCGGTTTAATCGCGAGGAGGATCGTTGGGGTTTGTTGCGGGATTTTGCGGGCTTTCCGGTGAGTTTTCCTGATGCGGGTGCGGGGGTGGAGGTGTTGTCGGGAATTTGGCGTTGTGCGGGAGTTGGCGAGGGAAAGTTGTTGGACGGGGAGCGGGTGAAGGGCTTGTTGGGCGAGTGGGAGCGGGGGGGGTGGAAGCTGGAGCGGTTGGAGTTACGGCAGGTTGGGTTTCGTCCGGGTGGGGATGGGTTGGCGGCGGAGAGCCGGTATTGGGTGTTGGTATTTTTGGAGCGGACGGGGGATCTGAGGCGTTTGAGTTTACGGGGTGAGATGGCGGTGGTGTGGTCGGGGGAGCGAGGTGAGGAGGGGACGGTTGGGGTGGCTTCGATGGATCTTTCCGGTTTGGAGTGGTGTTGGCGTGATGGGGGTATTCCGTTTGAGCGGGTGATGTTGGAGGAGGTGGAGCCACCGCCGAAATCGCATTTTATTGATCCGGTGTTGGTGCATGACCTGGAGGGCGACGGTGTGTCGGAGGTGTTGTTATTAGCGCGGAATTTGGTTTACCGGGCGGATGGGTTGGGTGGGTATCGGGGTGGGAAGTTGATGGGGAGGGATCCGGGATTGATTTTTACGGGGTTATTGATGGATGCGGATGGGGATGGGGAGACCGATTGTGTGTATTTACGGCGCGAGGGTTTGTATTGGGTGAAGGGTGATGCAGGGCGGTTTGAGGGTGAGGCGAGGTTGGGTTGGGAGGCGTTGGAGCCGATCCGTTATGGGCAGGTTTTGACGGGTGGGGATGTGGATGGGGACGGGGATTTGGACTTGTGGTTGGGGCAGTATAAGCCGCCGTTTGAGCGAGGGCAGATGCCGACCCCGTATTTCGATGCGAACGACGGGTATCCGGCCTACTTGCTGATCAACGATGGGGGTGGGGTCTTTCGGGATGGGACAGCGGGGTCGGGTTTAGTGGCGCGGCGGCCTCGGCGGAGGTATGGTGCATCGTTGCAGGATTTGAGTGGGGATGGGTTGGTGGATTTGTTGGTGGTGAGTGTTTTTGCGGGGGTGGACTTTTCTGTGAACGAGGGATGGGGGCGATTTAGCGACTATAGGGGGGCGTTTGAGGAGCCGTGGGGTTTTGGGATGGCGCATGTGTTTTCGGACTTTGATGGGGATGGTGGTTTGGATGTTTTTGTGACGGGGATGCATTGTCCGACGGCGTTGCGTTTGGAGGGGATGGGATTAACCCGTCCGGGGTTTGAGGGGTTGGACGCGATGCGGGGGCGGATGACGCGGGGCAATCGTTTATATCAGGGAGTGAGGGGTGAGGTGCGGTATGTGCAGACGGGGTTGAATGGGAGCGTGAGTCATTCGGGTTGGTCCTGGAGTCCGGCAGTGGCGGATTTTGACAACAACGGATATCCGGATCTGGCGATTGCGAACGGGCATGAAACCAAGGAGTCGGTGACGGACTATGAGCCGGAGTTTTGGACCTCGGACATTTACGTGGCGACGTCGGAGGATGACGTGGGGATGATGGCGTATTTTGGGAGCAAGTTTAGTCGGACGCGTGGGCGCGGTCAGTCATATGGCGGGTATGAGGTGAACCGGATGTTTTTGAATGTGGGGGGGCGGGAGTTTGTGGAGGCGGGTTGGTTATATGGGGTGGGGGTGGAGGAGGATTCGCGGAATGCGGTGGCGGCGGACTTGGATGGGGATGGTCGATCGGATTTGGTGGTGACGACCTTTGAGGCATGGCCGAGGGTGCGGCAGACCGTTCGGGTTTTACGGAACAAAGTGCCATCAGCGGGCCATTGGGTGGGGTTGAGATTACGGGGTGGGGATGGGGTGTCGGTTTTGGGGGCGAGGGTGGTGGTGCGGGGTGGGGGACGCGAATGGGTGCGGGTGGTGACGACTGGCGATTTGCATCGGGCGCAGCAGCCTTGGGATGTGTTGGTGGGGTTGGGGGAGGTCGTGGGTGTGGATGAGGTGGAAGTGATTTGGGCGGGAGGGAGAGTGACGCGTTTAGAGGGTCCTGCTGTCGACTGCTATCATGTGGTGCGGCCTTGACGCGGTGACTTGCTCTGTTGAGGGGGGGCGACTAGCGGAACTGGAGCGAGAAGAGGTTGGCGTCGGAGAGGTGGAAGAGGAGGCGGATGGGTTGGTTTTGGAGTGGTTCGAGGGAGGGGTTGGATTTCCAGGTGACCGTACGCTGGATTTCGTCGCCGATGATTTCGGGGCAATCCTCGAGCGTGAAGTTGGGGATGGGGGTGCCATCGGGATTTTGGATTTCGACCTGGATGGAGCCGGCGGCGGAGGTGGAGTAGTTGATATCGAGTTTCGAGCCGCTGAACGTGATGGGCTTTGTGAGGAGTGTGCCGCCGGAGTAGGGGGCGGAGATGGAGGTGAAGCCGTCGGTGCGGAGGGTATAGCGGCGGACGTGGGCGCTGGGGTAGCCGAGGTTGTGATTGACGTAGAGGGAGAGTTCTTCGGGGGAGGTTTGGATTATTCCGTAGGCTGCGTAATTAGCGCGTGAGGTCCAGTTTTTGGGGTCGAGTCCGGGGCGGATGAAGGCTTCCATGTGGCGAGTGAAGGTGGAGTTGCCACGGGTGGCGGTCAGGAGGATATCGGCGCAGTCGTTACGGAAATCGAAAGCGGTGCTGGTACCGAGGGCCGAGGTTTGTTCACGGCTGAGGGCTTGGCGGCCGGGCATGAAGCGGGTGGGGAGTCCCAGGTAAATGTGTGGGGTGCGGTGGTAGGGGAGGATTTGGTTGGTGTAGAGGTGTTGGGCGGGTTGATCCCCCGTGGTGAGGTCGACGGGATGTGTCCAGTGGATGAAGTTTTTGGAGGTGGTGCGAGCGATCCAGCGGATGCCGTTGCGGAAGACGCGAAAGTAGCAGACGTATTGTTGTTCCGTGTGGGACCAGAAGGCGACGTTTTGCGAATCGAAAGCGCCATCAGTGATTACGGGGGCGGACTGGATTTCGGACCAGTGGATTGCGTCGGGAGAGGAGAGTGCGATCAGGCCGGGTTCGCCGGTGCCGCCGACGGCCTTGTACTTTTGGGCGGGTGGCGTGTTGGGGTTGGCATCGAGGAAGGGGGCGAAGTTATGGCATGCGCGGTGATGGGCGAGGACAACGTTGTTGTTGGTGGTGCCGTGGACTTCGAAGAGGCCGAGCTGGGGTTTGGTCCAGTGGATGCCGTCGGTGCTCTCGGCGTAGCAGGTGACCTCGTTGTTGAGGTCGTGCTTGGCCTCGGGCATGCCGCGGTAATACATCCGCAGTGTGTGGCCGTCTTGAAAGACGGTGAAGTAGGCGCTGTAGATGCCTTCCCAGGGGAGGTCCGTATGGAGGACGATTTCCCGGGGGGCGGGATGGTGGAGTTCTTGTCGGGCGTGATGGAGCGTGTCGATGAGATAGTCATCGACGAAGATTTCGCGTTGGGAGCCGAGGTGGACGGGGGTGGCGGCAGAGGCTATTGCGGTGGCGAGAGCGAGTGATGTGAGGGTGGGGAGAATGGGCATGGGGGGCTATTGGTTCTTTGTGAAGAGATGTTGGTTAATAGGGGAGATGCTGGATGGGAGCTGGTAGTCAGGAGTCGGGAGTCAGGAGTCGGGAGTCGGGAGTCGGGAGTCGGGAGTCGGGAGTCGGGAGTCGGGAGTCAGGGGTCAGGAGTTTCGCGCGGGAGGGGGGTGCTGAGTTTTTGGCGTCTGGCATGTGATTTCTGGGGTTTAGCGGAAGGCGAGAGTGTGGGTTGGGGTTCGGAGGTAGAGGGTATGGGAGTCGAGGGCTGGGGTGGCGGCGATTTTGGCGTTGAGGTTGATTTGGTGGGTGATGGTGAAGGTTGGCCCGGTGGGGACGATGGTTAGCGTGCCGTTTTCTGAGATGAGCAGGAGGTGGTTTTGGGTGATGACGGGGGATGCAGCGTATTGGCCGGGTGCTTTGAGGCGTTCGCTGTAGAGGGTGTCGCCGGTGGAGGCGTTGATGCAGGTGAGGAGGCCGCCGCTGCGGAGGAGGTAGAGGAAGTTATCATGAAGGATGGGAGAGGGGATTTCGGGGATACCGCGGGAGAGGGTCCAGGATGAGTGGGTTTCCGTGATATCGCCCTGGCCATTCGGCAGGACAGCGACGAGGAGAGCTTTGCCGGAACCCATGCGCATGTCACCGGCGAACTCGTCGTGGGTCCAGGCGCCGTCGTGGTTTTTGTCGCGCCACTTGAAGAACTCGGCTTGGCGTTCGCGTCTTTTTTCCGGGTTATCTGGGAGTGGAAGGCCGAAGCCGGGGTGGCCGGGGGGAAGTTCGGGCCGGATAGGTATGGTGAAGTCGGGATTGATTTCGTTGGTGGTGATTTGTCCGTCGTGGTTGGTGTCGAAGTGTAGCATGGCATTCCAGAACGGTTCCGGGTCGAGCGAGGAGTCGTCTCCGCCGCCTTGGCGGGCGGCGGAGAGGAAGAGGAGGTTGGTATTGGCGACGGGGATGGCTATGGGTTCACGGGCGAAGCCGTTGAGGTACCATTTTTCCTGTCCGGTATCGGGGTTGTAGCCGTAGGCGCGGCCGTTGCCGAGCGCTACGAGGTCTTGTCCTTGGGCATGGTTCCAGATCATGGGGGTGGACCAGGCGCTTCGGTTGTAGGGGCGTGGGGTTTCCCAGGCGATGGATCCGTTGTGGAGGTTGAAGGCGATGATTCTGGAGCGGCTGACTTGGCTGTCGGGGAGGTTGGCATCGTCGTCGAGGAGGAGGATGACGTGGTTATTGTGGATGATGGGGGAGGTGGAGTTCCCGTACATGTTTTTGGGAGTGGGGAGCGGGTTGGACCAGAGGAGTTTGCCTTGGTGGTTGAAGCAGAGGAGTCCGTAGGAGGCGAAGTAGGAACAGACGAATTGGCTGTTAGCGGCGGGGGTGGATGCGGCGGGGGAGGTGGATTTGTGGACGGGTTCGAGGGGGGAGTCGGGTGCGGAGTGTTTCCAGAGGGGGGTGCCGTCGGAGGCTCTTAGGGCGAGAGTGAGGAGCTGGTTGTTTTCGATAGCCGAGAGGAAGAGAGTTTGGTCCCAGAGGATAGGGGAGGAGTGGCCGAGAGGGGTGGGTGTGGACCAGGTGGGGTGATCGGGGTTGAAGTTGAGTGGGGGTGAGGAATTGGGGAGCGAGCCGGATCCATTGGGTCCGCGGAACTGGTTCCACTGGGGTGCGGCGTGAGTGAGGGTGGAGGACAGGGACAAGAGAAGGGGGCAGAGAATCCGGATGGTGCGGATGGGGTTCACGGGGTTTAGTTAGTGGAGTTCGGGGTGGAGTTTCAAGGTTATCGCGTCCCGGGAGCGGGACGCGGGGAGTCGGAGAGGGGGGATATGGGAGATGGGAGATGGGATATCGGAGATGGGATATCGGAGATTGTAGATTGTAGCAGGGAGCAGGGATGTTGGTTAATGGTTCCAGGGTTCCAGGTGGGTTGGGGAAATGAAAAAAGGCGCCGCTTTGTGGGCGGCGCCTTGAGGAGAGTTGGATGAACTTAGCGACCCATGGATTGGCGTCCGAGACGCGAGTAGGCGTCGCGGGCGGCTTGGTCGGCCTGCATGCGTTGCATGAGGTAATCCTGGGTGGCTTGGAGCTGGGCGCGGTAGGCGCGAGCTTGTTCGGGGGTCATATTGGGAATGTTCCCGATAGCAGACAGGCTACTGACGGCGGTGTCGTAGTTGTCGTTTTGAAGTTCGAGCTGAATGTTATTCAGGTCTTGGAGGACGATATCGCCACCGCCCATCGGTTGGGGTGCCGCGGCCACGGGGGCTGGGGCTGGGGCGGCGGAGGCGTCTTCCTGTGCGTCATCCACTGGAGGTGGAGGAGGCGGGGGGGCTTCTTCCTTGGAGCAGCCTACGAAGGAGCAGGCCAGAAGAGCTGCAAGCAGCAGTTTTTTCATAGGAACCCTTTGGTTGGGGTTAGTATCGGAAGCTGGGTCCACAGAGCAGCGGGTTATCGTAACCTTGGACGATACCCCGATTACGCTCCTCAGTGAAGGCTTTCCATTTCACGAATTTGGCTGTGCCGCCGAAGGTTCCGACGATGGCGCCACCGCCGACGTCTTGGGTAGCGGTTTTCGGGGTGCCGCCGGCGTGACGCTGGGAGACGCCCTCGGCGCTGTTCACGGGGTTTTGGCCGGCATCATTGAAGTTGAAGGGGACGGTTTCGTCTGATTCCCACATGAGCCAATCTTCGGCGCGGAAGTCGGTTTGTTTGTAGGTGCCGCCGGAGTCGGCCTGAGGGTGTACTTTATTTCCGCCGTAGCCACTGACTGCACCGGTCCAAGTGTAGGAGGTCACCTTCATTTGGCGGGCGACGTACCAGGTGCGGTATTGACCGGCACCGCGTTGGGAGACGTCTTTGGGGCATTCGAGGGCCATATCGGCTTGGGCGAGGTAGTTGCCCAGCTGACCCATCTTGAAGAAGTCGAGCTGGTTAGTTTTGCTGTTTTGGCCGGCGACATCGGGGATGGAGCCGGGTGCATTGGGGAAGGTGCCATCGTTGCGGGTCGCGTAGGCCCAGCAATTGGGGCCTGCGGGGACGGTGCCCCAGCCGGGGTGCGGCATGAAGTCTCCGTTGTCACCGGTGTACATGGCCATGGCTAGGAGCACCTGCTTGACGTTATTGAGGTCAATGGTGGTCTGGGCCTTGTCTTTGGCCTTGGACAGGGCGGGCAGGAGCATGCCGGCCAGGATGGCGATGATGGCGATGACGACGAGCAATTCGATCAGCGTGAAGCCGGACCGTTGCTGGCGGTTATTTCCAGATTGCATAGCGATTGGGCGTAATGGGTTTGTCTTATTAGCGAGAGACTGGGTCTCGATAAGGCTTAAGTGGCGACGTTAAGACGGCGGACGGTGGGCGTCAACTGTGCGTTTCCGCGCACAAAGGGGTGGTGGGTGGGAAGCGTGGGGCGGGAAACAGGAGGGGAGGGGTAAGCGGCAAGCGGCAAGCGCAGAGAGGAAAGCGGGAAGCGCAAGGCGCAGAGCGCAGAGCGCTGAGGGCTGAGGGCTGAGGGCTGAGGGCTGAGGGGTATTACCCGGTTTGGGTTTGATGGTTGTTGTTTCTTTCCTCGGGGGCATGGGCTAGGTTCCGCGCGGTTTTATGCTGCTGGTCATCGACAACTACGATTCGTTTACCTTCAATTTGGTCCAATACTTGGGGGAGATGGGGGTGGATTTGCAGGTGTATCGGAACGATCAGATTGGGGTGGAGGAGATTCGGGCCTTGGGGCCGGAGCGGATATTGATATCGCCGGGGCCATGTTCACCGCGCGAGGCGGGGTTATCGAACGAGATTATCGGGGCATTTGCGGGGGAGGTGCCGTTGCTGGGGGTGTGTCTGGGGCATCAATGCATTGGGCATGTTTATGGTGCTGAAGTGGTTGTGAATTACCGGATGATGCACGGCAAGGTGTCGCCGATTCATCATGACGGTCGGGATTTGTTTGCGGGTTTGCCGGATCCATTTCAGGGGACGCGGTATCATTCGTTGGTATTGAAGCGGGAGACGTTGCCGGATTGTCTGGAGGTGACGGCGTGGACGGAGGAGGGGGAGATTATGGGGGTGAGGCACAGGACCTTACCGGTATGGGGGGTGCAGTTTCATCCGGAGAGCATTTTGAGTGAGCACGGGAAGGCGTTGCTGGGGAACTTTTTGAAACTAGGAGCTAGGAGCTAGGAGCTGGGGCAGCTATGAGAAGACTCAGGTTTCTGCATGTTGCATGGGCGTGGGTGTTGTGTGTGGCTGAGGTTTTTGGTGCTGGGGGGACGGCGAACTGGCCGCAGTTTCGGGGTGTGGGTGGGGATGGTCATCATGGGGAGGCTTTGCCTTTGCGGTGGAGTGAGACCGAGAACGTGACTTGGAAGGTGGCGGTGCATGGGCGGGGTTGGGCCTCGCCGGTGATTTGGGGGGATCGGGTATGGTTGGCGACGGCGACGGAGGATGGTCGGGAGTTGTCGGTGGTGGGGGTGGATCGGGGGAGCGGGGAGGTGGTGCATGACCTGAAACTGTTTGAGGTGGAGGAACCGCAATTTGCCCATCGTTTTAATTCGTATGCTTCGCCGACGCCGGTAGTGGAGGAGGGGCGGTTGTATGTGAGTTTTGGTTCACCGGGGATTGCCTGTTTGGATACGGCGGATGGGCGGGTGATTTGGGAGCGACGGGATTTTGTGTGTGATCATTTTCGGGGGGCGGGGTCGTCACCGATTTTGTATGGGGATTTATTGATCCACCCCTTTGACGGGAGTGATCGGCAATATGTGGCGGCGTTGAACAAGGAGACGGGTGAGACCGTGTGGATGACGGAGCGGACTGTGGATTTTCGTGATTTGGGTACGGACGGGAAGCCGAAGGAGGGTGGGGATTTGCGGAAGGCGTTTGCGACGCCGCATGTGGCGAATTTTGGCTCAGGGGACGTTTTATTAAGCAGTGGGGCGATGGCGCATTATGCGTATGAGCCTTTGACGGGGCGGGAGTTATGGCGGGTGGAGGATCGGTCGGCGCATTCGGCGAGTGCGCGGACGGCGGTGGGGCATGGTTTGGTTTACATTTTGGCGGGTTGGTCGGCGGGGCCGTTATTGGCGGTGAGGCCGGGTCTGGCGGGGGAGGTGTTGGATGTTGCGGCTGAGCCGGTGGCTGGGCAGCAGCTGGAGCTGGTTTGGAAGGTGCGGCGGAGCGTCGCGCGGAAGCCATCGGTGACCTTGGTGGATGACTTGTTGTTTATGGTGGATGACGGGGGTATTGCGAGTTGTCTGGATGCGATGACGGGGGAGGAAGTGTGGCGCGAGCGGGTTGGGGGGGATCATTCGGCTTCGCCGATTTACGCGGCAGGGCGGTTGTATTTCTGCAACGAGGAGGGGAAGACGACCGTGATTGCGGCGTCGAGGACTTTTGAGGTGTTGGCGGAGAACAAACTGGATGAGGGCTTTATGGCTTCGCCTGCGGCGTCGGGTGGTGTGTTGTTTTTGCGGACCAGGACGCATTTGTATCGGATTGAGGAGCGGTGAGGGCAGGGCGGTAAGCGGTAAGCGCAGAGCGGAAAGCGGGAAGGGCTGAGGGCGGAGGGTTGTGCCTGGGCGGCACGGGAGCTGGGAGCGAGTAGCTGGGAGCTAGGGAATGGGCGCTTCGCGCGAGAGGAGCCAAGTGGCAAGCGGGAAGCGCAGAGCGGTAAGGGGTAAGCGCAGAGGGCTGAGGGCTGCCTGTCCGCCATAGTCCCGCACGGAGGGTCGGGACGAAGGAGGAAGGGCTGAGGGCTGATGCGGCGCGCGGTGTCGCGCCGGAGGGAGAGTGGAGACTGGAGGGGGGAGAGAGTGGGGGGCATGTGGATGGGGGTCGGATATGGAGGATGGGATATGGGATATCGAAGATGGGAGAATGAGGTGGTTCGGTTACTGGGTTCTGTGAGTTAGGAAGAGCGGGAGATATTGGCGATGCGATTTTATTTTTTGCGACATGCGGAGGCTTTGGATGGCTGGGATGATGCGGCGCGGCCGTTGTCGGTGCGTGGGGAGCATCAGGCTCGGGAGATGGGGTTGTTTTTGAAGCGGATTGGGGTGGAGTTTGACGCGGCATATTCGAGTCCGCTGGTGCGGGCGCGGCAGACGGCGGAGCGGGTGTTGGGGGTGGGAGGAGGCATGGGTGTGGAGGATTTGGAGCTGGTGGATGCGATGCGGAATGAGACGGGGGATTTAGATTTTCAGGGTTGGCTGAGGAGTTTGCCGATGGCGAAGCATGTTTTGTTGGTGGGGCACAATCCTTCGATTAGCGGTCGGGTGCGGGAGTTGGTGGGGATGAGTGATGGGTTGGGGTTGGAGTTTGCGAAGTGTGGTTTGGCGGTGGTGCGTTCGGCGGACGGGGTGCGGGGTGAGCTGAAGTTTTATGGGACACCGAAGACGCTGGGGTTTTAGCGCCGGGCGGGAAGCGGTAAGCGCTGAGCGCAAAGGGCTGAGCGCAAAGGGCTGAGCGCAAAGGGCTGAGGGCTGTTGCGGCGCGCGGTGTCGCGCCGCAGGGAGAGGGGAGACAGGATATGGGATATGGGATATGGGAGAGGGTTATTGGTTGGGGAGGGAGATGGCGAAGGTAGTTTGGCTGGGGGTGCTTTCGTGGAGGGTGAGGGAGCCGTGGTGGGCGCGTATGATTTCCTGGGCGAGGCTGAGGCCGAGGCCGAGTCCATCGACGCCGCGGTTTCGGGCGGTGTCACCGCGGTAGAAGCGTTCGAAGATGAGGGGTTGTTGGTCTTGGGGGATTCCGGGTCCGGTATTCGAGATGAGGAGGAGGATTTGGTTGTTGGGTTGGGGGGAGAGAGCGACCTGGATGGAGCCGTTGGGTTGGTTATAGCGGAGGGCGTTGAGGAGGAGGTTAGAGATGGCTTGGCGGAGGAGGGGCCAGTCGGCGGGGATGAAGAGTGTGGGTTCTGTCTGCAGGTTGACCGTGATGTTGGAGGGTTCAGCTAGGGCCTGGATATCCTCCATCATGTCCGTGAGGTTTTGGGAGAGGTTGGTGGGGGCGAGTTGGAGGGGGAGCGGGCCGGCGTCGGCGCGGGCGAGGAGGAGGAGGCTGCGGGTGATGGATTTGAGGCGTTGGGTTTCTTCGAGAAGGTTGGAATAGACTTTTTGTTCGGGGGAGTCGGGTAGGGAGGACTGGAGGGCGTTTTCGAGTTCGCCTTGCATGATGGCGAGGGGGGTCTTGAGTTCGTGTGAGGCGTCGGCGCTGAAGCGGGTGGCTTGTTGGAAGCTTTTCTCGAGACGGTCGATCATGCCATTGAGGACATGGATGAGTTCGGTGGTTTCGTGGCTTTCGCCGGAGAGGGGGATGCGTTGGTCGAGTCCGCGGGCGGTGACGCGTTCTGCGACGGTGGCGATGGAGTGGAGGGGTTTAAGGGCACGGCCGGCGATCCACCAGCCGCCGAGGGCAATGCCGAGGAGGGCGAGGGGGAGTCCGGTGGCGAAGGCGGCGAGCATGCGATTGAGGTCGGCATGGAGATCATTGAGGCTGAGGGCGAGGATGAGCCGGTCGGATTCATTGCCGAGGATGCCGGCGCGCCAGCTGGAGTTATCGGATTGGAGAGTGATGAACCGGGGTGTTTTGGTGAAGGAGGGGTTGGAGCTGTTGAGGCGTCGGCCGGTGGATTCGGGGGTGGCCCAACGGGGGCCGCGTCTGGGTGAGGGGGAAGTGATTGGGGTGGGGTCGGGGTTGTGTGGGGAGTCGGTTAGGTTGAGGGGGAGCTGGTTGATGGGGATGGTTTTGGGCCAGTTGGGTGATTGGTAGCGGACGTGGCCCTGGTCATCGGCGACGAGGAGGAGGAGTTGTTCGGGGCGGTCGTCGCCGAAGATGAAGGCGATGGCGTTACTGAGTTGTTCGTAGCTGGCGCGGCCGCCCATCCATCCGGGGTGGCGGTAGGCGAGGGCGCGGATTTCCCGGTCGAGGGATTGGATGCGGGAGTGGTGCATCCAGAGCCAGGTGATGGTGCAGAAGGCGACGAGGGCGAGGCCGGAGATGGTGGCTGACTGGAGGGCGATGCGGAGCCGGAATGATTTGGGTTTCACGGCGTTAGTTGGTTTTACGGATGCGGTAGCCTACGCCGCGGACGGTTTCGAGGAGTTTTTCTTCTTTTGGGGTATCGATTTTTTTTCGGAGGCGCTGCATGTAGACATCGACGAGGTTGCTACCGGGGTCGAAGTGGTAGTCCCAGACTTGTTCATAGATTTGGATGCGGGTGAAGACGCGGCCGGGGGAGCGCATGAGGAGTTCGAGGAGGGAGAATTCGCGGGCGGTGAGGTCGATGGTTTGGGGGCCGCGTTTGACTTGGCGATCGAGCAGGTTGAGGTGGAGGTTTTGGACTTGGAGGATATTCACGGTGTTGCCGGAGGCACGTCGGGCAACGGCGTGGATGCGGGCGATGAGTTCCTCGATAAAGAATGGTTTGGCGAGGTAGTCATCGGCACCGAGGTTGAGTCCTTCGAGACGTTCGTGGAGTTCGCCGCGGGCGGTGAGGAGGATGACGGGGACGGTCATGCGCTTTTCGCGGAGGCTGCGAAGGATGCTGAGTCCATCGCGGCCGGGGAGCATGATATCGAGGATGATGGCATCGTAGGGTTGGTGGGTGGCGAGGTCATAGCCTTCGAGGCCGTCGTGTGCGACGTCGATGACGAAGCCGGAGCTTTCGAGTCCTTTGGCGATGAACGAGGCGATTTTTTTTTCGTCTTCGACGATGAGGAGTTTCATGGGAGATGGGAGATCGCAGGTGGGAGATCGCAGGTGGGAGATCGGATATGGGAGATCGGATATGGGAGATGGGAGATGGGAGATGGGGGGTGGGAGATGGGGGGTGGGGGGGGGTTCGAGGTCGGGGGTTGTGGTTAATGGTTAATGGTTAATGGTTAATGGTTAATGGTGGGATAGTTCCGGCGGGGGGTATGTTGGTTACATAGTTTTGTGGCGGGGGGTGTAAGGAGAGACGGCGGCGGGCTGGTGGGCCCGTCGCCGAGGTGTGAGCCAGGTAATGGGTGTTTAGCGCAGGCCGCGTCGCATTCTGGGTGCGGGTTGGGGTGTTACGGGTTGGGGTGTGTTGAGGGGTTCACATAGGGCTGGGTCATTGACGCAGTCTTCGAGCGCTCGGGTGAAGGCGGCGAGGTGGTTTTCGGAGCCGAACAGCAGTCGGTTGAGGATGAACTGTGTGGTGGGGTTATCGATCGTGGGCAGGAGTTCCTGGATATCGGCGATATCGGTTTCTTCGATGAGCATGCCGACGGCGAGGGCTTCTTCGAGGGAGTTGCTTCCCATGGCGATGAGTTCGTCATGGAGGGTTTGGAGTTCCGGGATGGTGAACAGTCCTTGTTCGGCTGGGGTTGTATCGATGAGGCCATAGAGAGTGATGACTCGATCCATGGCGTACATGTGGCTTTGTTCTGCGCGGGCAATTTTGGCGAACGTTGGGTGTTGCCAGAGGTCATAGAGGGTGAGGTAGACGTCACGGGCGACTTTTTCCTCCTGTTTGACAAAGAGGATGTTGTCTTCGGTGGTTTGGCCGAGGAGTGAGGGAGAGAGAGTATAGGCTGCGGCGACGATGATGGACGTGAGGGTTTGTTTCATGGCGATTCCTTTCCGGGGACATGGTTTCATGGTTTTTGTTTTAGGGGTTTGGGTTTATTGGAGGGTGCAGGTGCCGTTGGCGCTGCGGGGTCCGGTTCCATCGCGGAGGCCCTGGCCGTTTCCGTTGCCTTGGCCTCCGCCGCGTCCACCTTTGCCGCCGCGTCCGCCTTTACCTCCGCACTGTCCGTTTCCTTTGCCGCCGCCGCGTCCGGCCTGGGTGGCGTTGAAGGCGCCGTTGCGTTGCTGGGTGCGTTGGTTGAGGCTGGCGGGGCTTTGAGCGGCGATTCGGTTTTGATTACGGCCACGGGCGTAGCCGTTTTGGTTGCTGAGGGGTTGGGTGGTGTCGACGCTTTGGGCGAGGAGGAGGGAGCTGGATCCGAGGAGGAGGGTGGCGGCGATGAGAGTCTTGGTGAGTGTTGTGAGTTTCATGGGGTTCCTTTGGTTTGGTTTTTACTTTTGTTGGCGCTGTCTATTGCGCCCTTCCACTAGGAACAGACTCTGGGAACGTGAACGTGGTGGGGGTGGGAAGATGACAAAATATTCATGATTGGGGGGAGCGCTGAGCGGGAAGCGGCAAGCGCTGAGGGCTGAGGGCTGAGGGCGGAGGGCGGAGGGCGGAGGGCTTTTGCGACGCGCGGTGTCGCGCCGCAGGGAGAGGGGAGACAGGAGAGGGGAGAGGGTAAGCTGCAGGGTGTTCAGTGAGTCGGTGGGTCAGTTTAGCAGTTGGGAGATGGGAGATGGGAAACTCGTGGTGGTTATTGGTTGGGGGGTGAGGTGGGGAGGTATTGGGCTTGGATCAATTGGACCTTCGGGGAGTTGTTGGTGGGAGGGGTGGGGTATGCAAAACGGCCCGCGGTTTGGGGCCACGGGCCGTGGTGGTTTGGTTGAATTAGTTCAGCGGGTTAGATGAACTCGTTAATGAGGTTTTCGAGGTATTCCTGGCGTCCGCTCTTGTTGGTTTTCACCTCGCCCATCTTGAGGGCGTATTGTTCGAGCTGTTTGAAGCCGACCTTTCCGTTTTCGATTTTGGCGCCGATGCCGGAATCCCAACTGCTGTAGCGGTCGTTGAGGAAGGCGTCGAGGCGGCCGTCTTTACGGATGGCTGCGGCGATTTTGAGGCCACGGGCGAAGGCGTCCATGCCGCCGATGTGGGCATGGAAGAGGTCGACGGGGTCGAAGCTTTCGCGGCGGCATTTGGCATCGAAGTTGGTGCCTCCGGTGGTGAAGCCGCCGTATTTGAGGACCGAGAGCATGACCTGGGTGGTGAGGTAGATATCGGTGGGGAACTGGTCGGTATCCCAACCGAGGAGGAGGTCGCCGGTATTGGCGTCGATACTACCGAGGGCATCGGCGGCGCCGGCGACTTCGAGTTCATGCTGCATGGTATGTCCGGCGAGCGTGGCATGGTTGGTCTCAAGGTTGAGCTTGAGGTGACCCATGAGGTTGTATTCGCGGAGGAAGTTGAGGCAGGCGGCTGCGTCGGAGTCGTATTGGTGTTTGGTGGGTTCTTTGGGTTTGGGTTCGATGTAGAACTGGCCGTTGAACTTGATGGATTTTTTGTAGGCGACGGCCATGTGGAGGAACGCGGCCAGGTGGTCGAGTTCCCGTTTCATGTTGGTATTCCAGAGGGTGGAATAGCCTTCGCGTCCGCCCCAGAAGACGTAGCCTTCGCCGTCGAGTTCCTTGGTGACTTCGAGGCATTTTTTGACTTGGGCGGCGGCGTAGGCGAAGACATCGGCGTTGCAGCTGGTGGCGGCGCCGTGCATGAAGCGCGGGTTGGCGAAGAGGCAGGCGGTGCCCCAGAGCAGTTTGATGCCGGTGTTGTTCTGCAGTTTTTTGAGTTCCTTGACCACCTTGTCGAGGTTGCGGTTGCTTTCCGCGAGGGAGCGGCCTTCGGGGGCGACGTCGCGGTCGTGGAAGGCGTAGTAAGGGGCGCCGAGTTTTTCGCAGAACTCGAACATGACGCTGGCGCGTTTGACGGCCATGGAAACGGAATTGGAGCCGTCTTCCCAGGGGCGGTTCCAGGTGCCGGGGCCGAACATGTCGGCGCCCACACCCCTCATGGTGTGCCAGTAGACCACCGAGAAGCGCAGGTGGTCTTTCATGGATTTGCCCTCGACGATTTCGTCGGGGTTATAGTGTTTGAACGCGAGCGGGTTCTTGGAGTCAGGTCCTTCGAATTTGATCTTCGGGATCTTGGGGAATGCAGATGGCATAGTGTTTTCGGTCAGATTGTGTTCTCTGTTTCGGTGCGACCGCGCGTTCCTGGGCCAACGTCGTGCGTCACAGGAATGAGTTTTTTTGCCAGAGCAGTTGTGAAAGCGCCATCCTGAAATATGCGAGGCGTCAGGCCGGAAGCTGGGAGATCGGATATGGGAGATCGGATATGGGAGATGGGAGATCGGATATAGGATATAGGAGATGGGGGTGGAAGGAGATTGGGGCACACGGGCTAGGGCCTGCCGTGAACTTTGGTGTTCGATACCGATAGCGATCCCGATTTCGATGGCGATGGCGCGGCAGTGTTGAGGGTGGATGTTGGGGTGTCCCCTCTCCTCTCTCCACTCTTCTGTCTGCTGAGCGAAGCGCGAAGCGGGAAGCGCTGGGGGGGATTTGGGTTGAGGGAGTGCGGGGATGGCGGCAGCATTGGCGGGTTTCTTTTGGTGGGCGAATTAATAGAAGGCATGTGCATGAATGAGCAACGTGAGCGGGTGGTTGGGGAGTTGATGGATCCTGGGGTGGTGGCGGTGGTGCGGGCGCCTGGTGCGGATGTGGTTCCGAGGATGACGGAGGCTTTATTGGCGGGGGGTGTCCGGGCGGTGGAGATTACGATGACGACGCCGGATGCGATTGGGGTGATTCGGCGGGTGGCGGGTGAGTTTGGTGAGCGGGTTTTATTGGGTGTGGGGACGGTTTTGGATGGGGCGACGGCGGAGGCGGCGATGGATGCGGGGGCGAGGTTTGTGGTGACGCCGGTTTGTCGGACTGAGTTGGTGGAGGTGTGTCATGCGCGGGGGTGTCCGGTGATGTTGGGGGCGTATACGCCGACCGAGGCGCAGCGGGCGCATGAGGCGGGGGCGGATTTTGTGAAGTTATTTCCGGCGGACGGGTTGGGGGTGGGATATATCAAGGCGTTGAGGGCGCCGTTGCCGCATTTGCGGATTGTGCCGACGGGTGGGGTGACGGCGGAGAATGCGGCGGAGTTTATTCGGGCGGGTTGTGCTGCGGTGGGTGCGGGATCGTCGCTGGTTTCGGGGAAGGCGCTGCGTGAGGGGGCTTGGGGTGAGATTGAGGCGTTGGCGGAGGCTTTTGTCCGGGGCGTGAGGGAAGGGCGGGGTGGGCGATGAGTGGTTGTCTGGCGGGGATTGAGATTGGCGGGACGAAGATTCAGGTTGTCTGGGGCGAGTCGCCGGAGCGGATTGTGGAGCGTCGGGTTTTCCGGGTGGATCAGGCGGCGGGTGCGTCGGGGATTCGGGCGCAGGTTGAGTCGGCATTGGGTGATGCATCGATGCCTCGGGTGCGGGCGGTTGGGGTGGGTTTTGGTGGGCCGGTGGATTATCGGACGGGGCGGGTTTGTTGTTCGCATCAGATTGAGGGCTGGTCGGAGTTTGATTTGGGTGGATGGGTCCAGGGCTTGGTGGGGGTTCCGGTGCGGGTGGACAATGATGCGAACACGGCGGCTTTGGGGGAGGCGGTGTTAGGGGCTGGGCGGGGCAGGGATCCGGTTTTTTACGTGACGATGGGGAGTGGTGTTGGTGGGGGTTTGGTCGTGGGTGGTGAGGTCTATCATGGGCGTTTGCCGGGGGAGTCGGAGATAGGGCATTTGCGGTTGGACAGGGAGGGGAACACAGTGGAGAGCCGGTGTTCGGGGTGGGCGTTGAACCGGAGGATATTGGAGGTGGTGCGGGCGGGGGCTGGGGGGCGTTTGGCGGAGTTAGTGGCGGGGGATCCGGGGCATGAGGCGAGGCATCTGGGGGTGGCTTTGGGGGAGGGGGATCCTGTGGCGCGCGGGGTGATGTCGGAGCTGGTGGGGGATCTG
>JBJOII010000088.1:0-19680 GCA_046047235.1 Verrucomicrobiota bacterium | reverse complement strand
TCGCGCAGGAGGCGGATTTCGGACTTCATGAAATGAGTGATGAATTACAGTTGCCAGCCATCGCGGTAGGTGCGGCGGAGGAGGGCATTGGCATCGGGGTTATCGAACTCCATTTTTTCAGAGTTCCAGTTGAGGCGGGAGGGGACGCGTTGGGCGATGGTGCCGAGGAGGATGGTTTCGGCGAAGGGGTAGACGCGTTCGAAGCTGGCGCTGGAGGGTTCGCCGCCCTGGCAGGCGCGGACCCATTGGTTGAGTTCGCTGATGGGTCTGGGAAGGGATTCGGGAGGGGGTTGGAATTCGCGCATGCGGACATCGGGAATGAGGCGTGGGTTATCGCCACTGAAGCCGGCGAGGATTTTACCGCGGTCACCGATGAGGAGGAGTCCTTCTTCGGGTAGGGGTTCGCCGTCGGCCACGAGTTCTGAGGGGGTGGGAGGGCGGAGGCCGCCGTCGTACCAATGGAGATCGACGGGGGGCAGGTCATTTCTGGCGGGGAACTTCCAGTGGATGGAGGAGGCGCGGGGGTAGGAGATCCGGTTGATTTGCTTTTTCCAGGTGAAGTTTTCGATTTGCCAGAATTCCGAGCGGGAGGCTTCGACGCTGACGGGGGCCTGCAGGTTGAGGATATTGAACATCTGGAAGAAGCTGTAGTGGCCCATGTCGCCGAGGGCGCCGGTGCCGAAGTCGCACCAGCCGCGGAAGACGGCGTGGGTATAGGAGGGGTGGTAGGGGCGGTTGGGGACGGGGCCGAGCCAGAGGTCCCAATCGAAGCCATCGGGGACGGGTGGGGTTTCGGTGGGGAGGGCGGTCATGCCTTGGGGCCAGAAGGGTCGGGAGGACCAGTTATGGACTTCGCGGACGGGGCCGATGGCACCGGCGGCGAGCCATTCACGGATGAGAGGGGTGGATGATTTATCGGAGGCGCAGAACATGTGGGTGGCGACGCCGGTTTCGCGGGCGGTATCCCGGGCGAGGCGGGCTTCGGCGAGGACGTTGGAGAGGGGTTTATGGCTGATGACGTGTTTGCCGCGGCGCATGGCCTGGACGGCGATGGTGGCGTGGAGGTGTTCCGGGGTCATGATGTAGACCGCATTGAGGTCGGCCTCGCGGTCGAGCATTTCGCGGAAGTCGTTATAGGCGCGGCAGCCGACGGTAGTTCCTGAGGGGCGGTTTTTGGTGTAATAGCGGTTGATGATTTCGAGGGCGACTTCACGTCCGCAAAGGCCGCCGCGGGCGCCTTGTGCCCAGGTGGGGTCTTCGAGGAAGTCGCGGACCTTGTTATTGAGTTCGTGGCGGCTCCATTCCGGGTAGTCATCGCTACGGCGGTTGGGGTCGCAGACGGCGACGATTTGGATATCGGGGTGTTGGAGGGCGGGGATGAGTTGGCGGAGGCCCTGGGAGCCGCAGCCGACGAAGCCGATTTGGATGCGTCGATTGGTGGGCTGGGAGGGGGCGGGTTGGGCGGCGGAGTTTAGGGCTGAGGAGGTGGCGGCGGCTGAGGCGACCGCGGTTTCGAGGAAGCGTCGGCGGCTGAGCGGCGTAGCGGGACCTGTCATGGGGGGAAGGGTGGAGGGGAGATGGGGGTTCGACAAGTGCAGAACGACAGTGGTTTTTGGGTTGGGTGGAGGGGGTTTCTTGACGTGGCCGGGGTGGAGAGGTTTACTGGGCGACAACCCCTTTAGGAGTAGCTCATGGATTTTCAGCATGTTTTGCAGCAGCGTCGGTCGGTTCGGGCTTATGAGAAGCGGGTGCCGACGAGGGAACAATTGGAGGAGGTGTTTGCGGCGGTGATGCAGGCGCCGTCGGCGGCTGGGTTGCAGGCGTATCGGATTCACGTGGTGGTGGAGGAGGGGATGAGGCAGGGGTTGGGTGTGGCGGCGCGCGGCCAGGAGTTTGTGGGGGCGGCCCCGGTGGTGTTGGTGTTTTGTGCTGACACATCGAGGGCGGTGGAGCACGGGACGGTAAGGGAGACGCAATACAGTGTGCAGGACGCGTTGGTTGCGGTGGCTTATGCGCAGTTGGCGGTGGTGGAGCAGTATTTGAGCAGCTGCTGGGTGGGGTCGTTTGATCCGGGGCAGGTCAAGGCGCTCTTGGAGTTGCCGGAGAACGAGATTCCGGTGGCATTGATGCCGGTGGGGTATGCGGCGGTGACGTTACCTGAGGTGCAGCGGCGGTCGATGGATGAGTTGGTCAGCTGGCATGGCATGTCGGCAGAAACGTAGTATGGTGGTGGGGCGGTGTTGTCGGGTGGTTTTCGTTTGGGTGTGGCTGGGGTGGTTAGCGGACTGAGCAACGCGTATGAGTTTACCCCCATTGATACTGGCCTCCGTATCTCCGAGGCGATCGGAGTTGCTGGAGACGTTAGGGCTGCCCTTTACCGTCGTGGCGAGTCAGGCGGAGGAGTTGGCGGCGGAGTATTTGACGGCGAGGGAGCTGGCCATGGTGAACGCGCATCGGAAGGCTAGGGCGGTGGCGAAGCGGCATCCGGACGCGTTGGTATTGGGGGCGGACACAGTGGTGGCGTTGGGGGACGGGGTATTTGGGAAGCCGGTGGATATGGAGGAGGCGCGGGTGATGCTTCGGGCTTTATCCGGGCGGACGCATCAGGTGGTGACGGGGATGGCGCTGATTCATTTGCGGGGGTATGAGGAGCGGTTGGTGGCGGAGATGACGGAGGTGCGTTTTCGTTTGTTGTCGGAGGGGGAGATCCGGGGGTATTTGGAGCGGATTCAGCCATTGGACAAGGCGGGGGCGTATGCGATTCAGGATCATGGGGAGTTGATTGTGGAGGAGGTGAAGGGGTCGTTTACCAACGTCATAGGCTTACCGATGGAGTTATTGAGGGAGGTGTTGGGGGGGCGCGAAGCGCAGAGCGCATAGCGCTGAGGGCATAGCGCCAAGCAGTAAGCGGGAAGGGGTAAGCGCAGAGGGCTGAGGGCAGAGCGCCAAGCGCTAAGAGGTAAGCGGTAAGCGCCAAGAGGCAAGCGGGAAGGGCTTTTGCGGCGCGCGGAGCGGCGTGGCTGGGAGAGGGGAGGGGGGCGTTCCCCCTGACCTTTGGCGGTTGGCGCGGGGGGGGCGGTTTGATCTCGAGCGGGATCGCGATGCTTATGGATTTGGCTGCACCCAATCGAGTCGCGCCGCCGCACCGTGTTTGGGCTGGGCAGGGTGGGTTGGGGGTGGGCATGTTTGGGGGCGTGAAGATTCCGAAGACCATGAAGGCGGTGGTGTATCGCGGGGCGAATGACTTGCGGGTGGAGGAGTTGCCGGTGCCGCGGATTCGGTCGGGTGAGCTGTTGGTTCGGGTGGAGGTTTGCGGGGTGTGTCCGACGGATATTAAGAAGATCCAGTATGCGACCGTGGCACCGCCGAGGGTGTTTGGGCATGAGACCGCAGGGACGATTGTTCAGGTGGGGCGTGGGGTGGAAGCCTGGCGGGTGGGAGATCGGGTGGCGTTGCATCATCATGTGCCGTGTCGGGACTGTCATTATTGTCGGCACGGGGCGTATGCGCAGTGTGCCACGTATAAGCGGACGGGGATAACGGCGGGTTTTGAGCCGGCGGGAGGGGGGTATGCGGAGTATGTGCGGGTGATGCCATTTGTGTTGCCCGGGGTGGTGAAGATTCCGCGTGGCAACAGTTTTGAGGAGGGGGCGATGTTGGAGCCGGTGAACACGGTATTGAAGGCGGTGCGGCGGTTGCGGGTAATGGAGGGGGACCGGGTGATGGTGATGGGGCAGGGGCCGATTGGGTTGATGTTTACGCGGTTGCTTGAGCTGGCTGGCGTTGAGGTTGCAGCGACCGATTTGATGGACGAGCGTTTGAGGTTGGCGGGGCAGTTTGGTGCGGCGCGGGCGTGGCGGGCGGATGATTTGGGTTTACCGGAGAGGTTGCGGCGGTGGACCCGGGGTTACGGTTTGGATGCGGTGGTGGTGGCGGTGCCGGTGGAGGCTGCGGTGCATCAGGCGGTGGGCTGGGTGCGGGGTGGTGGGCAGGTTTTGCTGTTTGCACATACCAAACGCGGGGATGGTGTTTCGCTGGATTTGGCGGATATCTGCGTGGATGAGAAGGACGTGATCGGGAGTTATTCAGCTGATGTGACGTTGCAGCGGGAGGTAGCGCGGTTGGTGTTTGGCCGGAAGTTGGACGTGCGGGAGTTGGTGACGCACCGGTTTCCATTGGAGCGGACGGCGGAGGCGGTGGCGATGGCGGCGAAGCCGGGTCCGGGTGGATTAAAGGTAGTGGTGGAGGCGCGCGGGGGTTGAGGGCTAGCGCGCTTGCAGCACGCGGGAGATGGGATATGGGATATGGGATATGGGATATCGTAGATGGGAGTCGGGAGTCGGGAGTCGGGAGTCGGGACATGGGGAGCTCGTCGTTACCTTTGCGAGGAATTTGGCTGTGCCAAATCCGGTGGCGCCGGTGCACGGCGCGTAGTGGTTCCGAAGCAAGGAAACTCTGAAGCAACGAGAATCTGGTCTCCGAGCCATACGGACTGCGGTAAGCGGGAAGCGCTGAGCGGTAAGAGGTAAGCGAAGGGGAGGTTGGTTGCCGAAGCGGATGGCGACGGATTCTGTTTTTAGGCATGGCATGAGGTAGGGGGATAGGGGGTATTAAGGGGGCTGCTATGTTGCGTTGGGTTGTGTGGTGGGCTGGTCAGGGAGGAGTGGGAGGGGGTAGGGTCTTCGGTTGGAACCCCAATTTTCATTTAAGTTATGAAGGCCAATTCTGGAACTGTGACTCAGGCGCATGCGACTACCCGGCGGGAGTTTTTATCGACGGCGGGGAAGGCATCGGCGTTGGGTGTTGTGGCGATGCCGTGGGTGACGGATTTGCGTGTGTTGGGGGCGGGTGAACGGTTGGGGGTTGGGTTTATTGGTGTGGGGGGGAGGGGGATGAGTCATGTGGGGACGGTGCAGAAGCTGGTGGCGGAGGGGGAGGCTTTGAGGATTGTGGGGGTGAGTGATGCGTATGGGCATCGGCGGGAGGAGGCGGCGAGGATTACGGGGGGCAGGGCGTATGGGGATTACCGGGAGCTTTTGGCGGATCCGGCGGTGGATGTGGTGTGTGTGGCGACGCCGGACCGGTTACACGTTCCGCAGGCGTTGGAGGCGATACGGGCGGGCAAGGATGTGTATTGTGAGAAGCCGATGGGGCATTGGAGCCAGACGGAGCTGAGTCGGGAGTTTTATCGGGAGACGAAGCGGTTGGGTCGGGTGGTACAGATTGGCAACCAGGCGAATTCGAGTCCGGAGTGGCGCAAGGTGGGGGATTTGGTGCGGCAGGGGGTGATTGGCCGGCCGCAGTTGGTGAGTGCGGGGTTTTATCGGGACGGGGATTGGGGGGAGCGGATGCCGATTCCGGATCCGACGGCGGTGCCGGGGGAGGATTTGGATTGGGAGGCATTTTTGGGAGATGCGCCGAGGGTGCCTTTTACCGTCGATCGGTTTTTCAGTTGGCGGAAGTATTTGGATTACGCGGGAGGGCCGTGCACGGATTTATTTCCGCATGTGTATACGCCGTTTGTGAGTTTGCTGGGTTTGGAGTTTCCATCCCGGGTGGTGGCTTCGGGGGGGATCTTCAAATACGACACGTATGACCGGGAGGTGCCGGACACATTCAACATGTGTTTGGATTATCCGCAGAAGCTATCGATGGTGATGTCGTGTACATTGGCGAACGAGCATCAGACGGCGCCGTGCATTCGCGGGGATGAGGGGACGATCATTTTGGAGACGGACTGGGCCTCGGGGGTGGACCGGTTGGAGATTTTGCCGAAGAAGGGGGAGCGTCGGGAGGTGGTGGGGGGGCGGAGTGACACGACGCGGGCGCACTGGTTGAATTTGTTGCATTGTGTGAGGACGCGGGAGAAGCCGGTGAGTGACGTTGAGTTTGGGTATGAGGTGCAGGTGGCATTGAACATGGCGATGTTGTCGTATCTGGAGGGGAAAGTGGCGGTGTTTGATCGTGAGCGGGAGGGGATTGTCTTGGGTTGAGGGGGAGGAAAGGAGCGATGAGATGAGAGCGTATTTTGTGCTGTTGGTTTTCCTGCTGGGCGGTGGGTGGGCTGGGGGTGTGCATGCGGCTTTGTTGGAAGTGGGGAGCGGGGTGGTGGAGAGCGAGTGGGTGGTGAAGCATGAGGGCAGGGTGGTGTGCCGGTATTCTTATGTGCCGGGCCGGTATAAGCCTTATGTGAAGGAGTTGGCGGGTGTGGATGGGCGGAATGTGTTGCGGGACGCGCCGTCCGATCATTTGCATCATCATGCATTGATGTATGCGATTGGGGTGAACGGGTTAAATTTCTGGGAGGAAGCGGCGGGGGCGGGGGTTCAGCGGGTGGTGGAGAGTCGGGCGGGTTTGCCGGTGGTGCGGGGTGCTGGGGTGGTGGAGGCGGGGTTTGAGCAGGTGTTGCATTGGGTGTCGCCGGGGGATGCGTTTTTGGCGGACTCGAGTACGAGAGCTTTGTTGGTGGAGCGCAGGCATTTGGTATTGCGGGTGGATGAGGTGAAGGGGGACGTGATCCTGGATTGGGAGTCGGAGTTTGAGGTGGGGACGGTGACGAACGAGGTTGTTTTGGGTGGGGCGAACTACTTTGGGTTGGGGATGCGGTTTTTGTCGGAGTTGGACTCGGTGGCGGTGCATTTCAACGAGGCAGGGCGATTGGATTTGGGGGAGGGTCGGCAGCATGTTTCTCAGCATCCTTGGACGGCGGTGGGGTTTGAGCATGGGGGATGGGGGGCGACGTTGGTGTTGATGGGGGATCCGGGGAACGGGGGTGGTGATCCGTTCTTTTTTTCCATGCGCACGCCCTTTGCGTATTTGTGTGCGACGCAGCGTTTGGATGTGGAGCCGAGGAGGTATAGGGCGGGTGAGAAGTTCCGGTTGCGGTATGGGGTGGTTGTGATGGGTGGGGTGCGTGATGTTGGGGAGGTTGAGGGGTGTTATCGTGGGTGGTTGGATTCGGGGCGTTGAGCCGGGTGATCGTGGTTGTGGGCGGTGGTGCTTCCGCTTGCAGGGGGTGGGGTGCAGAAGCATAGTGTGGTCGTGGCTATCATTGTGACACTGTTGGTGGCTGGAGCGCTTTTGCTGATGTTGGAGACCTTGTTGCCCGGGTTGGTGGCGGGGATTGCGGGGATGGTGTGTTTGGCTGCTGCGGTTTATCTGGGGTATACCGAGCAAGGGGTTTTTACGGGGAACGTGGTATTGGGCATTGTGTTGTGCGGTTTGGTGGCGGGGACCTTTGCATGGATCAAGTGGTTTCCGGACAGCCGGATGGCGCAGCGGTTTATCTCGAAGGGGCAGATTGGGCTGCAGAACAACGAGCGGACGGATTTGTTGCATCAGGCGGGGACGGCTTTGACGATCCTGCGTCCATCGGGGACGGCTTTGATTAACGGTCAGCGGGTGGATGTGGTGACGGAGGGGGGGATGGTGGAGAAGGGTATGGCGGTGCGGGTGGTAGCGATTGAGGGGTTACGGGTGGTGGTGAGGGCTGAGGCTTGAACCTGGCGAACAACTGAACAACATTGGAGAGCATGACCATGAACGCGAGCAGTGTGACGGAGTCCGTGATGTTGGGGGCAGCCCTGAGTGGGACGGTATTTGAGACCATACTCTATGGTGTGGGGGCGTTGATCCTGCTGGTCCTTGCGATCATCGTCTTGAATTTCGGGATGATTTGGGTTCGGGCGTGGACTTCGGGGGCTAAGGTGACCTTTACGGAGCTGATCGCGTTACGGTTGAGGAACGTGCCGGTGGGGGTGGTGGTGGACACGCGGATTACGGCGATCAAGTCGGGTCTGGCGGTGACGATTGATGATTTGTCGACGCACTTTCTGGCTGGCGGGACGATTGAGATGGTTGTGCAGGCTTTGATTGCGGCGCAGAAAGCGGGCATTCGTCTGGATTTCGACCGGGCGTGTGCGATTGATTTGGCGACCAAGGGCACGGGCAAGACGGTGTTGGAGGCGGTGAAGACGTCGGTGAATCCGAAGGTGATTGATTGTCCCAATCCTACGGCGGGCAAGTCGACGGTAGATGCGGTGGCGAAGGACGGGATTGTGATCAAGGCGAAGGCGCGCGTGACTGTGCGGACGAATTTGGATCGGTTTGTGGGAGGCGCGACAGAGGAGACGATTGTGGCGCGGGTGGGTGAAGGGATCGTGACGACGATTGGTTCCGCTACCAGTTACAAGGACGTGTTGGAGAATCCGGATCGGATTTCGAAGAACGTTTTGGACAAGGCGTTGGATTCGAACACGGCGTTTGAGATTTTGTCGATCGACATTGCGGATGTGGATGTGGGTGAGAACGTGGGGGCGAAGTTGCAGGCGGAGCAGGCGGAGGCGAACAAGTTAATTGCGCAGGCGCAGGCTGAGGTGCGGCGTGCGGCGGCCGTGGCATTGGAGCAGGAAATGACGGCACGAGTGTCGGAGATGCGGGCGCGGGTGGTGGAGGCGGAGGCGCAGGTTCCCTTGGCAATGGCGGATGCTTTCCGGAGCGGGAATCTTGGGGTCATGGATTATTACCGTATGCGGAACATTGCTGCGGACACGACAATGCGTGAGAGCATTGGTGGGGCGGACGACGGGGGTGCGGGTGATTCATCGAACAAGTAAGTGTTGCCATGGGCTGTGGCGCTGACGGCGTCACGGCCCGCGTTTGTGCAGGTTGCGATGCCAATGTTTGCTGCCAAGTTAGACGGTTTGGAGAATCTGCTGATTTTCCTGGTTTTCATTGTGATTTCCGGGATTTCGACCTGGCTGCAGAAGAAGCGTGCGGCGGAGGAGGGTGGCGATTGGACGCCGCGTGATGGGTCGGAGGGTAGTGGGCAGCCTTCCGCTCCGCGGCGTGCGGTGCCTCCTGCGCTGAAGAACTGGGAGGAGGAGTTGCGGCGTTTACTGGAGGGGGAGCGTTATCAGGAACCTGTGGCTGAGCCACCGAAGCTGGAGAGGCGTTTGCCGACCCCGCCGCCCCTAGTGGTGCCCGAGGCGGTGAGTTCTGAGGGGCCGCGTGTATCGCGGCTTGAGGAGTCGGACCAAGCCTATCGACGTGCCCAGCAACTGCAGCGCGAGGCGGCTGCCAGGCTGAAGGCGGCGCAGGCCAAGACGGCGCAAAATCAGGCCAAGCTGCCCTATTCCTTGCGGGTGCGAGGGCGTGGTGGCCGGGGAGCGATTTCACGGGCACGGGAGCTGGTTTCGAACCCGGTCTCTGCGCGGCAGGCGATTATTGCATCGGTGGTTTTGGGATCGCCGAAGGCGTTGGAGTAGGGGGGGAGGGATTTGGCTGCGCCAAATCCCGGTATCCTACCTTCATGGGATAGGTGCAGTGAGTTGAGCGCTCTGTTCCGAAACACCGAAGCCCCGAAACACTGGTGGGGTCTGTGGGGGTAGGTGTTTGGGCTCGGCAGGTGGCGGGGTGGGGTGTATGGAGGTGGGCATGCGAATGATGACGAGGCTTCTGGTTGGCGTGGGTTGTTTGTGGATGGCGGCGGGAGTGAGTGGTGCAGAGGTGGAGACATCGGGCAATCCGGTTTTTGAGGGGTGGTATGCGGATCCGGAGGGAGTGGTGTTGCGGGGGGAGTATTGGGTTTTTCCGACGTATTCAGCGGCTTATCGGGACCAGGTGTTCATGGATGCATTTTCTTCGCCGGATCTGGTGCATTGGACGAAGCATTCCCGGGTGATTGATACGAACGTCATTTCCTGGGCGAAGCAGGCGATGTGGGCTCCGTCGGTGATTGAGAAGGGGGGGAAGGTTTACCTGTTTTTTTCGGCGAACGACATCCAGCGGAAAGGCGGGCCCATGTGGGATCCGAACAACCCGATCAACCATGACGGGGGGATTGGGGTGGCGGTGGCGGATGCGCCGGGTGGTCCGTATCGGGATTATTTGGGAAAGCCGCTGGTGAACGGCTTTTACAATGATGCGCAGCCGATTGACCAGTTCGTGTATCGGGATATCGATGGGACCGTTTACATGTTCTATGGGGGTTGGAGGCACTGCAATTTGGGTATGTTGAATGAGGATTTTACCGGGTTTGTACCGTGGGAGGGCGGGGAATTGTTTCGGGAGATTACGCCTGAGGGATATGTGGAGGGGCCGATGTTGTTTCGTCGGGCGGGGAAGTATTACTTCATGTGGTCAGAGGGGGGGTGGGGGAATGATTCTTATCGGGTGGCTTATGGTGTGGGGGAGAGTGTGAGGGGGCCATTTAAGAAGATGGGAGTGATCCTGCAGTCGGACAGTGGGGTAGCGACGGGGGCGGGGCACAATTCGGTGATGCGGGGGCCGGGGGAAGACGAGTGGTATATCGTGTATCATCGGCGTCCGATTCCGAATGAGGGGCGGGATCATCGGGTGACGTGTATTGATCGTTTGTATTTTGAGGGGGACGGAACGATTCGGCCGGTGAAGATGACCTTTGAGGGGGTTCCGACGAGTCCATGGAGGCGGTGAATTGAAGCGGAGAGAGCTTTCTTAGGGAAATTAGGGCATAGAATGCGTGTCATGTGGCCTGCTGTCTGCTACAGGAAGACTTCTAAGCTATGACAAGAGCGATGTATTGGCGGAAGGTGTTGTTGGGTCTGGGCAAGCTCTGCCTGGTTGGCGTGTGTCTGGCGGTGGTGGAGGCGCGGGCGGCCCGAAACGTTGTATTATTTATTGGGGACGGGATGGGTTATGGGCATTTGCAGATTGGGCGGGAGTATATGGGTGGTCCGTTTTGTTTTGAGTCATGGCATCAGGGGAAGGTGATTACGACACTGCCGTCGGGAGGGGTGACGGATTCGGCGACGGCGGCGACTGCGATGGCCACGGGGTATCAGAACACGGCGAACGGGTATGTGGGGACGGACGGTGTGGGGCGGCCGCAGCGGACGATTTTGGAATTGGCGGGGGCGGTGGGGTTGAGGAGGGGGATAGTGACGACGGATGACATTGCCGGGGCGACGCCCGGGGGGTTTGGGGCGCATGAGCCGAGTCGGAACAACTCGGCTGACATTCGCCTGGATTACTTTCGGGAGGACACGACACCGAGGCAGACGCATGGGGCGAGCTTGCCGGATGTCTTGATGGGCGGGGGCAGTGCTGGGGGGATGGCCTTGTGGAATGCGGCGGTGGGGGCGGGCTACCAGATTGTGCAGAGTCGGCAGGCTTTATTGGATGTGCGGATGGGGGAGGGGCGGTTGTTAGGTGTCTTTACCCAGGGGGTGATGGCGAGCGAGCATTCGCGGAATGTATCCGGTTTGGGGAAGTGGCAGCCCCACTTTAGTGACATGGTGGGGGTGGCGCTGGACCGTTTGGGGGCGCAGGAGGGGCCTGGTTTTTTCCTGATGGCTGAGGGGGCGTTGATCGATAAGATCTCGCATGTGGGGGACATTGACCGCGAGGCGTTTTTGGGTCCGGAGCTGGCTGAGTTCAACCGTGGGGTGCAGGTGGCGATGGACTGGGTTGCGGTGCATCCGGAGGATGAGACGTTGATCTTGGTGACGGCGGATCATGAGACGGGAGTGAGTTTATTGCGGGGAGGTCAGTGGGCGTTTGTGGGGACCTCACATACGCCGGCGAACGTGGGCTTATTCAGCAATCTGGACGTGGGGGTTGGTGGGGTGACGATTGACAACACGGACATTTACACGTTGGTGAGGGATTTTCTTTTTGAGCCTTTCGGTGAGCCGGGTGGGATCACCTTTTCCCATGGGGCTGGTGGGGTGACGGTGTCTTGGGAGGCGGTGCGAGATGTGGGGGTGGTGTCGTATGAGGTGCGGCGTGCTGCTGTGTCGGGTGGGCCTTATTATCCTGTGGGGGTGGCGACGGAGACGACTTTTGAAGATGCGGGGGTACCTGCTGACGCGAAGTCCTATTATATTGTGCGGGCGATTAGCGAGACGGGGTTGACGCGGGATTCGGTGGAGCGGGTATTTGATCCGGCGGGTGTTCGGCCGCGGGCTCCGGGTGGATTTCGGCAGACGCAGTAGGTTGGATGGAGGGGGTTCCCGGGATGTCGTGGTGGTGGTCGTGTTCCGGGTGTCCGAAGCGGGTGATGAGCCAGGCGACACTGATGCCGCAGAGGAGGGCGGCGGATAGTTTTAGGCGATCGTGATGGTGGAACTGGAGTTCCGGGAGGAGGTCGGCGCAGGCGATACAGAGGAAGGTGCCGGCACAGAAGGCGAGCGTGTATCCGAGCCAAGCGGGGTGTTCGTGGGCGAGTGAGGATGCTCCTAGGTAGAAGAGGAGGGCTCCCAGTGGGGTGACGAGGGCGAAGGCGAGGCCTGCCTGGCGTCGCCAGCGGGTGGGGAGGTCTTCAGCGGTCATGAGTGTGGTGATCGCGAGAGCTCCGAAGGGTTTATGGAAGATGACGGCGAGGGCGGTGCCTAGGCCGAGGATGCCTGTGCTATGGCCATGTGCATCGGAAGTGACAGCGGAGGCCATGGCGAGTCCATCGAATACCGAGTGGATGGAGAGGCCGATGGCGACTCCTGCCCAGCTGAGGCTGCGGGCGGATCGTTCCGCGAGGGAGTGTGCATGGCCGCAGGGTTCGAGGGGTGAGCCGCTACTGACATCATGGTGATGGAAGGGGAGAAAGCGCTGGAGGAAGAACATGGTGAGGAAGCCGGCGAGGAGACTGGAGGTGCTCTTAGGGGTGGATTCCAGGATTTCAGCGGCGTGCGGAATGAGGCCGAGCAAGCTCAGGCCAAGCATGAGGCCGGCGACGAAGCTGACGGAGACCTGAAGTCGTGCGTGGGTGAGTTTGAGGCGGTTGGGTAATTCAGCGCCGGCCCAGGCGGCGGCGAAGGCCAGAATGCAGAAGAGTCCGAGCTGGATTCCCGGGGAAGGGTTCATGGCAATACTGCAATAAAGCATCGGGTTGCGTGGTTTGGCAACAGGCGCAGAGGGCTGAGCGCAGAGCGCGAAGCGCAAAGCGGCAAGCGGGAAGGGCTGAGCCACTGTTTTCTGTCTACGGTCTTCTGGCTACACGCGCCGGAGGCGCGCTCGATACCGATAGCGATCCCGATTTCGATTTCGATGGTGCAGAAGCGCTGCGCGCGAGGTGCGAAGCGCAAAGCGGTAAGGGGGAAGCGCAGAGCGCGTGGGGGCGGGTTGAGTTTTGGGCCAGGCATGCGCGTCTGATGAGGCGCAGTTCTCTGGGTTCTTTGTGTTCTCCTGTTTAGAGAACGGGTTGTTGCGGCGGAGGCATGGAAGATTGGATGTCTGGCAAAAAGAGGACGGGGCAAAAAGATGGGGTGCTGCTACTTCAGTGGGGACAAAAAAAGAGCGGCAGGTTGTGGCCTGCCGCTCTTGGGAGAGGGGTCGTGACTAGTTCTTCAACTTGCCTTGGACGTCCTTGATGTATTTGTCGGGTCCGGTACCGGGGCCGTAGCCGACAAGTTCACCAGCCTTTTTGCCATCGGCATGAACGAGGACGATGGTAGGGTAGCCTTGGAATTCTTTGGCGTATTGGGCTTTCAGGGCTTCGTTGGCTTTCTTTTGTTCCGCGGAGAGTTCGAGGCGGCGGGGGAAGTCGGCCTTGACGAGCACGAGGTTTTCCTTGGCGAATTTTTGGAAAGTCTCGGTGGCGAAGACTTCTTTATCGAGTTTGATACAGAAGCCGCACCAGTCGGAGCCGGTGAAGTTGATGAGGACGGCCTTCTTTTGGGCTTTGGCTTCAGCGAGTGCCTTGGTCATGTCGGTTTTCCACTCGAGGTCAGCGGCCATGGTCGTGGCGAGGCTGAGTCCGAGGGCGAGTGAGGTGAGGAGCATTTTTTTGAGCATAGGGATTTCTGTTTTTAGATTTGGGTGAACATACCCGTCTGTTTCCTGGGTCGCAACCGGCGTTTGCGGGTGGGGCAGATGGAGCCTGATGGTATCGCGGTGGTGCAAAAGGCCTGGTTTGTGGGGGATTTAGTGGTTGCAGAAGGCTTTCAATGCGGTTGGGGGTGGGGAATGAGTAGTTCGGCTTCGGGGAAGCATTCGGGCAGCTGTCCACAGCGGGTACTCATTTTGCCACTATCCAAGGGTGTTTTGCCCCTGAATGCGGCCGTTTGACCCCGGAATCGGGTTGGATCCGGCTCACTGTGCGTCTGTGTGCACACCGCCTTTAGGCACTTGAAAAAGGGTGGCGGAGCCCTGATAAGCTTCTAGAAACCAAGCCAAGTCAGCCCAGACTTTCTGTGTTCCCATGTAGTGGACACTTGCGCAGAGGGGTCGGGTTGTCTCTGGTGAGGATGGGTAGCAAGTAAAACTATAGTTAAACCAATGAAAAAAATGAACTATGCAAAGCTGGGCGGGGCTGTGGCGACGGCCACCCTGCTCATGGCTGGCGGGTTCGTTCGAGCCGGTGATGTCACCTGGGACTTCGAGACGGATCCGACGACGGGCGCAAATCCGCTGAGCATTGGCGGCAATGCACCTGTTTCCGGCGATCCTGCCGTGGACGGCAACTGGCGTAAACTCACCGGCGAAGGCAGTGGATCTGATGGCTTTTTGGCCATCACCTACGCTGTGGGTTCGCAGAACGGCTACGCTCTGTTCCCGGACATCGACGGCGGTAAATTCATCACGGCTTTCGAGCTGACGGCTGACATTCGTTCCGGCAACTGTACGGGTGACCGTGCGGCGGACGGTTGGTCCGTGAGTTTGGCGCGTGAAGGTGATCCGGTCATCAGCGCTCCTGGCGACGGCAATTCCTACGGTGGTGCGGCTGAGTTCGGTGCCCAGAGTGGTATCGCGATTTCTTTCGACACCTGGCAGGGCAACACCTTCCCGGACGGCAGCGGTGATATTGAAGGTCTGATCGTGCGTATCGATGGTGCGACCGTGAAGACGGTTGCGTTGCCGACGCGTCATGGTGTCTGCGACGACGACACCTCGCTGCAGACCGGGCCGCGTGATCCTGACTACTGGGCAACCGGTGGGGATCCGTATGCGCCTGAGGCGTGGTCGACCCTGTGCTGGAAGCAGCTGCGTGTGGTCGTTGGCGACCAGGGGCAGGTTTCTGTGTTCTGGAAGGGCCGTGCGATTCTCGAGAACGAGCCGACGGACTTCTTCCCTTCGGCTGGTCAGCTGGTTTTGGCTGGCCGCACCGGTGGTGCGAACTCGAACGTGCACTTCGACAACATTCGCCTCGTGACCACTGCGGTGGATCCGGAAACCGAGCCCCCGACGGCTCCTGGCTTCCTGACCATCGACGAAGTGGGTGCGGCCCGTGTTGCTCTGAGCTGGGGTGAGTCCACCGACAACAGTGGTCGTGTGGGTTACGAGATTGAGCGCAATGGCGTTCTTCTGCCTGGCGTGAAGACCGAGACCTCCATGGAAGACGGTGGCGTTCTGCCGAGCACGGCTTACACCTATCGCGTTCGGGCGACCGACGTGGCCGGCAACAAGTCGGCTTGGGTGGCTGCTCCGCAGGTCACCACGGCGGCTGAGGTGCAGGCGACCGGGTTTGTTCGCGGCACGATCTATGATGGCATCGACGGTGCCATTGCGATCATTGACGCGGTGCAGGACCCGATCTACACCAGTGGTGCCTTCACCCGTGTCCGTTACCTGCGTGGTATGGACTTCAACAACTTCGGCGACAACTACCTGATTGACATTGAGGGTACGTTCACGGTGCCGGTGACGGGTTCCTACCGTTTCTTCATTGCTTCGGACGATGCTTCCGAGCTGTTCTTGAATTCCACGGGTTCGGAGATTCCTGATCCGGCGTTTGAGTTCCCGATTGCTGGCGAGCAGGGTTGCTGCGGACCGTTCGAGGAAGTGGGCAATGGTGCCAATCCTGATGGCAGCTTCCCGACCTCCGAGCCGATCGCTCTGACGGCCGGTACCCGTTATGGCATTCGCTTCCTGGTGAAGGAGGGTGGCGGCGGTGACTGGGGTCGTGTGGCTTATCGCATGGAAGGCGACACCACTCCGGCGGCGAACCTGCAGCCGATTCAGGGCCTTGAGCTCATCGGTTTGGCTGACCCGGTTGGTACGACGGTGGAGATCAGCCAGCAGCCTGCGAGCCTGACGGTGACGGCCAACGAGCCTGCCACCTTGAGCGCTCAGGTGACCTATGCCAAGCCGGCTTCCTACAACGTGACCCCTGTTTACCAGTGGTACAAGAACGGCCAAGCCGTGGTGGGTGCCAACAACACCAACCTGGTGATGGCGACGACCCCGTCCAGCGCTGCGGGCAACTACACCTTCAAGGCTTACCTGTTGGGTGTGGAAGCTGAGTCTGACGTGGCGGTGTTGACGGTGAACACGGACGACAAGGCTCCGACCGTTGCGAGCGTGAGCCAGAACAGCGACGCGTTCACCTCGTTCACGGTGCGCTACTCCGAGCCTTTGGCCTCGGCGGGCACCTACACCCTGGATCAAGGTGCGACGGTTTCCTCCGCGGTCCTCTCGGGCGACGGCTTCAGCGTGACGCTGACGACCTCCGCTCTGAACGTGGGCACGGACTACGCCTTGAGCATCAGCGGTGCGACTGACAAGGGCGGGAACGCCATTGCGGCCGGCACGGTTGAGACCCTGACGACCTGGAGCCTGGTGGCGAGCCGTTCCAAGATTGAGATCTGGGATGGCTTCGGTGGTGCTGCCTTGGCCGACATGGATGTGGTGTTGAACGACGCCAGCTATCCGGACAGCCCGAGCCGCTCGACCTACAGCGACTGGGGTGCGTATTGGGATAACTACGGTGACAACCACATGGTGATGATGCGCTTCTGGTACAAGGCTCCTGAGACGGCCTCCTACCGGTTCTTCGTCCGTGGTGACGACGCCTGCCGCGTTTACGTGAGCAGCAACGATCAGTGGATCATCCCGACTGCGACCACTCCGACGCCTGACGCGATCGAAGCTGGCTGCTGCGGACCGTTCGAGGAAGTTGGCGCTGGCGACAATGGCGACGGCACCTTCCCGACCTCTGAGCCGATTGCGATGACGGGTGGCAACATGTATGCCATCACCGTTCTGACCAAGGAAGGTGGCGGCGGTGACTGGGCGCAGTTGGCTGCCCGTAAGGAAGGCGACGGCACTGCTGCCGGCAACCTGACCTACATCAGCGCTGACGCCTACTACTATGGCGCGGTTGTGGCGACTGAGCCCACCATGTCTCTGGGTGTGGAAGCGAACGGTGATGTGACCATCACCTTCGAAGGCACGCTCGAGGCGAGCTCGACGCTGGACGGCACCTACGAGGCGGTTGCTGGTGCGACCAGCCCGTACACGGTGACGCCGAGCGGCACGATGTTCTATCGTGCGAGCAACTAAGCCGTAACTGGCAAGTTTGACATGGAGGCCGGGCAGTGATGCCCGGCCTCCTTTTTTTTGAGGTGAGCTTCTGTTTAGTTGGCAGGGGATACGGGTATGCGGTAGAAAAGTTGATTCTATGGGTCCGAGGAATTTGACTGATCAGGAGTCGGCGGCGGTTTCAGATCCTGTGGTGATGCGTGGGGGTGTGATGATTGCGATCATTAGCACTGTGGCGCTGGGGATTTCGGCATTCTTGCTTTGGGGATCCTTGAGTGGTGAGCATTTGCCCGGGTGTGGGGCTGAGAGTGGTTGTGATGCGGTGTTGGGGAGTCGGTGGTCGAAGTGGCTGGGTGTACCGGTGAGTCTGGGGGCGTTATTGGTTTACGTGATGGTGTTGGCGTGTTTGGCGGTGTTGCGGGGTCGGCATGGGGTGGAGGTACGGCGGTTGGCAGTGATGACATTGGGAGGTTTGGGGGTGGTGATTCTGGGTGCGGCCGTGTGGTTTATTCTTTTGCAGTTGGCGGTGATTCAAGCGATTTGTCCGTTTTGTATGGTGGCGCACGGGTGCGGGGTGGTGGTGGGGTTGATGTTGGTTTTGCAGGTGGGGCGGTTGTCGCTGCTTCGGCTGGGGCTCGTTGCTGGTGTGTTGGGATTAGCCGGGTTGGTGGCGGGGCAGGTGTTTTATGTCCCGAGGCAGTATGAGGTGAGTGCGGTGGTTGCGCCTGTGATTGAGGAGAGCGGTCCGTTGGTGGAGGGGGGCAATAGTCAGGACGGGGAAGAGTCTCTTGTGCTGGGGGAGGGGGAGCCGGAGGCAGCGGCTCCGAGGCAGCGGTTGTTGCAGCTGCACGAGGGGTTGTTTTCCTTGGATCTTTACGATGTGCCGTTGATTGGTTCGCCTGAGGCTCCGGTGGTGATCCTGCATTTTTTTGATTACACCTGTGAGCATTGTCAGGCGTTGCATCCGATTTTGACCAATGCCTTGCACACGTTGGGGGATCAGGTGGCTTTGGTGAACATGCCGATCCCATTGGAGCCGGATTGCAATCCGATCATGAAGCGGCCGAATCCCAAGCACACCAATGCGTGTGATTATGCGCGGATTGGTTTGGCGTTATGGCGGGCGAAGCCCGAGGCGTTGGCTGAGTTTGACGATTACATGATGGGGCCGAACCGGCCGTTGCATCCAGCGATTGCGGGGCGGGCGGCGGAGCGTCGGGTGGGGAAGGAGGCTTTTCAAGCGGCGATGAAGGATCCATGGATTGACGCGTATTTGGCTGAGGGCATTCGTTTGTATCACACCAATTACCTGGTGTATCGGAAGCAGCGGTTGCCGTTGTTGATGTCGGGAACCAACCTTGTTTCGGGGGAGATGCGCAGCGTAGAGCAGTTTTATGAGGCTTTGGGGGTAAGCGCAAAGCGGTAAGGGGTAAGCGGGAAGCGCAGAGCGCTGAGGACGGAGGGAGCGAGTTGGTTAGAGGTTAGGCAGAGAGATTGTGTATGGCGTTTACTGAGACAGATTTGATGGAGCATTTGCGGGTGTTGGAGGCTGAGTTTTGGGCGAAGCGTCGTCCGCCGCTGCATCTTCGGGAGCTGGTTCGAGAGGGGCAGCGGATTGAGGGGCAGACGATTGATTTATTTTTGGTGAGGGCGAAGGGCACCAAGAAGGGGGGGGCTGTGGAGTGTCCGATTGTGCGGCTGAGATATGTGCAGAGTCGGCGTGAGTGGCAGATTTTCTGGCAGCGGGCGAATGGCAAGTGGTGTTCGTATTTGCCGGAGCCGACGGCGGTGACGCTGAGTGCGGCGTTGGCGGTGGTGAATGAGGATGAGCACGGGTGTTTCTTTGGTTAGGGGGTGAACTCGTGTCTTGGAAGTTGCTGGGGGAGGTGGCGAAATAGGGGGCATGTCGAAGCGGAGTGCGAAGCAAGCGGGATTGGGTGGTGAGGCGGAGGCGAGTTCCGGGTTGAGGGTTACGCCGTGGAGGCGGTGGGTATTCCGATTGGCGGCGGTGCTGGTGTTGCCTGTTCTGGCGTTGGTTTTGGCGGAGGTGGGTTTGCGGTTGGCGGGTTACGGGTATGACACGCGGTTTTTTGTTGAGTCTGAGGTGGGTGGGGAGGCCCGGATGGTGACGAATCCGAAGTTCGGGTATCGGTTTTTTCCTCCGAAGCTGGCGCGGACACCGAGTCCTTATTCCTTTGTAAGGGAGAAGGCTCCGGGGACGTATCGGATTTTTGTGTTTGGAGAATCGGCGGCTTTGGGGGATCCGCAGCCGGCTTATGGGATGGGTCGGTATTTGCAGGCGTTTTTGGAGTTGCGTTATCCGGAGGCGAAGTTTGAGGTGATTCCGGCGGCGATGACGGCGATCAACTCGCATGCGTTGGTGGACATGGCTCGGGAGTGTGCGGATTATGATGGGGATTTATGGATCATCTACATGGGGAACAA
>JBJOII010000087.1:0-23121 GCA_046047235.1 Verrucomicrobiota bacterium | reverse complement strand
GAAGCCCGGAGTGGGGGGGTGGGCGGTTTGTGCGAGGGTGAGGGGGTGGGTTCAAGGAGTCTGGCCGCACACTGGCTGGGGCCTGCGGCGAAATTCGGTATTCGATACCGATAGCGATTCCGATTTCGATCCCTGGGGTTGTTGGAATGATTTGCGGCCCTTTTGTCGAGGCTTCCAGCCCTTGCCTTACGCATTTGGCAGATGATCTGTGTGCCCTGCCTTTTCGGGCGCTTCACAAAGCGGGGGGCTACGGCCGCCGCACTCCAGGAGGTTGTCGCGATCGTCGGATGCTCCCGATACGCCGGGGGGGTGTGCGCAGAGCGGGAAGGGTAGTAGAGGGCTGGGTATTTCGGATCACTTTTCAGACGCGCACTAAAGCTTTTGTGTCGGGAGCCGATAGAGTGGCTGTCGTTAGACAACAGCTACTGGCGGCTGAAAGACACCAGAGGGGAGAAAGACGGGAGCCCCTCACAAGTCCTGTCCGCGGCATGGAATGCTGCGAATAAAGAATCCCCGCGAGGGGTGACTCAAGGAAGGAGTCAATATGGTTATTAACACGAACGTGTCGGCCCAGAGCGCAGCGCGCCTACTGGGGGAATCCCAAGGACTGTTATCCAAATCGTTGTCCCGGTTGTCATCGGGATCGAAGATTGTGTCGCCTGAAGACGATGCTGCCGGCATGGCGGTATCGATGCGTTTTGATGCCCAGATCAATCGCGTGAATGCGGCGAACACGAACATCAGCAATGCCATTTCCTTCAGTCAGACCCAGGACGGGTTTTTGAAGAAGGTCTCCAAGGCATTGGACCGGATGAGTGAGCTGGCAATTTTGTCACAGGACGTGACGAAGTCGGACTCTGACCGGAGCTTGTATAATGCTGAGTTTACGGCCCTGGAAGGTTACATTGGTGACGTTGCCTCGAAGGAATTCAATGGTGTGTCCTTGTTTGGCAGCAGTGGTCTGGGAGTGACGAAGGATGAGGACGGCAACAAGTTCACCATGACGGCGGTGAACCTGGGTGGCAGCAACTACACTCCGATCACTGATGGGAGTGCGGGTGTAGATACGGCCTCGAACGCGGCGGCTGCTTTGACGGAGGTGAAGGCAGCGATCACGCAGTTGGCGGCTGACCGGGCGAATGTGGGTGCGAATATTTCGCGTCTGGGTTCGACTAGCGAGCAGCTGGCTGTGTTGAAAGACAATCTGAGTGCAGCCAACAGCCGGATCAAGGATGTGGACGTGGCTGATGAGAGCACGCAGTTTGCGCGTTACAACATTCTGGTGCAGGCTGGGACGGCGATGTTGGCACAGGCTAACGCGACCCCCCAGTCGGCGCTTCGGCTCCTTTCCTAATTAGGAATCAGGCAGCTGAGGCTGATTGAATAGGGACCGGCCAGCGTAAGCTGGCCGGTGCTTGGTTTTTTGGGGGGTGCGAGGATTTTTCTTCAGTTGGGGTTCCAGTATTCGGACATGCCCTAAAGCTTTTTGGATGGTAGCCGTTACAGTGGGTGTCGTTAGACAACGGTTCCCGGTGGCCGGAGTTCACCGGGGGGGAGATCGGCGGGTGCCCCGGAAGAAAACCTGCTCGCGGCAAGGAATGCCGCGGTTGAATCCCCGAAAGGGGTGACTCAAGGAAGGAGTCCCATATGGTTATTAACACGAACGTTTCGGCTCAGAGTGCAGCGCGTCTACTTGGTGAATCGCAGGGTTTACTGTCCAAATCGCTGTCACGCTTATCTTCGGGTTCGAAGATTATATCGCCGGAGGATGATGCTGCCGGGTTGGCAGTTTCGATGAAATTCGACGCTCAGATCAACCGTGTGAATGCTACAAACACCAATATTAGCAACGCGGTGTCCTTCAGCCAGACTCAGGACGGGTTTCTGAAGAAGGTTTCGAAGGCGTTGGACCGGATGAGCGAGCTGGCGATTTTGGCGCAGGATGTCACCAAGTCCGATTCTGACAGGAGTCTGTATAATGCGGAGTTTACTGCATTGGAGGGCTACATCAGTGACGCGGCTTCCAAGGAATTCAACGGGGTATCCCTGTTTGGGAGTGCCGGTTTGGGAGTCACGAAGGACGAGGATGGCAACAAGTTCACGATGACGGCGGTGAACTTGGGGGCGAGCGCGTATACTGCAATTACTGACGGAACGGCTGGAGTGGATTCTGTTTCCAACGCGTCGGCGGCTCTTACGGAAGTGAAGGCGGCTATTACGCAATTGGCGACGGATCGAGCGAATGTGGGTGCAAACATTTCGCGGCTGAATTCCACGAGCGAGCAGTTGATGGTGCTGAAGGACAATCTCAGTGCTGCCAACAGCCGGATCAAGGATGTGGATGTTGCGGATGAGAGCACGCAATTTGCCCGGTACAACATTCTCGTCCAGGCAGGCACGGCGATGTTGTCTCAGGCGAACGCCACTCCGCAGTCGGCGCTTCGACTCCTGCAGTAATGTGGGTTGGCGGAATGGCGCCACGACCAAACACCCCGGTCAGCTGATGCTGGCCGGGCTTTTTTTCGGGAGAGAGGAGAGGGGAGTCGGTGGGGGTTATTGGGGTTCGGGTTTGAGGCCTTGGAAGGGTTGGCCTCGGGCGAGGCGTTCTGTCAGGAGTCGGGCTTGGGTGGCAGCCTCGGTGATTTCTTTGAAGGAGCCGGGTGCGGTGCATTCGACGAGGAGCTGGCCGCGGGTGAAGCCGCCGAGGCGGAGTCGGGCGAAGAGCGGGGTAAAGTTGACTTGGCCGGAGCCTGGGTTGATGAGGACGTTTTTGGGTGGGAGGAAATCTTTGATACTCATACCGACGACGAGGCCATCGACATCGAGGACATCCTTGAGGGGGTCGAGTTGTCCGTCTGAGTAGTAGAGGATATTGGCGGGGTCGTACCAGAGGCGGAAGCTGGGGTGGTTGACGCGTTGGATGGCTTGGCGGCACTGGGCGCCGGTGGCATTGAGGCCGCCGTGGGGTTTGAGAGTGATGCCGAGGTTACTGGCTTGGGCGTGGGGGCATTCGGCGGCGATGGATTTGATGAAGGTCTCATAGGCCTCGGGGTTGGTGGTGCCGCCGAGGAGGAGTTCAGGGGAACCGCAGGCGGCGCAGAGGTCGATGAGTTGGTGGAGTTGTTGTCGGGAGGCTGTGAGGTTTGGGGTGGGTTGGAAGTCGCCGTAGACCGAGCAGATGGAGAGGTTGCGTTGTTTGGTTTTGGCGCCGATTTGGGCGGCTTGGGCGGTGGACAATTCCGGGTGGATGATGGTGTTGGGGGTGCCTTTGGCGGTCATGAGGCCGACCCATTGGAAGCCGGCTTGGGCGACGCCATCGAGGGCGCGGTCGAGGTCCCATTGGTCCCATGGGCGGGTGTAGCAACCGATGAGGTAACGGGGGTGGTTGTGGGCCTGGGGGGTGGGTGGGGGGGGGCCGGGGTTGGGTGCGGGCCTCGTTTTTTCCGGTGAGCGTATTGAGGGCGAGCGTGGTGAGGCTGATGAGGATGGCGCCGAGGAAGGCGGATCCGAAGCTGTCTACGTGGAATCCGCTGACCAGCTGTCCGACGAAGGAGAGCAGGAGGGCATTGATGAAGATGATGTAGAGGCCGAGGGAGAGGATGACGAGGGGGAGAGAAATGAGCAGGAGGAGGGGGCGGAGGAGGGCATTCAGGATGCCGAGGAGCAGGGAGGCTGCAAGGAGGTATTTCCAGTTATCGAAGTCGATACCGGGGAGGATACCGGCAGCGACCATGACGGCGAGTGTAGTGACGAGCCAGCGATGGATGAACCGCAGCAGGGGTGGTCCGAAGGGTTGTTTTGGCTTATCGGCGTTCACGGCGTTTTGGGGATGAAAGCGTGAGACGGGTTTGGAGCCAAGCGGAATTGATGCGTCCCGCGCGAGGGACACAAGGAGAGGGGAGGGGGAGAGAGTGGGTTGGCGCGCCTGTGGCGCGAAGGATCGTCGATTGGGGAGGGGTTATTGGTTATGGGTTACTGACTTCTGACCTCCGGTTTAAACCGCGAATGAACGCCAATGGGGGCGGATGTTCATTGGGCAACAAGATGGCAGGGGCAAAGGAATGAGACTGGCGTGGATTTGGAAAGGTTGAGATGCCGATGGGAGTGGGGGGCGAATGGAGGCGAACAGCTGACCTCTGGCCTTTGGATTTCGATCTCGATTCCAACCGCGGCCAGGACGGGGATGGGGCTGGAGTGGGGGGGTAAGGCCCCTTCCCTGGGGTGGGGGGGGGTAAGGGAAGGGGCCTTGTTGCAGGAAGGTGGTGAACTGACCTAGGTCAGCGGTTTGCCGGTGAGGCGTTCGTAGGACTCGACGTATTTGGCCGAGGTTTTTTCCACGATATCGCCGGGTAGGGTAGGGCCGGGGGCCTGTTTATTCCAGTCTAGAGTTTCGAGGTAATCCCGTACGAACTGTTTATCGAAGCTTGGTTGGCTTTTGCCGGCGGCGTATTGATCGGCGGGCCAGAAGCGGGAGGAATCCGGGGTGAGGACTTCATCGATGAGGATGAGGTCGTCGTTGAAGATGCCGAATTCGAATTTGGTATCGGCGATGATGATGCCTCGTTCGCGGGCGTAAGCGCGGGCTTGGGAGTAGATTTGGATACTGAGTGTGCGGACGCGTTCGGCGATATCCTGGCCGACGATGCGGGCGGCTTCTTCGAAGGGGATATTTTCGTCGTGCCCGGTTTCGGCTTTCGTGGCGGGGGTGAAGATGGGTTCGGGGAGTTCGGAGGATTCCTGAAGTCCGGCGGGGAGGGGGAGGCCGCAGACTGTTTGGCTTTTGCGGTATTCCTTCCAGCCGGAGCCGGCGAGGTAGCCGCGCACGACGCATTCGATGGCGAGGGGCTGAGCTTTTTTGACGATCATGCTGCGGCGTTGGACTGTGTCCGCGTAGGGCTGGAGGCTGGCGGGCAGCGGATCGTTGGGGAGGTTGATGCGGTGATTGGGTACGAGGGAGGCGACCTTATCGAACCAAAAGTGGGAGATTTGCGTGAGGACCTCGCCTTTTCTGGGGACGCCATTGGGGAGGATGACATCGAACGCGGAGATCCGGTCGGTAGCGACCATGAGGTAATGTTCGCCGAGGTCGAACATTTCGCGGACTTTGCCGCTTTTGATTTTCTTGATTCCGGGCAGGTTGAGCTCGAGGACGGCGTCGGTATTGGACATGGGCGGGACTATGGAGGTGCCGGTTTAAAAGGCTAGTGAGAAGTCGGGTGGTTTACTTCATTCGATCGAAAGTGCGCTGGAGGATATCGGACGGCTTGAGTTCGGGCAGTCGGCCTTGGGCTTCCTTGACGATATTGGTTTCCAGTTCGTTTTTGGTGGGGCGATCGGTTTTGTAGATGATGCCGAAGTATCCGGGGAAGGGTTCGCCGGCGAGTTTGTAGGCGGCGGCTTCGTCGGTGACGTCGTGGGAATCGGGGACGGTGCGGAACTCACCGCCTTTGCGGGGGTTCGAGGCATCGAAGGCACCGGGGTAGAATTCGACGCATTCGCTGAGGCACTGGATGAAGCCGAAGCCGTTATGGTCCATGGCGGCCTCCATCATTTGGAGGACGTGGGCCGGGTTGGTGCTGGTGGTTCGGGCGACGAAGGTGGCTCCGGCAGCGATGGCCTGTTTAAGGGGGTTGATGGGTTGGTCGATGGCGCCCCAGAGGTCGGTTTTGGATTTAAAGCCGAGGGGGGAGGTGGGGGAGGTTTGCTTTTTGGTGAGGCCGTAGACCCAGTTATCCATGACCACGTAGGTCATTTTGACATTTTTACGGGCGGTATGGCTGAAGTGGTTACCGCCGATGGAGAAGGCATCCCCGTCGCCGCCGAAGGTAAACACGTGGATATCGGGTCGGGAGAGGGAGACACCGGTGGCGAAGGGGAGAGCGCGGCCGTGGATGAAGTGGACGCCGTGGGCCTGGACGAAGTAGGGGAAGCGGCTGGAGCAGCCGATGCCTGCGACCGTGGTGATTTTCTCGTGCCAGAGTTTACGTTTCTCGATGAGTTTGAAGTAAAGGGCGAGGACGGAGAAGTCGCCGCAGCCTGGGCACCAGGTGGGGTGATCGGCGGCGATTTCTTTTTTCGTGAGGCCTTTGCGTTCGACTTCCGGGGTGGGGGTGGTGAGGGCCATGGATTTATCGGCTAGGGATGAGCTCATGGTGGGGTTGTTGCGGGTTAGGCGCTGGCGACGTTGGTATTGAGGGTATCGTTGACGACGGCGAGCAGTTCTCGAATTTTGAACGTGAGGCCGTCGGTTTTGGTGATGGATTTGATTTTGGGGTCGCAGTAGCGGGCCCGGAGGATAGTGGCCAATTGGCCGCAGCCGTAGAGGCCTTCGTCATTGAGTTCGGCGACGAAGACGTGGTTGAAGCGGGCGAAGATTTTTTCGAGGCCGTTGGGCAGCGGGTTGAGGTAGCGGATATGGAGGCCGCTGACTTTCTGGCCGGAGGCTTGGGCGCGGTTGACGGCTTCGCGGATGGGGCCGAGGCTGGAGCCCCAGCCGACGAGGAGGACATCACCTGATTCGTCGCCGTAGATTTTGGGTTGGGGCAATTTGCTGGCGAGGGTGCGCAGTTTATTGCGGCGTTTGGCGGTCATGGCCTGGTGGAGTTTGGGTGAGCCGGAGGGGTGGCCCAACTCGTCGTGTTCGAGGCCGGTGACGACCGGATATTTACCGCTGAGGATACGCGTGCCCGGGGCGGCGTGGTTGGGGACGCCGTTGGGGGCGAGGAGGTCGTAGGGTTTGAAGTCATCCCTTGGGGTAAGGTCCGGGGAGATGTCCTGGCAGACTTGCTCGAGGTCGGGTTCCTCGAAGGCTTCGATGCGGGTGGCGATGGCCTGGTCGGTGAGGATGAAGACGGGGACGCTGTAATTGCGGGCCAGGTTGACGGCCTCGATGGCAGTATGGAAGCAGTCGCCGACGTTGGAGGGGGCGAGGACGATACGTGGGGAATCGCCGTGGCCGCCATAGATGGCGATATTGAGGTCGGATTGTTCGACGTTTGTGGGGAGGCCGGTGGAGGGGCCGCCGCGCTGGACATTGACGATGACGAGGGGGATTTCGGCCATGACGCCCCAACCGATGGCTTCGGTTTTGAGGGCGATACCGGGGCCGCTGGAGCCGGTGACGGCGACGCGGCCGCCGTAGCTGGCGCCTAGGGCCATGGCGACCGAGGCGATTTCGTCTTCACACTGGATGAAGGAGCCGCCGTATTTGGGTAATTCCCGGCGGAGGATTTCCATGATATCCGACCAGGGTGTGATGGGGTAACCGGCGCCGAAGCGGACGCCGGCGGCGATGAGGCCGTAGGCGAGGGCTTCGTTGCCGTTCATGACCACTTGGGAGCGGTTCCGTTTACGGCTTTCGGAGAAGGAGAAGATTTCGCTGAGGCTACCGATGGAGTAGGCGTAGCCGGCGTTGAAGGCGAGGAGGGCGTTATTGACGATGCTTTCGTTTTTACCGGCGAAGCGTTGTCGGATGAGGAGTTCGAGTTTGGGGATATTGAGGTCGAACATGCGGGCGAGGAGGCCGAGCACGAAGACGTTTTTACCTTTATCGCGGGCGGTTCCGCCGATGGCTTCGACGGTGAGGTTGGAGATGGCGATACCGACGTGGCGGTAGTCTTCCTGCCATTCCGTTTTGGGTTCCACGTGGTCGGAATCGTAGAGGACGATGCCGCCTTTGCGGAGGGAATTGATATGGCCTTCGTAGGAGTGTTGGTAGAAGGCGACGAGGAGGTCGGCTTCATCGCCGGGGCTGAGGACTTCGCCGGTGCCGAGGCGGACTTGGAAGATGGATGGGCCGCCGGAGATGGTGGACGGGATGGTCATGAAGGTCATGACCTCTTGTTCCGAGCGTCCGGCGAGGCGTGCCAGGAAGCCGCCGATGGCCTGGATGCCGTCCTGGGAATTACCGGCGATCCGGATGACCGCTTCTTTAATGGGGGTGGAGGGGCAACTAGGGCCAGGTTCGGAGGCGGCTGATGTGGTGTCGCTCATTGCGTCGATTGGTCTTGTCGTCTTGCGGCGGGCATCGGGGAGCAAATTGTTGCAGTTTCCGTGTGATAGCCCCGGAATTCACCGGCAAGTCTTTAGAAATTAGCATTGGCTCTTTCGGAGTCAAACAGAATGAATATCTGGATCACGTTGATTGCCAAGCACTTGCGAGATCACCCTCTCTAATGCATGGGTGATGTTAATAAACAAAATCAGTTGGGCTGCCTTTTTAGGGGGGTGAGAGGGGGTATTTAGGTGGGATTCCAGTGGTGGTGGTGGAGGATTCGCTGGAGTCCGTCGAGGGTGCCGAGGCCGCAGGGTTTGGAGCTGACGAGGCCATTTTGGGAGTGGAGTTGGTTTTGGACGGCTGGGATGGCGTTGGAGGGGGCGATGAGGTAGCGGGCGAGGTTGGAGGAGAGCATGGGGAGGTCATTGAAGTGATCTCCGGCGGCGGCGGTGTGTTCGGGGGAGATACGGAGTTGGCGTTGGATTTCCTGGAGGGCGGTGCCTTTGCTGTAGTGGGCGTGGCTGAAGCGGGCGTAGACGTCGTTACGGACGATGGTGAGGTTGGGGATGGAGTTGCAGTAGGATTGGAGGTAATCGAGGATTTGGTCGGCGTCGTGGTTATTTGCGGCGATGAGGCAGAGGGGGGAGTAAGTATCTTCGTAGAGGGTGGCGTTATAGCGGGATTGGATCCAATTGACGAGTTGGGGGAGGTCTTTTTGGACTTGTTGGAAGAGTGTTTGGTGGGCTTGGTGGCAGGCTTGGTTCCAGCGGGTATCGGGGAGGTATTGGGATTGTTGGTGTTTATAGATTTCGCGTTCGACGAGGACGAGGTAATCGGGGCGGATGGAGAGGTGGCCGCGGCCGAGGCATTCCATGAGGGCGGCCATATCGCGTCCGGTATTGATGACCCAGGTGACGCCATGGGCTTGGAGTTGTCCGATGAGCTGTTGGAGTTCGTTTGGGATGGGTGGGTTTTCGAATTCGGAGAAGAGCGTCCCGTCGAAGTCGGTAGAGAGGAGTTGGATGGGGGGAGTATTCATGCGGTCTCGCTGTGGGGGAGTTTTGCAGCCTGACTTGACTGGGGGAAGAGAAACCTGAGATTTGGGGGTGGAGCGAAACAGAGAGGAACGAGATTTATGAAGACAGCGTATGAGTTGGCGATGGAGCGATTGAGCAGTCAGGGGCCTTCGGTGAAGCTGACCGAGGGGCAGAAGGCCGAGTTGGCGGAGTTGGATTCGCGGTATCGGGCGAAGTTGGCGGAGCGGGAGATTTTTTTACGCGAGCAGATGGATCAGGCGCGGGGGAGTGGGGATTGGGAGAGTTTGGAGCAATTGGAGAAGCAGTGGGTGAGTGAGAAGAAGGTGCTACAGGCGGAGTTAGAGGAGAAGAAGGAGGCGGTGCGAAGCGCTAAGGGGTAAGCGCAGAGCGGTAAGCGGCAAGGGCTGAGGGCTGAGGGCTGAGGGCTGAGGGCACGCGCCTGTGGCGCTGAAGCCAGAAGCTAGGAGCTGGGGGGCGGTTTCTCGGTGCGTCGGTTTATGTGGGCCGCGGGCGTAGAACGCCCTAAACCTGGTGCGCGGCGAGGAGTCGGGTCTGCGGGCATGGATGTGAGCACGCCTCTGTGTTCTTGGTGTTCTCTTGTTGTGGAAGGGGGGCGTGCTCTTGTTTCGATCCCGATAGCGATTTCGATTATGAGGGGTGGGGGATGGGATAGGGGAGATCGGAGATGGGAGATGGGTTCCAGTTTCCTGACCTCTGGCATCTGGTAAGTCAGGCGATATTACGGCGGAGAAGGTCGTAGTAGGTGAGGGCGACGACGACGAGCGAGTGGCCGAAGCGGCCTTGGGCGATCATTTGGGGGATTTGGGAAGTGGGGACGAGGAGAGTGGCGAGGTCTTCTGCGTGGTCGAACTGGGTGGGGTGGAGGTGCTTGCAGTTTTCGATAAGGATGGTGTGGCAGGTATTGCTTTGGATGGCTGGGTTGGGGAAGACGTGACCGATGGGGCGGGCGTTGGAGCCGGAGTAGCCGGTTTCTTCGCGCAGTTCACGGATGGCGGCGTGGGTGGGGGAGGGGTCTGAGGGGTCGATGATTCCGCCGGGGATTTCGAGTTCTACCGTTTTGGAGCCGTGGCGGTATTGTTGGATGAGGATGATTTCGTCGTTGGGGGTGGTGGCGATGACATTGACCCAATCGGCGCTATCGATGACGTAAAAGGGGTGTTCTTGTCCGGTGCGAGGGGAGACGGCGTGGTCTTCGCGGAGGGAGAAGACGCGGAAGTCGCCGAGGTGTCGGGAGCGGGTTTTTTTCCAGGGTTGGATCATGAGAACCCGCGTTCTTTGGCGGCCCAGCCTTGGCTCATGAGTTTGAGCAGGTGGGTGAGCGTTTCCTCTTGGGTTTGGTTTCGTTGGGTGGCGAGCTGTTCGGCGCGCCGGAGGAGCTGGGCTGCCATCCCGGGGCATTGATCGGGAGGGCAGCCCATGGCTTGGAGCAGTTGGGCCAGTTGGTCTGGGTCCACGGGAGGGTTAGCTGACTTCCTGGACGCGGACGCTCTTCACCTCGATACGGGTGGTGGGTTTACTGTTTTCCCGGCCGCTGCTGGCAGTGGGGGATGTAGCGATTTGTTCGAGGACGTCATCGCCATCCACCAGTTGGCCGAAGGCGGTGTATTGGCGATCGAGGAACTTGGCATCGCCATGGCAGATGAAGAACTGGGATCCGGCGGAGTCCGGGTCTTGGGAGCGGGCCATGGAGATGACCCCGCGGACGTGGGATTTCTCGTTGAACTCGGCTTTGATTTTGTAGCCGGGGCCGCCGGTGCCGAAGATGTGTTCCTTGGAGGGGTCTTTGGTATTGGGGTCACCGCCCTGAATCATGAAGCCTTTGATGATGCGGTGGAAGCAGGTGCCGTCGTAGAAGCCTTCGGAGGCCAGTTTCTTGAAATTCTCGACGGTTTTGGGGGCGACATCGGGCCAGAGGTCCAGAGTCATATTGCCCATTGTGGTTTCGATTAGGACACGATTACTCATAAATAGGTTTCTTTGGGTTGGTGATGGTTTGGGTGGAGAGAGTGCGTTATTTCACTTCGTTGAGGGGCATGATTTTGACGCTTTTGACTTCGACGCGTTCCTTGGGTTTGCTGGGTTCGCCGCGGGAGCTGGGGCCGACGGGTGTGGTGGCGATTTTTTCGAGGACGTCGTCACCGCGGAGGACCTGGCCGAAGGCGGTGTATTTGTTATCGAGGAAGGGGGCGGGACCGTGGCAGATGAAGAACTGGGATCCGGCGGAGTCGGGGGCTGCGGAGCGGGCCATGGAGAGGACGCCGCGGACGTGTTTGCGGTCATTGAACTCGGCTTTGATGGAGTAGCCGGGGCCGCCGGTGCCGTAGGAGGATTCCTTGGAGGGGTCTTTGGTATTGGGGTCACCGCCCTGGACCATGAAGCCCTTCATGATGCGGTGGAAGGCGGTGCCGTTGTAGAAGCCTTGTTTGGCGAGTTTTTTGAAGTTTTCGACCGTATTGGGTGCGACGTCGGACCAGAACTCGATGACCATGGTTCCCTTGGATGTTTCCATGACGGCGACCTCCTGTTTGGGGTCGGGGGAATCGGCGCCGAGGGCGGGGAGGGCGGAGAGTCCGCTGATACAGATGGCAAGTGCTAATGATTTCATCATGGCGCTGAGGGTTGCCATAGGAGCGGGGTGAAGTCACGAAAGGAATTCCGTCGGGGTTTAGTCCGGTCGGAGCATTTCGTTGACGAGCGGGGAGGCGGGATGGGCTTGGAGTTGTTGGGGGGTGCCGATTTGGAGCAGGCGTCCATGTTGGAGGATGGCGATTCTGGCTTGGGCGGCGAGTGCGTCTTGTGGGGAGTGGGTGACGAACAGCGTGGTGAGCCGGGTTTCTTGTTGGAGTTGCAGGATGGTGGTGCGGAGCTGTCGTCGGAGAGGGGGGTCGAGGTGGGTGAGGGGTTCATCGAGGAGGAGGACGGCGGGTTGGCGGATGAGGGCTTTGGCGAGGGCGGCGCGTTGTTGTTCGCCGCCGGAGATCTGGCTGGGGAGTTGGTGGAGGAGTGGGGTGAGTTTGAGTTTGGCTGCGAGGTGTTGGATGCGGTTGGGGATTTCGTGGCGGGGGATTTTTTGGATTTCGAGGGGTAGACTGAGGTTGCGGGCGACCGTGAGGTGGGGGAAGAGGGTGGGGCGTTGGAAGACCATGCCGACGTTGCGGTGTTCAGCCGGGGTATTGTGTAGGGGCTGGTTATTGAAATGGAGTTGGCCGGAGGAGAGCGGTTCGAGCCCAGCGATGGCACGGAGGAGCGTGGTTTTGCCTGAACCGGAGGGTCCGAGGATGACGAGGAGTTCCCCCGGGGAGATGTCGAGCGAGAGCTCATGGATGCCGGCGGGTGCGGTGCCGGTAGGTGCGGGGTAGTGGCAGGATACGTTGGTGAGCGTGATGCGGGTCACTGGGGGTGGAGGGTGGGGGGACGGGCGGGAAGCGGCAAGAGGGAAGCGCGAGCGCGCCTGCGGCGCGCGGGAGCTGGGAGCTGGGAGCTGGGAGATGGGATATGGTAGATGGGAGATGGGAGATGGGAGATGGGGTCACGTCCTGATATAGGTTGACTGGCCTATGAGGAATACGAAGCGTGAGGTGAAGAGTGAAGTGAGGTATGGAGGGGCATTCAAGATGCAGGTGGTGAGGGAGGTTGAGGCAGGCGGTGTGCTGATTCGAAGCATGGAAGCTCTGAAAGTCCGCCATGAAGGGGTTGTAGGGTTGGCTGACTGCCAGAGGAGGCTGGTGTTTATTGGGCAAAGGGATGGGGGGTGGATTGGACCTTTTTAACTCCGAAGTTCCGTCACTATGCGTTGGGGACCTGCGGGGCTGAACGCCGATGGATGCGAATACCGTGGGGGCTGGCTTGCCGTCTTTGTTCTCGCCCTTGGGCAGGATTATGGGGGGCGGGCTGGGACTCCTGACGTCTGACTTTTGCCTTCTGTGCTGGGGTGATTTGGGGTGGAACCTCGTTGACTGAGGGGGTGGGGGCTCCACATTATGCGGCGCGGCGCCTGCTGGAGGGGCAATGGGCTGGCGGGGGTCTTTTGAACTGCACTTGAAATTGGAACCTGAAACCTTGGAGAGCTATGAACCTCGACTCATTGTATTCTGAACTGACATTAAAGATCCCGGCGAAGATGGCCTTGGTGGTTTTGGACGGGCTGGGCGACATTGCGACGCAGTCGCAGGGTGGGATGACGCCGTTGGAGGCGGCGAAGACGCCGAATTTGGATGCGTTGGTTCGGAGTGGTTGTGCGCAGGGACGGATGACGCCGGTTGCGCCGGGGATTACGCCGGGGAGTGGTCCGGGGCATTTGGGGTTGTTTGGCTACGATCCTCTGGAGTTTCAAGTGGGTCGGGGGGTGATTGAGGCTTTGGGGTTGGGGGTGGAGTTAAAGGCGGGGGATGTGGCGGCCCGGGCGAATTTTTGCACGATGGACGCGAAGGGGATTGTGACCGATCGGCGGGCTGGTCGGATTGAGACTGAGGTTTGCGAGGAGTTGTGCGCGCTGTTGTCGAAGAAGATCAAGAAAGTGGGTGACGCGCAGGTGATCATCAAGCCGGGGAAGGGGCATCGGTTTGTGGTGATTTTCCGGGGCAAGGGATTGGAGGGGCCGTTGACTGATGCGGATCCGCATCGGGAGGGGTTGCCGATTCCGGCGGTGGCACCGGTGAATGCGAAGTCGGCCAAGGCGAAGAAGGCGGCTGGGTTGGTGGCGAAGTTTTACGAGGCGGCCCTGCCTTTATTGGCCAAGAAGAAGCCGGCGAACGGCTTTTTGATGCGGGGCATTGCGCATCAGCCGGAGATTCCGCTGTTTGAGGATCGGTATGGGATGAAGCCGGCCTGTTTGGCGGTGTATCCGATGTACAAGGGTTTGGCGCAGTTGGTGGGGATGACGAAAGTGGAGGGGGCGCAGACCATTCAGGAGCAATTTGAGAAGTATGTGGAGGAGTATGACAACTACGGTTTCTTCTTCATCCACTACAAGTATACGGACATGCACGGTGAGGACGGCAACTTTGAGGCGAAGAAGGAGGCTATTGAGGAGTTTGACAAGGCCCTGCCGATTTTGTTGTCGAAGAAGCCGGATGTATTGGCGATTACGGGTGATCATTCCACGCCTTGTGCGGTGAAGGGGCATTCGTGGCATCCGCAGCCGGTGTTGTTGCATTCCGAGTTATCGGGCAACGACAAGCTGGAGCGGTTCAGCGAGACGGGGGCGAATTTGGGGTCGCTGGGTATTTTTGATGCGAAGTTCCTGATTCGTTACATGCAGGCGAACGCGAAGATGTTCGACAAGTTTGGCGCGTGAAAGCGGTTATACTGGCAGCGGGCAAAGGCACCCGGATGCGGGAGCTGACGCAGGAGATACCCAAGCCGATGCTGAGGGTGGGGGGGCGGCCTATTCTGGAGCATATTCTGGAGGGGCTGGCCCGGGTTGGGGTTCGGGAGGCATGCATTGTGACGGGCTGGAAAGCTGAGATGGTGGAGAGCCATTTTGGTGACGGTTCGCGTTTGGGGATGCGGTTGAGTTATGTGCGTCAGGAGGTGCAGGACGGCACGGGCAAGGCGCCGGAGTTGGCGAAGGCGTTTGTGGGGGATGAGCCGTTTTTGTTGACCTATGGTGACATCCTGGTGCGTCCGGAGACGTATGCCCGCATGCTGGAGCGGTTTGGTGAGCAGGCCTTTGGCGGCCTGCTCACCGTGACTGAGGGGCAGGATGTGACCCAGGGCGGTTTGAATTTCTTTGACGGGGATTTTTGTTTGAAGCGGTTGATTGAGAAGCCCTCGGTGGAGCAGGTGGAGAGGTTGAGGTTGGAGGGGTGGATTCGGGAGGGAGAGCCTGTTTGGTATAACGCAGGGATCTACATATTCCGGCCGTTGGTTTTTGAGTTCACGGCGCGGTTGGAGAAGTCTCCGCGGGGCGAGTATGAATTGACGGATGCGTTGAGTGCGATGGTAGCGGCTGGGCAACGGGTGGCGGGGTTGGCGATTGAGGGGCGGTGGGTGGATGTGCGGGATCCTGAGGTGCTCGCGCGGTTGGAGGAGGAGAGTTCAGGGGCGGGAGGTTGACTTCCCGGGGGGTGTTCGTTATACGCAGTTGAAAAAGCAAGGAGACTTGGAGATGGCCGCAAAAAATTCAGACAAGAGTAGTGTCGACAGCAAAGGCGCCGAGGCAAAAGCCGGGGCGACGAAGCAGCGTGATTTGGATGCCGCGATTAGCAGCATTACGAAGGCGTTTGGTGAGGGGAGCATCATGCGATTGGGGGATGCCCGGGCGCAGAGCCAGGTTGAGGTGATTCCGACGGGGGCGCTTTCGGTGGATCTGGCGCTGGGTTGTGGTGGTGTACCGCGAGGCCGGGTTGTGGAGATTTACGGGCCGGAATCCTCGGGCAAGACGACCTTGATGTTGCACGTGGTGGCGAATGCGCAGAAGGCGGGCGGGTTGGCGGCGTTTATTGATGCGGAGCATGCGTTGGATCCGGCGTATGCGAAGCGGCTGGGGGTGAATTTGGATGATCTTCTGGTATCGCAGCCGGACAGTGGCGAGGAGGCGTTGACGATTTGCGAGACGTTGGCGCGGTCGGGTGCGTTGGATGTGATTGTGGTGGATTCTGTGGCGGCCTTGGTTCCCCGGTCGGAGTTGGAGGGGGAGATGGGGATGGCGACCATGGGCATGCAGGCGCGTTTGATGAGCCAGGCGTTGAGGAAGCTGACAGGCATTTTGGCAAAGGCGAAGACGACTTGTATATTCACCAACCAGATTCGGGAGAAGGTTGGGGTGATGTTTGGCAATCCGGAAACGACGCCGGGGGGCAAGGCCTTGAAGTTTTATGCGAGTGTGCGCATTGACATTCGTCGGAAGGACACTTTGAAGGATGGTTCGGGGAACGCGGTGGGGAATCACGTGAAGGTGAAGATTGTGAAGAACAAGATGGCGCCGCCGTTTGCGGAGGCGGAGTTTGACATCATGTTCAACCGAGGCATCAACCGTGAGGGGAGCATTTTGGATGCGGGTATCCGGTATGGTGTAGTGGACAAGAAGGGTGCGTGGTTTCAGTTTGATGGCGAGCTGATTGGGCAGGGGAAGGAGGCGGCGGGTCGAGCGTTGCAGGAGAAACCGGAAGTGGCGAACAAGATTGCCGAGTTGGTTTTGGCGAAGCGGGCTGAGGGGGTTGTTGCCAGTTGATTTGAGGCTGGGCTGGTGGTGTGTAAATTCAGGTCCCAGAAGTGATGCGAGACCGATTGAGCGTTAAGCGTTGGGCTGACGGTGGGAGGAGGAAGGGGCGCACACGGTTGACGTTGATAGGTCTGGTCTTGGGTTTAGCGGTTGGAATGGCTCCCCGTGTGGGAGCCATTCTCCTGTACGAGACTGGGGATCCAGCGCGGAACACGACGGCCCCCTCGGGCGAGCTGGAGGGGAGTGGATGGCAGTGGCAGGGACGGTGGGGGAGCTTTTTGGGGACACCGATTCATCCCAAGTATTTTCTGACAGCGGCACATGTGGGGGGCTTGGTGGGGCAGGCGTTGGAGTTGGGCGGGGTGAGTTATGTCACGACCTTTGCGACCAACGTTCCGGGGACGGATTTACGGTTATGGCGGATTTGTGGGGAGTTCACGGATTATGCGCCATTACGGACCAATGGGAGTCCGGTTGGGATGACGATGGTTTGTATCGGGCGGGGGACACAGCGGGGGGCGGAGGTCATGTTGACCAATGATATCGGGGGTGAGTTGCGTGGGTGGCGGTGGGGTGCGCGTGACGGGGTGATGCGATGGGGGGTGAACCGGGTGGAGGACGTGTATGATGGGGGGGCGAGTTTGGGGCCCTTATTGCGGGCGACGTTTGATGCGGACGGGGGTGTGGATGAGTGCCATTTGAGTGTGGGGGATTCGGGTGGGGCGGCTTTTGTGCGGGAGGCGGGGCGATGGGAGTTGGTGGGGATTCATTATGCGGTGGATGGTCCGTATAGCTGGGAGGCTGCGGGGCCGGGGTTTAACGCGGCGCTTTTTGATCACGAGGGATTCTTCTGGCAGGACGGGGGTGCGTGGGTCCCGGTGACTGAGGAGGGGCAGGCTGAGGCGGGGTCGCTATACATTACCGATGTGTCGGCTCATGCGGACTGGATCCTGGAGTATATCCAGAGGCCGGTTCCCGGGGAGGGAGTGCCGTTTGTGCAGCGGGCGGAAGTTTTGGGTGGGGTATACCGGGATGTATTGGAGGCGGAGGTGGATGAGAGTGCGGGGAAGATCTTAGTGCCGTTGACTGGGGTGCCGGGTTACTACCGGTTGCGCGGGTGTGTATCGACAGAGATCACGGGGGTGCAGACCAACGGGAGTTCACTGATTTTGAGTTACGCGGTGAGGTGGGAGTAGCGGGCAAAAAAAGGGCCGGCTGAGGACAGCCGGCCGAGATGTGCGATGGTCAGGGAGGGGGATTATTCCTCCTTTTTGTCCCCGACGTATTTCTCTACTTCGTCCTTCTTGATGACCTCGATCTTGGCGCCTTTTTCCATTTCTTCCTTGGAAGGGACGCGGATGATGTCGCTGGTTACGACCTGTTGGGCGCCGGGGGCGGCCTTTTGCGAGGTAACGGGAGGAGCGGGCGGGGGTTCCGGGGTACGGAAGGAGAGGAGTTCCACTTCAAAGATGAGCGTGGCGTTGGGGGGGATGGTGCGTTGGCCATTGGGGCCGTAGGCGAGGTCGCTGGGAATGAAGAGCTGCCATTTCGAGCCGGCTTTCATGAGCTGGAGAGCTTCGGACCAGCCTTTGATGACTTGGGTGGGGCGGAACTCGGCGGGTGCACCGCGATCGTAGGAGCTATCGAACTGGGTGCCATTGAGGAGGGTTCCGCGGTAGTGCACGCTGGCGATGTCGGCGGCGGTGGGGGAGTTGCCTTTGCCTTCTTCGAGGACTTTGTATTGGAGGCCGCTAGGGAGAGTGATGACGCCGGGTTTTTCCTTATTGGCGTCGAGGAAGGCTTTCCCTTCGGCGAGGTTTTTGGCGCCGAGAGCTTCGCGGGTTTCCTTCCAGTAGGACTGGAGGGTGGTGCGGATCTCTTCGTCGGTCATGGGGAGGTCCTTGCCATCGTAGGCATCCTTGAAGCCCTGGATGATGAGGTCGACACTTACGGCGACCTGGTCACGGCGGAGTCCTTTGCCGAGGTTAGCGCCGATGCCGTAGCTGGCTTTGGACATGGCATCGGGGAGGTCGGGTTGGTCTGCGCCGAGGGCGGTGGTGGCCGCGAGGGCCAGTCCGGTGATGAGGCTAAGTTTCCGAATATTCATGAGTCGTCTAGAATTGCGAATGGGCGGGATTATTCATGGGATGGGAATGCAAATGCAAGGGGCCTTTCAGGGTGTCCTGAAAAGCATTGAATCGGAGGGGTTTCTGGCTGAAGTTTCCGTTTTGCCATGTCGCTTTGGATTGTCCGGATTTTCTTTTTGATGCTGACCACCTTGGCTGGGTATGCGGTGAGTCAGGGTCGTCCGGACGTGATTGAGAGCGGTTTTTTGGGGGTGGTGATTGGTTTTGGTTTTGGGGGGTTGATGGTGGCGGTGGACGAGATGATCAAGGGTTTCACGTTGCGGGCGTTTTCGGCGGCCACCTTTGGTTTGGCGTTGGGGGCGGTGATGGCGTATCTGATTGATCGGTCGGGTTTATTTTTGTATGCGGACGGGGACAACACGAGGTGGTTGATCCGGTTAGCGTTGTTTTTGGGGTTTGGGTATATCGGGATGGTTTTGGCGTTACGGGGCAACAAGGAGGACTTTTCGTTGATCATTCCTTTTGTGCGTTTTTCGTCGCAGAACCGTCCGGAGAACATGTTGGTGTTGGACACCAGCGTGATTATTGACGGGCGGATTGCGGATTTATTGGAGACCGGTTTTTTGGAGGGGACGGTGGTGGTGCCGCGGTTTGTATTGAACGAGCTGCGGGTGGTGGCGGACTCGGGGGATTCTGTGAAGCGGACGCGGGGTCGTCGGGGTTTGGACATGTTGAGCAAGATACAGCATGGGGCGAGGAACGAGGTAAAGATCCACGAGGCGGAGATTCCTGAGGAGAAGGAAGTGGACATGAAGCTGGTGCGGTTGGCGGGGACGATTGGCGGGGTCTTATTCACCAACGACCACAACCTGGGGAAGGTGGCGGCGTTGCATTCCGTAAGGTGTGTGAACATGCATGACCTGAGCCGGGCGTTGAAGCCGGTTGTCTTGGCGGGGGATGTCTTGGAGCTGAAGCTGGTGCGGGAGGGGAAGGACAAGGGGCAGGGCGTGGGGTATTTGGCGGACGGGACCATGGTGGTGGTGAACCAGGCGCAATCGAGGATTGGGAGGCAGGTGGAGGTGCGGGTATTGAGTCTGGTGCAGACCGGTGCGGGTACGATGGTGTTTGCGGATTTGCGGGAGGGTGGGGTTGGCAAGGTGGAGGAAAGAGAAGGAGGCGATGGCGAGTGAAGCGAGGGAAGGGATTGGATTTTCAGGCGAAGCTGAAGCGGTTGGCGTTGCGTTTACCGGAGGGCGAGCTGGCGTGGGATGAGGAGACGCTGCAGGCGCATGCGGGGGACAAGTGGTATGCGAGTCATTTGCCTGACGCGGTGGTATTAGCGGGGAGTTCGCGGACTGTGGTGGAGGCGATGAAGTGGGCGGGGAGGCATGGGGTTCCGGTGACGGCGCGGGGTGCGGGGCATGGGTATGTGGGGGGGGCGGTTCCTGTGCGTGGAGGGCTGGTGGTTTCGCTGGACCGGATGAACCGGGTTCGGGAGGTGAGTCGTGAGGATTTTGTGGCGGTGGTGGAGCCGGGGGTTCGGACGCAGAGTTTACAGGAGACCGTGGAGCGGGAGGGTTTGTTTTATCCGCCGGATCCGGCGAGCCGGCAGGAATGTTCCATTGGGGGGAACATTGTGACCAACGCCGGGGGGCCGAGATGTTTGAAGTATGGGGTGACGCGGGATTACGTTTTGGGTTTGGAGGTGGTGTTGGCGGATGGATCGCTGGTGCGTTTGGGGAGTCGCACCCACAAGAACAAGACGGGTTTTGAGTTGGCCAGGTTGTTTGTGGGTTCGGAGGGATTATTGGGGGTGGTGACGGAGGCGACGTTGAAGCTATTGCCGAGGCCTCCGTATCGGGCGTGTGCGGTGGCGGGGTTTGGGACGATGCATGCGGCGGCGCAGGCGATTCGCGGGGTATTTGCGGCGGGGTTATTGCCGTGTGCGTTGGAGGTGGCGGACGGGTTTACCCTGAAGGCGGCGCACAAGCGGACGGGGCGGGAGTTGCTGGCGGGGTGTGAGGCTTTGTTGATCATTGAACTGGATGGGCAACCGGCGGCGGTGCGGGCGGAGTTGAAGGCGCTGGAGCGGGTGTTGGACGAGCACGGTCGAAAGACGCGGGCGCGGGGGATGGGGGCGGAGGGGGTGGAGAAGTATTGGGCGTTGCGCCGGGAGTTTTCCTATGCGCTGAGGGACACTGGATTGACGAAATTAAACGAGGACATTGCGGTGCCGCGGGGGCGGCTGGAGGATCTGTTCCGTTTTGCCGGGGGGCTGGAGCGGGAGTATGGGTTTCCGGTGGCTTGTTTTGGTCATGCTGGGGACGGGAACATTCATGTGAACCTGATGGTGGACATGAAGGAGAAGGGGATTCAGCAGCGGAGTCGGCGGGCGTTGGACGCGTTGTTCAGTCAGGTGGTGGAGTGGGGTGGGGTGATTACAGGTGAGCACGGTGTGGGGTTGGCGAAGAAGCCGTGGTGGAAGATGGCCGTATCGCCGGAGGCGCGGCGGTTGCATCGCCGGGTGAGGGAGGCTTTGGATCCGAAGGGGATCTTGAATCCGGGCAAGTTTGTTTAGCTGTCGGTTGGGGAGGGTGGGGGCTCCTTGCTATTGGAGGGGGCGATCATGACGACCATTTCGCCTTTGAGCTTTCGGGTTTCGCAGAGGGCGAGCAGCTCGGCTGGGGAGCCGCGGAGGAACTCTTCGAATTTCTTGGTGATTTCGCGGGCGAGGACGACCTGGCGGTGGGGCATGATTTCCTGGAGTTCCTCGAGGAGGCGCTGGATGCGGAAGGGGGATTCGTAGAGCGCGAGCGTTCCCGGAAGTGTGCTGAGCGTTTCGAGGCGGGAGCGGCGTTGCCCGGATTTATGGGGGAGGAAACCGACGAAGTGGAATTCGTGGGTGGGGAGGCCGCTGGCGGTGAGGGCGGCGATGACGGCGCAGGGACCGGGGATGGGTTCGACGCGGAGGCCGGCCTCGAGGACGGCGCGGACGACGCGTTCGCCGGGGTCGCTGATTCCGGGGGTTCCGGCGTCGGTGACGAGCGCGATGGTTTCGCCTTGTTGCAGGAACTGGAGGATTTGTTCTGCGCGTTGGTTTTCGTTGAAACGAAAGGTGCTGAGGAGGGGTTTGCGGATGCCGAAGTGTTTCAGGAGGAGGCCGGTGTGGCGGGTATCCTCTGCGGCGACGCGGTGGCAGTTTTGGAGGACGCGGAGGGCGCGTGCGGTGATGTCTTCCAGATTACCGATGGGGGTGGCGACGAGGTAGAGAGTTCCGGTCTGGAGCGGGGGGGGTGAATCGGCAGGGGGCATGGGGCTGGGTGGGGAGCCTCCGGTGTGGGGGATTAGGCGGTCACTTCGAGGGGGCCTTTGCCTCCATTGACGAGGAACAGCACGGCCATGCGGACGGCGAGGCCGTTGGTGACCTGTTCGAGAATTACCGAGCGGTCGCTATCGGCGAGTTGGCTGTCGATCTCGACGCCTCGGTTGATGGGGCCGGGATGCATGATGATGGCGTCGGGTTTGGTGCGTTCGAGCCGTTTTTTATTCAGGCCGAACAGGCTGGCGTATTCGCCGATGCCGGGGAACATGGTTTTGCGTTGGCGTTCGTGTTGGATGCGGAGGAGGTTGACGACATCGGCGCCTTCGATTGCGTCGTCGATGTTGTGGCAGACGCGGCAGCCGAGGCTTTCGAAGAGTCTGGGGACCAGAGTGCTGGGGCCTGCGAGAGTGACTTCGGCACCGAGTTTGGTGAGGCACCAGATATTGGAGCGGGCGACGCGGCTGTAGAGGATATCGCCGAGGATGGTGACCTTGAGGCCCTTGATGGAGCCTTTCTTCTCCCGGATGGTGAACGTATCGAGGAGCGCCTGGGTGGGGTGTTCGTGGGCGCCATCGCCGGCATTGATGACGCTGGCATTGAGGACGCGGGAGAGGAAGTGGGGTGCTCCGGCGGCGCTGTGACGGACGATGAAGACGTCGGTATTGAGGGATTCGAGATTGCGCGCTGTATCTTTGAGCGTTTCTCCCTTTTTGAGCGAGGAGGCTTCGGCGGTGAAGTTGATGACGTCGGCGGTGAGGCGGAGGGCGGCGAGTTCGAAAGAGATGCGCGTCCGGGTGGAGGGTTCGGCAAACAGGTTGACGACGGTTTTACCGCGCAGGGCGGGGACCTTTTTGATGGCGCGTTCGCCGACGGCCTTGAAGGCGGTGGCGGTATCGAGGACGGTGGTGATTTCGTCTTCGGAGAGGGACTCGATATCGAGGAGGTGTTTACGGTTCCAGCTCATGCTTTTTCGAGGGAGACGCAGTCGTGTCCATCGACTTCCTCCCAGCGCACTTGGATGCGTTCAGTTTTGGTGGTGGGGACGTTTTTCCCGACGAAGTCGGCTTTGATGGGGAGTTCGCGGTGGCCGCGGTCGATGAGCACGGCCAGTTGGATGCAGGAGGGGCGGCCGAAGTCATTCATGGCATCCAGAGCGGCCCGGGTGGTGCGTCCGCTACAGAGGACGTCGTCGACGAGGATGACCGTTTTGGAGGTGATATCGAAGGGGATACGGGTTTCGTGGACTTCGGGTGCGACGACTTGGGTATGGATGTCATCGCGGTGCATATTGACATCGAGGAAGCCGGTGGGAACGGGGTGGTTCCAGATGGGTTCGAGCAGTTTGGCGAGGCGTGAGGCGAGGGTGACACCGCCGCGTTGGATGCCGACGAGGGCGACGTTTTCGCCGCGGGTATTGCGTTCGGCTATTTCGTGGGCGATGCGGGTGATGGCTCGGGCGATGGCCAGGGAATCGAGGATCAGGACTTCGGCAG
>JBJOII010000086.1:0-30331 GCA_046047235.1 Verrucomicrobiota bacterium | reverse complement strand
CCTCTCACCCTTCAACCGCATGAATAGTCCACACATGAATAAACCCATCCCTGCACCCAGCCCGGCCATTCATGTGAGGCTGCGTTCATGCGGTTATCCCTCGGGACCACATTCATGCTCCCCACCCAGCACTCCGCGCTCTGCGCTTCCCGCTTTGCACCTCGCGCGCAGCGCCGGTCCCCCAGCTCCCAGCTACTAGCTACCAGCTCCCGTGCCGCGCACGCGGCACAACCCTCAGCGCTCTGCCCTTACCGCTTACCGCTCACCGCTCAGTCGCCTTCAGCAAATACGCCCGACGCTTGTCCGCAAACGCCCGCAGCCCCTCACCCTCCTCCCCGCCTGCCTCATCCGACACCTCACCCACAAACGCCTCATACGAATCCAACTTGCGCGTGTCCACCTCCACCTCCGCCTCAATCAAATGCCGGTACTCCCGCACCCGCGTCCCCAACCGTTCCCAGTCCAACCACGCCTCCGCCATCCCCCGCACATACCCCAAATACCGCTCCCGCAACGCCGGAACCGCCAGCAGCTTCGATAACAACGGCTTGCTCTCGTCCTCCGCCGCCACCAAAGGATCCAACTCCACCCCACCACCCCCTCCCGGAGGCCCAAACCCCGGACGCCCCATCGGACCTCCAAACATGCCCGGCCCACCCGGTCGACCCGGACCCCCCGCCCGCATCTCCGGCGGAGGCCCGTCAGCCGGACCAAAATCCCGGCCACGCCTGTCCCCACCAAAACCCCGAGCCCCCCGCGGACCTCCCGGCCCACCCGCCCGGACTTTGAAGGTCTCGTTCGCATCGTAGGGCACAAAATGAAACCGCCCCTCCTTGTCACGATACAAATTGTAATCACTCGCCCGCGTCCAGAACCCATCCCCGTTCGCCACCACATTGTCCCACGCCAAAAAACGCAGGGTCCCGTCAATGTCCAGCATCGGCTCCAAGGCCGTCTCCAGCTGCTCCGGCGACACACTGTCCAAGGTTTTGCACAGCTTGATCAACGCATCCCAAGCCTCCGGATCCTCCTTCGATTTCAACGTGAACACGCGCTTATACTGCTCCACGTCATCGCCGAAATAGATCATCCCGCCCTGCGCCCCCGGACGCCCCACCACCTTCCACCGATCCCCCTTCTTCGTATCCCAAAAGTCCTTCAGGAAATCCTTGTTGAACTGCTGCACGTTTACATACAAACCCCAACTCTCCCCGTTGATCACAACCCGCACAAAATTCGCCTTCGGCGCCGGTATATACTCCCGCGCAATGTCCAGCGAAACCACCGTCCGCATGAAACTCGCATCCTCATGCGCATTCAAAAAATTCAGCGTGTTGTAGCTGTCAATGTCCTGCCCGTCCTCAATGAAATCCAACGAGAGATTCAAGGAACGCTTGCCCCCGTCCGGAACCATCGCAAAGGACGTGTTCCCCCGAAAATGCACCCCCACCCCGTCATACGTCTTCCCGTCCACCGTCAGCCGCGCCGGCACATCCACATCCGTGTTGTTGAAATCCTCCAGCTCCTGCTCCCAATCCTCACTCGCAAAATCCAAAAAAAAGGTCCGCAACGTCCGCGGATCATATAACCCCCGCCCCGGATAAACCTCCACCTCCCCAGGCGTCAGCTTGCGACCCGACGAAAAAACCCGCGACTCCCCACCACCCCGCGGACCAAAACCCGGACGACCCCGACGCCCCCCACCCGGCCCCCAAGCACCCCCACGACCACTCGCCCGCTCCGCCTTTAACCAAACCCTCGCCGCATCCCGCTCCTCACGATCCAACCAACCATCCCCGTTCGCATCAAAACGATCCACCACCTCCAAATCCGAACCCATCATCCCGCCTGGCCCTCCCATAAACGGCGGCCGCCCGAAATCCCCGCCACCAGGCCCCTCACCACCAGGACCCAACGGCTGCCCCCATAAAGCCAACGCCCCACACCACGGCAATACCACCACTCTCCAACTCAATCTCGCCGTCTTCATCAATTTCATAGCGTCGCTTTCTCTCCACTGCCACTCGCCACACCCACCCCGAAATAAACATCACCCCAAAATGGCCATGGCTGTCATCGCTGGGAAACACAGTGCCGGACTCCACCTTAAGACAGCGTGAAGACCAAAAAGATTACAGAAAAACCACTACCGCCCACCGCCCGCACGACCCAAATCCATCAGGACGAATCATTGACATCCCCCCAATGAACAACGAGAACAACCCCCACCTATGGGTCTACTTGACAACCAGATCGCCGTCGTAACCGGAGCCGGCAGAGGCATCGGCCAGGCCATCGCCCTCAAATTCGCCGCCGAAGGTGCCGACGTCGCCTGCATCTCCCGCACTGCCGCCAACGCCGAAAAAGCCGCCCAGGAAGTCGCCAAAACCGGCCGACGCAGCCTCGCCATCGCCGCCGACGTCGCCAACGCAACCGACGTCCAACAGGCCGCCGAAACCATCCTCAAGGAATGGGGCCGCGTCGATATCCTCGTCAATAACGCCGGCGTCACCCGCGACGGCCTCCTCATGCGCATGAGCGACGAAGACTGGGACACGGTCGTCAATACCAACCTCAAAGGCTGCTTCCTCTGCACCCGCGCCTTCATCCGGAAATTCATCAGCCAACGCTCCGGCCGTATCATCAATATCGCCTCCGTCATCGGCCTCATGGGCAACGCCGGCCAAGCTAACTACGCCGCCAGTAAAGCCGGCATCATCGGCCTCACCAAATCCACCGCCCGCGAACTCGGCTCCCGCTCAATCACCGTCAACGCCATCGCCCCAGGCTTCATCGAAACCGATATGACCGACGTCCTCAACGACGACCTCAAAAAAGGCCTCCTCAGCAAGATCCCCCTCAACTCCTTCGGCTCCGTCGAAGACACCGCCGCCGCCGCCCTGTTCCTCGCCAGCCCCAGCGCCCGCTACATCACCGGACACGTCCTGAATGTCGACGGCGGACTCGCAATGTAAGCCTCCCACCCAACCCGCAAAATAACCCGCCGCATAAGCCGGCGTAACGAACTGTAAACACACCGCTTGAAAATCTCGCCAACCCACGCCCAAGGCACCCGCTTTTTTTAATTACTCGGGGCTTGACGCATGGTGGGGCGTTGCATAGAGAACCACGAAAACTATACGGAAATACCCATGGCTGCTGAAAAATCCATTGAAGATCGCGTTAAGGCTATCATCGTCGAGCAACTCGGAGTCACCGAAGAACAAGTGACCCCTGAAGCCAAGTTCATTGAAGACCTCGGCGCTGATTCCCTCGACACGGTCGAGCTGGTTATGGCCCTCGAGGAAGAATTCGGACAGGAAATCCCCGACGAGGAAGCCGAGAAACTCCAAACAGTCGGCGATGTCACCAAATACGTCGAAGACAAACAGAAATAATCTGGCCGCTTTCCCTACGGGGCAGCCGCGGTTCTCGTGCCGCTAGCTGCCCCTTTTATTATCATGCCTTCCAATTGGTCCGATCGCAGGGTCGTCGTAACCGGCTTAGGTGTCGTCTCCTCCCTGGGCCACTCCGTTGACACTTTCTGGAAAAATATCCTCGAAGGACAATGCGGCATCGACCGCATCCAAGCCTTCGATACCACCGGCTTCGCCACGCAAATAGCCGCCGAAGTCCGGGACTTCGATCCCACCCCAGCCTTCCCCTCCCCCAAAGAAGTCCGCCGCACCGACCGCTTCGCCCAATTCGGCCTCTACGCCGGTTGGTCAGCCCTCCAGGACTCCGGCCTCGACCTCTCAAAAATTAACCTCGATACCACCGGCGCCTTCATCGGCTCAGGTATCGGCGGCCTCTCCACCATCGAAACCCAACACAAAATCCTCCTCGAACGGGGACCCGGCCGACTCTCCCCCTTCATGATCCCCATGCTCATCCTGAATATGGCCTCAGGCATGTTCTCGATGTTCCATAAACTCCGCGGCCCCAACCTCGCCACCTGCTCCGCCTGCGCCACCGCCAACCACGCCATCGGTGAAGCCTGGCGCACCATCAAACTCGGCGACGCCAGCGTGATGTTCGCCGGCGGCACCGAAGCCACCATCGTCCCCCTCGGTATCGGCGGCTTCTGCGCCATGAAAGCCATGAGCACCCGCAACGATGACCCCAAACACGCCTCGCGCCCCTTCGACGCCGAACGTGATGGTTTCGTCATGGGCGAAGGTGCCGGTGTCCTCGTCCTCGAGGAACTCCAGCACGCCAAAGCCCGCGGCGCCCGCATCTACTGCGAAATCGTCGGCTACGGCAATAGCGCCGACGCCAGCCATATCACCGCCCCCGCCCCCGAAGGCGAAGGCGCAGTCCGCTGTATGCGCATGGGCCTCAAACACGCCGAACTCAACCCCGAGCAAATCAGCTACATCAACGCCCACGGCACCTCCACCCCGCAAGGCGATATCTGCGAAACCCAGGCCATCAAAACCGTCTTCGGTGACCACGCCCGCAAATTGCCCGTCAGCTCCACCAAAGGCGCCACCGGCCATATGCTCGGCGCCGCCGGCGCAGTCGAAATGACCATCTGCGCCAAGGCCATCCAAACCGGGATCGTGCCCCCCACCATCAATCACCAAAACCCCGACCCCGAGTGCGACCTCGATATCGTCCCCCACACCGCCCGCGAAGTGGAGGTCAATGCGATCGTCAATAACTCGTTCGGCTTCGGTGGACACAACGCCTCCATCGTCGCCAAGAAATTCGTCGGGTAATCCCCCACTCCAAACTTAAAACAACCACCGCCCTGCAGGCTCTCGCCCGCAGGGCGGTTTGCTTTAAAACACCCCGCCCTCAGGCCCCCAACACCGCGCGCAAAAATCGCTGGTTCGCCTGATAACTCGCCACCATGCCACCACCCTCAGGAATCGCCCCCTCAATCTGTACCCAGCCCGAATAATCAATCGCGTCCAATACCCGCCTCACCCTCCTGAAATCCACCCGCCCCTGCCCCAGCAAAAAACCGTTCTCCTTCGCATGTAGCTCGCAAATCAACTCCTGCCGACCCAACCACTCCAGCTCACGGTAAATGTCGTAACCCATCTTCTCCGAGTTCGCTACGTCGTAATATACCTTCACCGCAACTGACCCCACCCGCTCAATGATCTCCACGTGCTCCTCCGCACTCAGCCAACTCTCAATCCCTAAAATCACCCCCTCCTTCTCCGCCTTCGGCGCCACCACCTTCAGCCGCCTCACCACTTCGTCCGTCCCCGATTTATCCCCCTTCAAATCCCCGTTCCCAAAAAACGCCAGCAACACCACCCTCACCCCCAAAGCCTTGCACACATCCACCGAATCACTCACCCACGCCTCCGTCCGCGGATCACTCTTGTAGGGAATGTTGTTCAACTCGCCAATCGCCAGCGACGCCACCTCCAGCCCCGCTCCCCGCGCCGCCTCCCGATACGCCGCCTGCACCGCCTCCCGCCTCAAATGCATGTCGCTCTGCACAGTACCCAAACTCACCTGCACCCCGTCCAACCCAATCTCCTTCGCCACCCCAAACGCCCCCGGATCACCCATCTTGCCAATCGACCAGTCGCAGGCCCCAATCCGAAACCGCCTCGACTCGCCACCCCATAACAACTCCCCCACACCCCCCGCCAATCCCACACCCGCCAACATCACCCCAGACCGAACCCACATGTCCCGACGCGACAACACACCGCCCATAGCACACCGATCAAAGGAGGTTTTCATACCAAAACCTTACGCCCGACCTCCCCGGAGTAAACCGTTTTCCTGCCCCCCCAACCCCTCTCCTCTCTCCCTGCGTGCCGCCGTCCTTCGGACTATGGCGGACAGGCAGCGCTCTGCGCTTACCCCTTACCGCTTACCCCTTACCGCTCTGCGCTTACCGCTTGGCGCTTGCCGCTCTGCGCTTACCGCTTGCCGCTCTGCGCTCTGCGCTACCGCGCCATCGAAATCGAAATCGGGATCGCTATCGGTATCGACGCGCCTCCGGCGAGTGTAGCCAGAAGCCCGTAGAGAGAAACCAGTGGCTCTGCGCTTTCCGCTTGGCGCTTGGCGCTCAGCCCTCAGCCCTCCCTCCCTGCGGCCCGGGACCGGGCCGCAAGACCCCGCGCAACTCCGGCGGCACGCTCTCCACATGAATGCTCCTCGTCGGGAACGCAATCGATAATCCCATCTCCCTCACCACCCGCATGATGTTCAGGTTTACCCGCTCCCGCACCGCCAAATGCTCGTCCCACTTGATGCTTTTCGTGAAGTAATAAAGAAACACATCCAGACTGCTCGCCCCAAACTCAGTAAACCTCACCAGCATAAAATCCTGGTCCACCCCCTCATCCTCCCGCAGCAACTCCCGAATCCGCTCCAGTAACTCCTCCATCTGCTCCGCCGTCGTGCTATACGTCACCCCCACCGTCATCTTCACCCGCCGCTTCGGCATCTTCGACCAGTTGTCGATAATCTCAGTCGCCAAAACCTTGTTCGGAATGCTCATCAGACTCTTCGGCCACGTCCGCACTTTCGTCGACCGAAACCCGATCTGCTCCACATCCCCGTCCACCTTGTCGCCCACAATAATCCAGTCCCCCACCTTGAATGGCCGGTCAGTAAAAATGCTGAGCGTGCCAATGAAATTCCCCACCGCATCCTGCGCCGCCAAAGCAATCGCAATACCCCCAATACCCAGCCCCCCCAGCAACGCCATGATGTCAATGTCCAACGTCGCCATCACGGTCAACGCCCCAATGATCACGGTGAAAATCCGCAAGCTCTGCCGAATCACCGGAACAAACTGACCCCGCACAGACCGGTCATCCTCCGAAACCATGTCGTCCAAATACGAAGCCATCACGTCCACCAACCTGTAAGCCGCCCAGATCACCACCGACCCCAACGCCACCAGGAACGCCTTCCGGATCAGCATCGCCACCGGCGAACTCAAGTTTAGGTCCTCGGCAATCACCAAGGTCGCCATGTAGATCGCCCCCACCAGCAGAAATGCACTCGCCGGCTTCCCCAACGCCTCCACCACCATCTCGTCATACCGGAACCGCGTGCGCTTCAACAAATCCCCCAAACGCTTCACCACCACCAGCTCGACCACCTTCTTCAGCGCAAAACCCAGAATCAGAAAAACCAACGCCACCACATACCGCCAAAGCGCAACCCCCAAAAACTCCAACCGTGCCGTCTCAGTTACGGTCAACTCCATCGTGTCCATCAAGTTCGTAGCCGCCAACATCTCCATTTTCGTCCTCCACACTCAGTTTCTCTCACTCACCTTCCTCACCACCAACCACACTCCGCCATCCCAAATCACTCCGATACCTCCACCCCCGACCACACAGACAGAATCGCCGCCTCATCCCCCATCCCCTCCGGCACTTTCACGCTCGGATCATTCGCATGATACCAGCGACGCCCGTCCAAAGGAGACCGCATCGTCCGACTCCCCGGCATCTGTAAAAAACCGTTCGTATCCGTCGACCTCACCCAGTCATGCGCATAGTGCAGCCAGTTGCTCCGATACACCCCGTCCTGCTGCGCAAACCAGGTAATCTCGTCATACCCCCAAATCCATATGCTCCCCGCCCCCGCCTGCCCCGGCTGCCGACTCACCCCCCAGTTGTCGATCTCCACCAGATACGGCAGATGATCACAGTCCCAACCGCTGAAGGTCCTCCCCCCTTTGCTCCGCAAATAGATCCCGTCCGAAAACCCCAGCTCCAATACCGCCTCCTGCGGCCGCTCAGCCACCTCCTTGATCCTCAACGGAAAAGAATGAAAGTCCATCAGGAGCCGCCCGTCCCTGACCAACCCACCACTCGGAACATGCGAATCCAGAATCACCATGCGACGCCGCGCATTCCGCGCCGCATACCCCCGAATCAACTCCAATACCCTGCCGTAATGCTCCAGCTCACGATCGTTCCGGTTCATCAACTCAGTCTGCCCCAGATGAATCGCCTCACAACCCACATCAATGAACGACGCCCCCAGAAAGTAAAAATAAAGCTGCGTCTCCACCCGGCTGATGTCCGGCACCGATTGCCCCGCCCTCCAGTGGTCCACAAATTCCCCCCCGGGATACAACATGTCCCCATAACGAAAATTCCGCTCCTCCACAGGCAAACCCAAACCCCTAAACGCCCACTCCGGCACCGGAACCCCGTCCACCTGCGTGGTCACAATCTCGAAAATGCAGGCCTGCATTACCCGCTCCGGATCCCCCGCCAAAACTAAAGCAGCCTGCCCCCGCGCCCGCGCCAGATTCTCCAGCAAACGCTCCTCACCACCCCACAAACACAGCGCCCGCCCTATAAACTTCGCCCCCAACCGATCCAACATCCGAATGTTGTCCCCCAAATCACCCCGCCCGTTCAACAACCCCTCCATCGTAATCGAACGAGCCAGATAGTTCTCTAACACACCCCGCGATATCGTACGGTCAAACCGATACCCCCCACCCCCTCCCTGCTCCCCAGCCGCCACCCACCACGTCAAACCAACAACCAGCGGCCCCAAATCCAACCACCGCAACCGAACCAGTAGGAGGGAGATCATTCGCACCCGCGCATCCAACACCATCCCTCTCCCAAAATCAAAACTCTTGCTCCCAGGAACTACGTCGACTGTCGGTTGGCACACCTCATCAAAGTCCCTACAACCATCCCAACCCCCATGTCCCCTCAAACCCCATACCCCGTCGTGTTCGTCCCCGGTATCATGGGCAGCGAACTCAAGGACCAATACCCCACCACCTCCGAACCAGTCTATAACCTCTGGACCCGCAACTACACCCGCATCGCCCCCCACCCCGATGCCCCACGCTATGAAGCACGCCAACCCGCCCGCTTGCAGCCCGATGGCATACTCCAACTCATCTACTCCGACTTCGTCGAAGAACTCCGCCACAACCTCTCCCCACAACCCGACCTCCCCACACCCGTCTTCGCCTTCTCCTATGACTGGCGACAACCCCTCCAGCACACCGCCACCCAACTGCGGGAGTTCATCCTCGAAGTCATCGATCGCACCCGACTCCTGAAACACTACCACGCCGCCAATTACCACAAATCCCCACGCGTCAATCTCGTCGGCCATTCCATGGGCGGTCTCATCATCGCCGACTACCTCCACCACCACCCCGGGAACCATCACGTCCACAAGATCACCACCCTCGGCACCCCCTTCCACGGCTCCCCCGAAGCCGTGCTCAAGCTCGCTACGGGACATGCCGCACTCGGTGGCAACCAGTCCGCCTCCCGTGAACGTGAAGTAGCCCGCATCACCCCATCCCTCTACCACCTCCTCCCCACCTACCCCCAAGCCGTCTCCGCCGACCCCAACCTCGCCACCAACCTGCTCCTCCCCGGGACCTGGCAACCCTCCATCCTCGAAAGTATCGAGACTTACTTCCGCATCTACGGCCTCAACCCCCAAAACGCCCGCCAGGATGCCCACCAATGCTTCACCCAAATGCTCCAGTCCGCCCAACAACACATCCAACGGGTAAAAAACCTCAACCTCCAAAAACTCAGCCTCCCCCCAAACCACTGGCTCGCCATCGTCGGACTCGGCGAACCCACCCGAACCCAAATCCACCTCACCCGTGACCCCGTAGGCCACCCACGCTTCGACCTCTCCCGTGAAGCCCGCCAAAATAACTGGTCCCCTCGCAACTGGAATAACCGCACCGCCACCGGCGATGGCACGGTTCCCTACGCCAGTGCCCGACCCAACTTCCTCTCCCCCAACCAACTGGTCTGCGTCTCCAGCTCGGACTTCAGCTCCTGGGAAATCAAAGACCGCCTCCTCGAATCCCTCGGCCCCGGCCTCCACGCCGCCCTCCCCCTCATGAACCTCACCCAACGCCTCACGGTCTCACACTTCGCCGGACAAACCATCGGCCACATCTGGGGCCGCCGCCCACCAGATATCGGTGACACCCCCTGGTCCCCTCCCATCCCCAAACTCAAAGACCAATCCGGATTACCCTGAAGCGCTCACCCCACCCAATCCTCAGCCCTCAGCCCTCCCGCCGCCGTCCCTCGGACTAGACCAAACAAACGCCCCCTCTCTCCTCTCTCCCTTCAACCGCATGAATATCCCACACATGAATACACCCACCCCATGCACCCACCTCTGCCATTCATGTATGGCTGCATTCATGCGGATACCCCCTCGAACCGCGAACGCCCTCCCTTCAACCGCATGAATATCCCTCACATGAATACACCCACCCCATGCACCCACCTCTGCCATTCATGTATGGCTGTGTTCATGCGGATACCCTCACGGACCGCGAACGCCCTCCCTTCAACCGCGTGAATAATCCTCACATGAATACACCCACCCCATGCACCCACCTCTGCCATTCATGTATGGCTGCGTTCATGCGGATACCCTTCGGGACCACATTCATGCTCCCCACCCAGCACGCTTCCCGCTCTGCCCTCTGCGCTCTGCGCTACCACGCCATCGAAATCGGGATCGGGATCGCTATCGGTATCGACGCGCCTCCGGCGAGCGTAGCCAGAAGCCCGTAGAGAGACACCAGTGGCTCTGCGCTTTCCGCTTAGCCCTCCGCCAGCCCTCAGCCCTCAGCCCTCAGCCCTCAGCCCTCAGCCCTCAGCCCTCAGCCCTCAGCCCTCAGCCCTCAGCCCTCAGCCCTCAGCCCTCAGCGCTTCCCGCTTTCCGCTTGGCGCCCACCACCCCTTCCACCACACTCCAACCCCATGTCCACAACCAACCCGCAAAAGCCCAGCGACCCCTTCCGCGAGGCCCGACAAAACGAGGGCGTTCTGGAATGCCCCTTCCAAGGCAAATCCCTCCCCATGATCCTGCGACACGCCGATGTCCGCAGCGCCGCCAAGGACTGGGAAACCTTCAGCTCCGACGCCCCCTTCCGCGTCCCCATACCCTCCGAAGAAGAAGTCCGCTCCATCCGCCAGCTCCCCATCGAAACCAACCCACCCGAACACACGGAATACCGCGCCATCGTCGAACCCTTCTTCCAACGCGCCAAAGATCCCAGCGTCATCGCCAAGGTCGAATCACTCGTCCAACAACTCGTCCAACAATCGCTCGAGAAGGATTCCTTCGAAGTCATCGCCGACCTCGCCCTCCCCCTCCAGTCCCGCGCCCTAACCCACCTCCTCAATGTCCCGGAATCAGAGGCAGACATCTGGATCGGCTGGGGCATCCACGTCTTCAAGGTCACAAACGGCACGTTCAAAAAAGGCACGATCCTGGAAGACTACCTCAACCGCAAACTCGACGAAGCCACCCAAAACCCGGGGGACGATCTCTTCAGTGCCCTCACCCAAGCCACCTACCAGGGCCGCCACCTCACCCGCGACGAAATGCTCGGCTTCGGCAACCTCACGTTCGCCGGCGGCCGCGATACCATCATCCATACCATCTCCTCCATCCTCGCCTACTTCGCCCGAAACCCGGATCGCCTCAACTTCCTCCGCGAAGACCCCAAACGCATCGTCCACGCCGGCGAAGAATTCTTCCGCGTGTTCATGCCCCTCACCCATATCGGCCGCGTCTGCCCCGAAGACACGGAAGTCCAAGGCGTCAAGGTGCCCGCCAATGAACGCATCTCGCTCTGCTGGGCCTCCGCTAACTTCGACGAATCCGTCTTCGACGCACCCGACGAAATCCGCCTCGACCGCAAACCCAACCCCCACCTCTCCTTCGGCTTCGGACCCCACCTCTGCCTCGGCGCACCCCACGCCCGCCTCATCGTCCGAAGCTTCCTCCAAGCCCTAGTCAATCAAGTCAGAAAAATCGAAATCCTCGAAGCCGTCGACCACACGGAACACGAAGCCAAATACACCCGCACGGTCGGCTTCGACCTGCTCCGCATTAAACTCCACCCGCTCAAAATACCGTCCGCCTGAACGCTCACCCCGCCGCCTTAAACCAAAAACCAACCCGTCACGAACCATGCTCCGCCCCCGCAAAAAATACACGGTCTACGACCTCCAACAGCTCAAAGGCAAACGCTGCCTCACCCATATCCACGTCAAATCCCCCGAGGAAGCCGCCGCCGCCGAAGCCGCCGGCATCGACCTCATGAGCTGTAGCTTCGACTCCCCGGAAGCCCAGGCCCGCCTCCCCAAAATCGTCGCCGCAGCACCCAATAGCTTCATCTCCTGCGCCACCCCCCATGGCCTCGCCTCCCGCGAAGAAGCCATCCGCATCGCCTTCCATGCCCTCGAACTCGGCGCCAGCTCAGTCTACTGCTCCGCCAGCCCCCACATCATCGAAGGCATGGCCCGCGAACGGATCCCCGTCGTCGGACACCTCGGCATGATCCCACGCCACGTCACCTGGACCAATTACCGCGCCATCGGTAAATCACCCAAGGAAGCCCAGCAACTCTTCCAGCAAATGAAAGACCTCGAAAACGCCGGCGCCTACGCCGCCGAACTCGAAGTCGTCCCCCATAACCTCGCCACGTTCCTCTGCTCCCAAACCAAAATGATCCTCATGTCCCTCGGATCAGGCAGCGGATGCGATACCCAGTTCCTCTTCTCCTGCGATATCCTCGGCGACTACGAAGAACGCCTCCCCCGACACGCCAAAGCCTACAGGAACTTCCTCGAGGAACACCGCCGCCTCCAAAAGGAACGCATCGCCGCCTTCAGCGAATACATCGCCGACGTGAAGGAAGGCCGCTTCCCCCAACGCTCCAACCTCATCGAAATGCCCGAGGCTGACCTCCAGGACGCCATCAACCGGATCAAGGCAAACCAGCAAGACCAGTAGCCTCCCTCACAGCTGCCCCGGCACGAACCCATTCATCCCCCCCCCATCTCGGGGTCCCCCAGTTCACTCCATCAGCCGCGCTACCCCTGCTCATAGTCCCCCGCCACAAACCGGCTCGTGTCTACCTCACCCAGCATCTCCGCAATAAAATCCGCCTCCCGCTCCGGCAACCCATCCAAAACCCGCTCCCTGCGGTCCAACCAAGGCAACTCCCGCGACGCCAGCCTCAACCAACCCGCCCCATACGCCTCCCGAATCAGCCCGATCCCCGTCCGCGCAGACGCCCTCGCCGCACCATAAGCATCCCCAACCCCCACAACCGACCCCGCTATCGCCACCGCCGACTCCGGTGCAATCACCAAAGCCTGCGGAAAAAAACCCGCAGACACCACCGCCAAACCCCGCATCAATGGATGCGCCCGCACCACAGCCGCAAGCCCACCCGCAGACACCCGCACCATCCGCTCCCCCGCAAAACCCGACGCCAGCTCGCCACTCACACGTCCCCCAATCAATACGGGTTCGATGGCACCATCTCCCACGCCGTCACACGCCCGTCCCCAGTCCTGCCACCCTCAGCAAATACCCCCACCCCCACACTGTCAGAACGCGTCGGATACACCCGCCGCCCAATCGCCTGCCGGTCGTTCGCAAACACCTCCACCACCGACTTGTCGACGAAAACCCGCAACTGCAAAGGCTCGCCCTCCGCCAACTCAAAGGGCGCCCGCTCTACCACCCTCCGCCCATCCCCACCGCTACGCGTCGTATCCATCACCAGCTGGCCACCCTCGGCATCATAATACACCAATGTCTCCTCCTCCCCGCCAGCACTCACCCGCACCTTCACCCCCACCCGCCGCGCCCGCCCAATATCCCCCCGCACCTCCACCTCACAGGATTCACCCCGCACCCCTTCCAACCATCGCACCTCCCCATCCTCCAGCCCCCCACCAACCCACTCCTGCACCCCAACCCGCAACCGCTCCAACTCCTCCACCGGCCTCATCCGCAAAGTGCCGTCCGCCCCCAACCATAACGACCGCGGCAAACCATACACCCCCGACCACCCCCGCTCCTTCTCCCCCTCCGGATTGTCCAGCAACCACGCCCACATAATCTGCCGACCCCGATCATCCACCAGCGCCTCAGATGCAAAATAAGTATTGTCCACCCACGTCATCCGACCATGCCGCTCCGGATAAAACCTCTCCCCGCGATACTCCCCCACATAATACTGACAACCCTTGTTGTGACTGATGAATAACAGCAAATGCTTCCCACTCGCTTCACCACCCTCCGGACCAGATGGCAAAGGCAGAAAACTCGGACACATGTTGTCCTCACTCCGGTCGGTCCACTCCGGGTTCCGCTCGTAAAACACCCCGCGATATTCCCACTCCCGTAAATCCTCCGAGGCCATCAAATACAACCGGTCACCCTGATCCTCCAACAACGCATCCTCCCCGCGACCATACTTGTTCAATACCAACAAATTCCCCGTCAGCATGTAATACACCCCTCCCTCTTTCCAAATGTTCGAGGGATCCGCCGAACCATAATGAAAGGACCTCCCTCCCTGCCCCACAACCTCCGTCACCCCCCACTCGGTCGACGCCACTACCGGATTGCTTTCCAGCTTGGTCCAGTCCGCATAGTCAGGCCCCTCGCTCCGCGCCAACCCAATCCCCCTCGCCCCCCACAACATCCAATACGACAAATACGCCGCCCCATCCTCATCCACAAACGCCCCGCCACTGAAACACCCCTCATCCCCATCCCCAGGCCCAATCGCATCCGGATGATGCCGCCAATGCAGTAAATCCGCGCTGGAAATATGGCCCCAACAAAAACCCGACCCCGTGCGGTTATACAAATACATCAGATGATACCGGCCATTCGCAAAAAATGCCCCGTTCGGATCCCCCGGCATCCCCATGTCCTCCGGCACACAAAAATGATACCCGGGCCGATACGGATCCTCCAAAAAACGCTCCCGTAATAACCTCGCCGACTGCACCACCTCCCCCGGCACCACACCACTCGCCGACCACTGCCGCGGCACCTCCACCTGAGCCCCTCCCTCACCCCCCGAACAGGTCGTAATCACGGTCGCCCCATCACCACCCAGCTCCAAACACCCATCCACAATCCGCACATCCCCCACCAACTGAATCTCCCGAAACCGCCCCGTCCTCTCCCTCAAACCCTCACCCGCAAAATCCCACCACGCCCAAGGCTCCAAACCACCCAACTCACCCGCCCTTAACTCCCCCAGCTCGCCAGCCAATAAACCCCGCCCGTAAATCCGTGCATCCCGAATCCTCCCCACAAAAGCATTCTGCGGATCACCCGCCTCCAAATGCCGACGCCCAAACAAAACCGCCGCCGCCGGACCAAAACTCCGCGGCGCACCCGGCATGGTATACTCAGCCATTAACTCCGCATTCCGATAAAGGGATACCCGATCCCCCACATACACCGCCGCCACCTGCACCAACTCCCCGCCCAACACCGTCTCCCTCGGCCACGCCTCCTGCTCCCGCCACGTCCGACGATAAAACTCACTCCCCGCCATCCATCGACCCTTAGCCAATTCGCCAAATACCAACCCGTCAAAATTCTCCTGCCCGTCATCCAACGTCAGCACACTCCCCCCACGCTGCTCCAAATTCGCCGGCGATACCCACGCCACTAATGTCTTGTCCCGTAATACACCCCCGGACTCCACGCCGGATGCCTCCCGCACCGGCGCCTCCTTCAACACCTTCAACCGGATGTCCTTGAACTGCGCCACAGTCGGCGGCCCGGTGTGTAATTGTAACGCCAGTATCCCCGCAAAATCCTGCTGCCCCGGATCCCCATCCTCCACCTCAGCCACCAACCGACCATCCACAAATAACGTCAGCCTCGTCCCTACACACACCAAATGATACTCATGCCACTCCTCCAGCCGAAACCAGGCGTCCCCCTTCGCCTCTCCAATCTCCCCCTTCACCACCTCCCCGCGCTCGTTAAATACGGACCTCTCACCCCGCCACGCCAAGGTGTGCCGACCATGCTCGTCATACAACCGCACCAACCAGTCCGTGTTCAGGTTGTTGTCCACCTGATACCCCGCCACATCATGGTTCTCCATCTCCCGACTCCGAAACTGAAAACCACAGTTGATCCCCTCACTCCCAAAAACCCGATGCCTCAACTTCAACTCAAAATCCGCCAAGTCTCCCCCCTGCCAAATCAAATACAGGTTCTCCTTCAACTGATGCTCGTCCGTAATCCGCGCCGTAATCGCCCCCTCCTCCACAGTCCAGTAACTCATGTCCGCCGCACCCCAACCCTCCAAACTCCGCCCATCAAAAATCGGCTCAAAACCCCCATCATCCCCCCAGGCCACCAGACCAAACCAACACAATGCCAACAAAGCAAAATACAAAGGGACACGCTCGCGTTTCATGTTCAGGGATCAGTTCGCCCCCATCCTACCCCAGCCACCGCAAAGCACCACCTCCTTATCCGCCCCAACCAGAACCCCGCCTCAGTGAGCCTGGCTCTCCAACCATCCTAGCACTTTCTCAGCCCACATCCGCCCATGCTCCCGTTGACCAACCCCACTAAAATGAACCCCCTCCCCCGCCGCCTCGCGAAAAGCACCCTGAAGCTGGTCGGTGTCCGGCCCACCCAGGGCAACACCCTCCCGCCATAAAGCAGCCTGCGCCGCACGAATCTCCGGCGAACCCTCATCCCCCGGAACATGATAGCTAGCCTGCGCCACAAACCAGGGCACCTGCCACCCGGTCAACCGGCGCGACTCCCCAATCAAGTCTCCCAAATAACGCCGGTAAAGATCCCCCGCCAAAGTCCGCGCCGGATCAGCCTGATTCGCATCCGATTCACCCTGATGCCAAAGCACCGCCCGACACCCAAACACCCCCAACAACTCCATCCGACGCATCAACCCCTCAAATGCAGCACCGTCACTAGCCCACTCGCCACTCTCCAATCGCCTCACCCGCCCCGTCAAAGTCGGCGGGTTGGGAAAGACCCAACCACGAGGAAGCCATTCCCGCACACTCGTCGCACCAATGCCACAGGATACCAGCCCAACCGGCACCCCCAACTCCTCCACCAATCGATCCCCAAAGACCGGAAGAAAACTCCCCCCAACCCCGCTGGCACCCGGCTGTGGATCATCCGCCATCCGCCAATGCTCCCCATCAAAGGCCGAAACTCTCCCCGTCCGTACCCGCAAACGTTCCTCCCCGTGATTCGCCGAGTTCGATTGCCCCGCAACCACAAACACCTCACCCACACCCACATGCGGAACCACCAGCTCCCCAATCACCCACCCACCGCGCTCCGCCCGAACCCCACACGCATACCACCCTCCAGCCTCCACGGTGATCCCCAACTCAAACCGCCCATCCCCCGCAGGAACCAAACTGTAATGCCGACTACCTAGGGTGATCATAACCCCGTCAACCTCCCCCTCCACCCGCCCCCGTACCCAAACCACACCCCCCTCCCAATCCCGCCTCTGGAATACCTGGTAGTCCGCCGGAGACTCCACCCGCAAAACCCCCTCTCCAACCCGCACCCCGCTGTCCCCCACCACCCCCTCCCAAATCTCCCGCATCAACCCATAAATCTCCGGCTCCGATGTCATTAACTCCGCCCGGTTGAACGGAAAGAAATCATCCACCCCGAAATACGCCTCGGTCATCTCCGCAAAAAATTCCTTCTGGTCGGTCAACGCATAATGCCGCACCCGACGACCATCATATAACAATGTCGCATCCCCCCGACCAGTCCGCCGGTAAGCCTCATACGCCTCCAAAACCCGCGCCTCCTCAAAACCCAAGACCTGATCGTGATACGCATGCGCCAGCTCATGCAAAATCACCCACGGCTGCTCGTTGATGTTCCGACGCGTCGGAAGTTGCGCCGCAATCGGAATATGAACACACCGCGCCAACTCCTCCGCATACCCATTCCCCCGCAACCACTCCGCACTCGGATGATACTGCATCGACCTCAACCCACCACACTCCACATCCATCACAATCACGACCTCCCGCAGCCTCGCCAGAGGTTCCGACGGAACCACAACCACAATGTCCGCCAGCTTGGATTCCAGAAAACGCAGCGCCCGCACCCCCAATTCCTTATGCTCACCCGACAACAAACGCTCATCCACCCTCACTTCCCAACCCTCCAAATGATGGCTCACTCTCGACCACCTCCCAACGGTATCAGCCTCCACCCGCAACCACCCAAGCAAACACACCAACGCAATACCTCGTAACCAGAACATGCCTGACCCTCCCCCAATCCCACTTGCACAGGAAGAACGTTCTTCCTCCCCACATCAACCCCCAGCAGACAAGCTCGGCGGCCCCTCATTACCCTCATCCTCCGCATCCTGCGGAAAATGCTTCTCCATGCAGTCCGGACACATGCTGTGCGTAAAGGTCACCAGGTTCTTCTCCGTCAAATACGACTCCACCTTCTGCCAATAACCACTGTCATCTCGCACGTTCTTGCACCAGGCACACATCGGCAATAACCCGCTCAACAGCTGAACCTCCGCCAGTGACTGCCGCAGCTTCCCAATCAACTGCTCCCGCTCCAGCTCACGATCCCGAATCTCCTCATTCGCCCGCACCAAAACCTTGTTCGCCTCCGATAACTCCTCCGTCCGCCGATGCACCCGATCATCCAATTCCCGGTTCAAGGCCCTCAATTGCTCCTCCGCCCGATGCTGCAACGTCACGTCCTGAACATGCATAATCACCCCCCCAATAGCCCCGGACGCCCGCCGCCACGGCCTCACCTCCCAATCCAAAAATCGCTCCCCACCACCCACCGCACGCACCCCATCCGCTACCCTCCGCACCACCCGCCCCATCAACGCCTCCCGATGCGCCTCCCTCCACACCTCGGGAACCCTCGGACTCAGCTCGTAAAACGACCTGCCCACCACTGCCACCCCCTCCAACCCCTGATCCTCCAACCAACGCTGACTCGCCGCCAAATACCTCATCCGTACATCAAACATAGCTACCCCCAACGGAGCCTGAGCAATCAATACCTCCAGCCGGTTATGCTGAATCCGATCCCACCGCACCCGCAGCAATATCAAAATCAAAATCATCACCCCCGCCTCCCCCATCCGCTCGTAAATCAACGGACGCACCCGCACCATCGCTGCCTCCCGAACCCGCCGCTCCTCCACCCCCGCCCGCAACACCACACGCTCGCCACCTCCACCGACTGACATTCCCACCTCCCGCCGAACCACCCACAGAACTGCACCATCCCCGGACGCCGCCACCGCAGTCATGCCCGACTCGGCCAAAACCTCAGCCGATACAAAACTACCCGCCACAACCTCAAACTCACGATCCCATGTCAGCGCATCGTCCGAAAACTCATGCGCAAATCCACGCCCGGGATCCGGATGCACCAAATACTCCCCATCGGGGTTCGTCAGGTAAAACTGCAGCGTGGGATCAACCCGATACGACAAATCAGCCAGCACCCCACCCGCGTCCACGTTCAATACCACCACCCCCCAGGTCTCACCCGCCTCCGTCACAAGCGGTGTCACCGCCCTGGCCACCGGTAAATGCGGCTCCTCTATCTCCCCATGCTCCTGATTCAGATCAATCGGCGACAAATAAACCTCGCCCAAACCCAGCTCAAAACCCCGCTCCACATAATACCTATCCCCCTTCACCTGAAGATCCACATCCGATATCACCACAATCTCCCTCGTCTGCGAATCCCGATCCACCCGAACCACCTCGCGCCCCCCACCAGCACGCCCAATCACTCGCAACTGCACCAGCCCAGGACGGGACTTCAGCGCATTCGCAAATACCGACCGCACCTCCTCCTTCCACTCCTCCACGGTATGAACCTTCACCGGATCCACACCCCCATGCTCCAAAGCCCGCCCCAATCCCATCACCTCCGGTAAACTGGCGTAAAAAAGCACGTCCTGCCGATACCCCCGCAACCCCCGCTCAAAATCCAACCGCGCCCGATCCAGCTCCGTCAGCAGGTGGTGCCCAGTCTCCCTCACCACCGCCTCCCTCACCTCACGTTGCGCCTGATATAACCGATACCCCCCCCCAACACACCGCCACCACCACCACGGCGGAATAAAAAACGGCCCCGTGAAAAAATCGCTGCTTTCGATATTCCATCCCGGACATGAGCTCGGTTCCCTCTGTCAACCAACAGAAGCCTTCCCCGCAATCGGCACTCTCAATGCCCACCTAAAGATCACAAGGTAATCTCTGATACGTATACACATCATGCCGCACCAGCCCAACGTCAACCCCAATCCCAACTAAGGGACAGACAATCTATCCCTAACCCCCTCCATACCAACACATCCCGCTATCCTCACATCCCATACACGATCATCTTACACCTAATACTCATGTTTGCCTTGCCATAACCCCAATCCGTGCTATTCCTCTCCACGAACGAATATTAAACCCACTCAAAGAAGACCCTGAATATGTCAGACTCTCACACCGACCAGTTCCTGAAAAACAACCAGCTCTACGCCAACGGTCAAGCAGTCCACCAACCCACCCACCCCGGCAAACAACCCATCCAACCCTCACGCCGCGTCGCCGTCGTGGCCTGCATGGACGCCCGCCTTGATGTCGAGGACCTCCTCGGCCTCCAAACCGGTGAAGCCCACATTATCCGCAACGCCGGGGGCGTGGTCACTGAAGACGCCATCCGCTGCCTCATCATCTCCCATCACCTGCTGAACACGAACGAGATCATCCTCATCCATCACACCCGCTGCGGTATGCTCGCCTTCACAGATGACCTGCTCAAAGCCGGTCTCGAAGGGGATCCCGCCGCCGAGAAACTGCTCGGCCAAGCCACCAACCGCCCCTTCAAAAGCCTCGGAACCGCATCCTCCTCCCCCACCGCCTTCCACGCCTTCCGCGGCGCGATCGAGCCTCTCGACTCCCCAAGGGACGAGAAGAACATTCAAAGACTCCAGTGGGATGTCCGCCGCGGTATCTCCACCATCCTCAACCACCCCTGGATCCCCACCACCGGCGATGACGCCGTCACGGTCCGCGGCTTCATCTATGACGTCGATACCGGAAAACTCGAAGAAGTAAGCTACCCCGGTGACATGGGCTCCATCGGCTAACCCAAGTTCTACAAGTGGCGCGACCGCCTGGTCGCAAATCCACCCGGGCCAATCCCGCTCCCCCCAGCGGTGATTGGCCCTTCTCCTTACACCCCCCCAACACCCCATCCCTAAACCAACCTCCCGCTTCCTCCCCCACCCTCAACGAGTGCCCGCTGCAGCCGAGTCCAAAGCGTCCACAAGAATTTCGGAAAGCGGATCCATCAGAATCCCGGAATCCATAATGCGCTGCGTCATGGAAACCGCCACCACCCCAGCCTCGGGCCAGATCACAAACCGCGTCGTCGCCATCCCCGTCCACCAGTAAGCATCCCGCAGCACCTCAGGCCTCGGCTGAGCCCGCACAGCAAAGTCCAACCCAAAACCCGTCCCCACCACCGGAATCGGTCCCCACTGAATCCACATCCCCTCCGGCAAGTGATCCCTCCGCATCAACTCCACAGTGCCCTCCTTCAAAATCCGCCTCCCCCCCAGCTCACCCCCGTTCAATAACATCTGCGCAAACCGCAAATAATCCCGCGCCGTCGAAACCATCCCTCCCCCGCCAGACTTGAAAACCGGCGGCTTCAGAAAATCACTCGTCGCGGGATCATCCTGAAGCTCCAGCCCCCCCAACAACCGCGCCTGATAACAGGCAGCCAAGCGATCCGCCTTCCCCGCCGGAACATGAAAACCGGTATCCCGCATGTCCAACGGCCCCATACCCGCTCACGCAAAAACGCCTCAAACTCCATCCCCGATAACACCTCCACCAACCTCCCCTGCACATCCACACTCACGCTATACAACCAGCGGCTCCCAGGCTGGAATTCCAGCGGAATCGCCCCCAACCGCTTCGTCATCTCCTCAAGACTCAAGCCCCGCGAGAGAATCTCCGCCCGCCGATACTCCTGATCCACCGGCGTGTTGCCAAACACCCCGTAAGTCAGCCCACCCGTGTGCGTCATCAGCTCCAATATCGTCATGTCGTGCCCCACCGGAACCAACCCCTCCTCCGTGTGCACCTTCTGCCCCTTAAACTCCGGCAGCTAACGGCAAACCGGATCCTCCAACCGAAACTTCCCCTCATCAAAAAGAACCATCAACGCCACCCCCGTGATCGGCTTGGACATGGAATAAATCCGGAAAATCGTGTCGTCAGTCATCACGACCCCACGCTCACGATCCCGCATCCCCACCGAATCCGCATAAGCCACCTTCCCATCCTTCGCCACCATCGTAACCGCACCCGCCACCTGGCCGTCCTTCACAAACGACTCCATCCGCGGCCGAATCCGCTCCATCACCTCCGCATCCAAACCCACCGCCCCCGGCTGCACACGAGGCAACTCACCCCCACGCACCCCAAAAACCAGCACCAGAGCCAAAATCAAAAGTCGGAACAACATGCACGCACTCTACCCCCGCCTCCAACCACCCACAATCTCAGTCCCTCCACGCCCCAGACAGCTCGGCACGCTTGGCTAATCCTTGCACCCCGCCACATCCTCAGGCACCCTCCGAACCACCAGCCTCTCGAATCCATGCCATAAAGCTCGCTCATCCAGCCATGGTCACTTCCCCCTCCAAAACACCTCCCCCCCACAGAATCCTCCTCACCCTCCTCGCCGCCTGCCTCCTCCAAACCGCAACAGCCCAAGCCATCGACTTCAAAACCGATATCCAACCCCTCCTCGCAGATCACTGCGTCCGCTGTCACGGACCCGAAAAACAAAAGGCCGGACTCCGGCTCGACTCCCCCGCATCTATCCAGCGTGGAGGCGACTCCGGAGAACCGGTCCTGATCCCCGGCAACCCCGACCAAAGCCACATCATCCAACTCATTACGGCCGCAGATCTCACCGACGCCATGCCGCCAAACGGCCCCCGCCTCCCAGCCCAGCAAATCCAACTCCTGCACGACTGGATCCAGGCCGGCGCACCCATGCCGGAAACCAACACGGACACGGCACACCCCCTCACCACGGATCACTGGTCCCTCCAACCCCTCCAACACCCCACGCCTCCCACCCCCCAAACCCCGTCCGCCACCAACCCCATCGACGCCTTCGTCCAAGCCAAGCTGTCCGAACACCAACTCCAACCCTCCCCCGCAGCCGATCGCACCACCCTCATCCGCCGACTCTACCTCATCATGCACGGCCTCCCCCCCACACCCGCCGAAGTCGCAGCCTTCACCCGAGATACCCGACCCGATGCCTACGAACACCTCGTCGACCGCGTCCTCACCAGCCCGCGCTATGGCGAACGCTGGGCCCGTCACTGGCTCGACGTCGTCCGCTATGCCGACTCCAACGGCTTCGAAACCAATCGCGAACGCAAGACCGCCTTCCCCTACCGCGACTACGTCATCGCCTCATTCAATGACGACAAGCCCTACGATCAGTTCATCCGTGAACAACTCGCCGGCGATGCCTACGGCATCGACGCCGCAACCGGATTCCTCGTCGCCGGCCCCTACGACATCGTCAAAAGTCCCGACCCGAACCTCACGCTCACGCAGCGCCAAAACGAGCTGGATGACATGATCAACACCACGGGCACAGCCTTTCTTGGCCTCACCCTCGGCTGCGCCCGCTGCCACAACCACAAGTTCGATCCCATCCCGCAAAAGGATTACTACGCTCTCCAAGCGGTTTTCGCCGGTGTCCAACACGGAGACCGCCCCCTCCGTAAAAAACTCTCCCCCGCTGAAGCCACCGAACTTGGAACGCTCAAACAATCCCTCTCCGAAACGCAAAACGCCCTCGAACACTACCGTAACCTCGCCCGCAAACAGCCGCTCCCCCAAGGCAATACCCCCCTGCGTGAAGCCGTAAATCACCACCTCAACCACGAATCCTTCCCGCCAGTCCCCGCACGCGCCGTCCGCTTCACCATCCACGCCACCACCGGCTCCAGTGAACCCTGCATCGATGAACTCGAAATCCTCAATTCCAACGACCTGAATGTCGCCCTCTCCACCAACGGCGCCATAGCCACCGCCTCCGGCACCCTACCCGGCTACGAAGCCCATAAACTCGAGCACATCAACGACGGCCGCTACGGCAACGACCGGAGCTGGATCTCCAACACCCCCGAAACCGGCTGGATACAAATCGAGCTTCCCGAAACCCAAACCATCACGGAAATCCGCTGGGGCCGCGACCGTAACAACGCCTTCAAGGACCGCCTCGCCACACGCTATACCATCGAAACCTCCACGAACCTCCAAACCTGGACCACCATCGCCTCTTCCAACTCCCGCCTCCCCTACAACGACGAACCAGACCCCAACGCTTTCCTCACCCGCCTGTCCCCCGCACAAGCCAACGCAGCCAAAGCTCTCCAAGAGCAAATCGCCACTACCCAAACCCAAATCAACCAGCTCCGCGGTGACCAAATGGTCTGGGCCGGCACCTTCTCCCAACCCGAAACCACCCACCGCCTCTACCGTGGAGACCCCCTCGCCCCACGTGAACCCGTCGCCCCCGACACGCTCTCCGTCCTCGGCACACTCGGCCTCGCCATGGACGCCCCCGAACAACAACGCCGCACCCAACTCGCCAACTGGATCGCCAACCCCCAAAACCCACTCACCGCCCGCGTCCTCGTCAACCGCCTCTGGCACTACACCTTCGGCACCGGCATCGCCCCCACCCCCAGTGACCTCGGCGCCAACGGCATCCCTCCCACTCACCCGGAACTCCTCGACTGGCTCGCCTCCGAATTCATCCAGCACGGATGGTCCATCAAACACATCCAAAAGCTCATCCTCACATCCCACACCTTCCAGCAATCCAGTCACCCCCAACCCCTTGCCCTCGCCATCGATGCCTCCAGCTCCCTGCTCTGGCGCTTCCCCCCACGCCGCCTCGAAGCCGAAGCCATCCGCGACAGCATCCTCGCCGTCTCCGGTGCCCTGGACCTCACCATGGGCGGCCCCGGCTTCTACCTCCACGATGTCGAAGTCGAAAACGTCATGCACTACCACCCCAAGGAAGAAATCGGCCCCGCCGAATTCCGCCGCATGGTCTACCTCTTCAAGATCCGTCAGGAACAGGATGCCATCTTCGGCTCGTTCGATTGCCCCGACGGCAACCAGGTCATCCCTCAACGCAGCCGCTCCAACACCCCCCTCCAGGCCCTGAACCTCTTCAATAGCCCCTTCACCCTGCAACAGGCCAATACCCTGGCCTCCCGCCTCCAGTCGGAAGCCGGCCCCAACCCCAACGAACAAACTACGCTCGCCTTCCAGCTCGCCTTCGCACGAACACCCGATGCCTTCGAACGGGAATCATCCTCCCGCTTCATCGCCAACCACGGACTCCCCGCCTTCTGCCGCACACTGCTCAACACCAGCGAATTCCTCTTCGTGTTCTAACCACCACCACCCCCATGGATATCACCCCGCATCCCCTCCTCAACCGACGTAGCTTCCTCCGCCACACGGGCACCGGCCTCGGCTCCATCGCCCTCACCCACCTCCTCCACGCCAATGGCCTCCTCGCCAATACCCAACGCCAAAGCGCCCCGGGGAAATACCCCATCCGACCCGAAATCGACCCCGCCAACCCCAACGCAACCAGACCACCCCACTTCCCCGCCGCCGCCAAACAGGTCCTCATGATCTTCTGCTCCGGCGCCTGCAGCCAGCTCGATACTTTCGACTACAAACCCGAACTCATCCGGCACCATGGCAAACCCATGCCGGGCGGAGACTCGCTCATCACCTTCCAGGGCGAACAGGGTATGCTCACCAAAAGCCCCTGGGAATTCAGACCCCGCGGCCAATGCGGCAAAATGGTTTCCGACCTCGTCCCTCACCTCGCCGACCTGGTCGATGATATGTGCTTCATCCACTCGCTCACCGGAGACACCAACACCCACGGCCCCGGTGAGAATTTCATGAACACCGGGTTCACCCTCGATGGCTTCCCCAGTATCGGCGCCTGGTCTACCTATGCCCTTGGCAGCGACAACGAAACGCTCCCCGCCTACGTCGCCATCCCCGACCCCCGCGGCACCCCGCAGTCCAGCGTCAATAACTGGGGACCCGGCTTCCTCCCCGCCGCCTTCCAAGGCACCCAGTTCAGCGCCACCCAACCCGTCCGTAACCTCAACCGCCCGGCATCCATCCACCCCTCCACCGACGAAGCCACCCGCAACTTCCTCAACCAGCTGAACCAACACCACCTGCAACACTACCCGGGGGATACTGAACTCGCTGCACGCATCTCCAGCTACGAACTCGCCGCCCGCATGCAGCTCTCCGTCCCCGAAGTCAGCAACCTCGCCGCCGAACCCCGGCATATCCTCAAAATGTACGGTGCCGACGAAACCGGCACCCCACTCAAAGACCTCAAGGCCGGCTATGCCCGAAACTGTATTCTCGCCCGTCGCCTCATCGAAAACGGCGTCCGCTTCGTCCAGCTCTTCAATGGCGCCTACCAAACCGGCGGCGAAGGCGTCAGCAACTGGGACGGACACAAGATGCTCGAGGAACAATACAGCAAGCACGGCCCCGTCATGGACCAACCCACCGCCGCCCTCCTGCGTGACCTGAAACAACGCGGCCTCCTCGAACACACGCTGGTAGTCTGGTGCACCGAGTTCGGACGCATGCCCACCTTCCAAAAAGGCGCCAGCGGACGTGACCACAACCCCAATGGCTTCACCGCATGGCTCGCCGGCGCCGGCGTCAAAGCCCCCTTCTCCTACGGCTCAACCGATGACTTCGGCTACAAAGCCGCCGATAACATCGTCACCGTCCACGACTTCCATGCCACCATCCTCCACCTCCTCGGACTCGACCACGAACGACTTAGCTTCTATCACAACGGCATCGAACGCCGCCTCACCAACGTCCACGGCAACGTCATCAAGGACATTCTCAACTCCTGAGAAACCGCCCAGACCAACAACCTACCACATCACGCCCTTACGGATTATTGGGACACGTGTCCCAATAATCCGTAACCGACTACCCGCCCGATTGGCCCCGGGAACGCCCTCATCCTCCAGCTCGCCAAAGAAATCAGCGCCGCCAACGGTAAGCGGCCAGGGCGTTCAGCTCGCGAACATATAAGCCCTCATCTACCACCGCCAGATGGGCCCAGGTGTCCTGCTCCGCGATCTTGCGCCGGTCCAGAATCTCCATCTGCTCCGGATTAGCCCTCATCAAAATCAATTCACCCCGCTCGTCCAGCGCCAAAATCCGATCACCCTGCGCCACCAGACTCCAATACTTCCCGAACGACTCGTCACTGGTCCAACGCTCCTTCCCCGTCTCCAAATCAATCGCCACAACCCGCTGGCTGCGCAGATGTTCGTAAGCCACTCCTTCCACTACAACAGGTGTCGACATATAACCCTGCGCCTTGTAGCTCCAAGCCTCCTCCACCCGGAAACCGCCGTCCGCCCGTTCCACCCGATAGCCGATAGTCTTGCCACCGTAGGTGCTCGTAAACACCACATCCCCATACACCAGCGGCGTCAGGATGTTCATCCCCCGGAAGGCCTTCACTTCCTGCTGCCATAACACGGTCCCGTCCACCGGATCGACGCCGGCCAGAATGTTCCGCGTCTGCACCAACAACTGACGCAACCCGGCCAGCTCAACGATCACTGGAGACGAGAACACGCTCCCCCACATCCCACCCTTGTCCTGCAAAGCCCTCCACTGGATCTCCCCTGTGCGCTTGTCCAGCTTCAGGAAGCTCGCACCGGCCTGAACATACAGGTCGTCCCCATCCACCAACGGGGAACACACAAAACCGAAGTCCGGTTCGGGCGCATCCAACTCCTTCACAAAATCTCTCTTCCAAACCACCTCGCCATCCTCGCCCTTCAAACACACCAAGACATCTCTCATCCCGGCCACATACAAATGCTCCCCATCCCAGGCCGGTGTCGACCGAATCCACGATCCGTTGGATCGGGCGAAAAAGGGAACACTCATCGCCCCCTCCCAGCCGGTTTCCCAGAGCACCTTGCCCGTAGCCCGATCCAAGGCAGTCACCACCTCCCGCCTCTTGTCCCGGGTCTCCGTGGTGAACACCCTGTCCGACGTCACGATCGGCCCGCTGTAGCTCGGCTCCAATTCGACCCGCCACACCTGCTCCAAATGCTCCGTCCCTACCGATGCCGGCCAGGTTGCGCCATGAAATTGACCGTCCCGCCCCGGCCCCCTCCATTGCGACCAATCCGCTGCCACGGAAAGGGATATCGCTGCCGACACACAACACACTCCGCCTACATATCGCACTAACGGGTTCATGGACCCAATAAAGCGCAGCTTCCCCCAACCGCAACCCCCCTCCGTGGTCTAACCAGAGCAACCCATTGTCCTCCAATAACTTAAACTCGATACACCCCTCATTATTGGGCCTTACAGCCGCTTTTTCCCCCAAAAAACAAGGTTGCAAGCACTGGCAAGCACAGGCCGTGATGGAGCCTCAGAATCGCGGAAAGCGGACCAGCACCCGACTCCCTCAGGCAGCTTTAAGGTGTCAAACGAAGAAGGACCACGGCGGGTCGTTGCAATTCGGGAAGTCTCACACGTCCACCAGCCTCCACCCTGCCCTCCCGAACTGCAGTCAGGTTGTGGCCTTCATCCACCAGCTCCAATTGGAAGCCGACTTCCCCTCGCCAGGGAAGACCCAGCAACTCCAACTCCACGGGTTCGTCCTCCCCTTTGAAACTGCTGAGCAGCACTGCGCCGGATGCCCCGTCCTCACTCAACCCGGCACACAACGCTACCTCTCCTCGCATGCATTCGCTGGCCCATACCCGGCTGGGCGTTTTGAGCAGTTCGCTGAAAGCCTTGAACGCGTAGTAGGTCTTCTGTGGCACCCCGTGCATATTAAACATCCCAAACATCTGGACCTCAGCCGTGTAGAAGTTGGCCATGTCGACGGGCGCGTCCTGCAGGGACATCAGCACCCAGGCAGCAAACGCTGCTCCCTTGATCCCCTGGACCTCTGCGGCCCATTGCTCCCGCACCTCGCCCTGCCCATCACGCATCATGGGCATCCAATCCTCGCGCGGCAGGTAGTTCCATTCGTTGCAATGACTCTCCGTTCGATAAAACCCCCGAGCATCCAACACCCCACGAATGGCCCGGGCGCGCTTCGCATAATCCCAGGGCTCACCGCTGTAACGATGCCAGGAGAAGAAGTCCAAGGGCACAGTGTTATCCGCGCAGTAATCCAGAAAACGCATCAGGAACTCCCCCGGCTCGAACACGCCATCATGGAACCTCCCGGTATCTCCGATAGAAGGCCCTCCAACCTTCAAGTCGGGCCAACGTCGTTTGATCTCCTGCGCCGTCACTCCGTACAGCTCAAAAAACTCTTCGGGCGTCCCGGTCCACATCGCCGGCCGGTTCTCCGGCTCATTCCAAATCTCCCAATACTGAATCCCCCAACGCTTTCCCTCGGCCCAACCGTCATTGTAGTGCGCGATGATCCTGCAACACACCTCGGCCCACTTCTGCGGGGCAGTCGGAGGATGCACCCGATACTTCCTCGACGTGTGCTCTATGCTCTCCCCCAGCCGGTAAACAACCGGCGACCCGACATCCTTAACCGCTTCCAGGTAATCATCGGTAGCCCTGAAATCATAATTCTCTGCCAACGCCGCGTCGTCCCTGAAGTCGTGGAAGATCGTACTGATATCGACGGCGTCGTAGTTGACCCAGACCACGTCGTGCAATCGCGTGGACGGGAGACGCAGCTGGCGATGGTAGTCTCTCAGGTCTACCATCCCGCGATAGCAAAGTGGACCACCGTTCACACCGTGCAAAGGGCGAACGCTCCCCTTACGAATCGAGAAATCCACCTTGAGTCGCGGCGCTTCGCCTGCGTCTACACCGACCATAAACCCTCCCAGGCCAGCAACCATCAGCAACCCGGTCCAACGCTTCAGGATTCTCATGCCCTTAAACAGACCGATTGAGGCAACTTGTCGAGTCGCTTCCTCCAGTACCCCATGCCCTCGCTGGCCGGAAGCACATCCCCCCTGCCGCTCACCCACCCCAAAACTGCTTTTGCATGGGGCGTCGATCCCCTGTTTAATCTCCGGCACACCCGAGCCGTTCCGACTCCCGCCGGGGACGGACGGCCTGATACCAACGAATATGAACCCACGACTTTTTTTCTGGTCTCTGACTTCCGCACTGGCCGGCTTTCTCTTTGGTTTCGATACTGTTGTCATTTCCGGGGCGGAACAGAAGATCCAGAAGCTCTGGGATCTAAGCGCGGGCATGCATGGACTGGCCATGGCCTCGGCACTCTACGGCACCGTGCTCGGGGCGATACTTGGAGCCTGGCCGTCCGACCGGTTCGGACGCCGCAACACCCTCCGCTCCATCGGCATCCTGTATTTCGTTTCGGCAGT
>JBJOII010000085.1:0-19969 GCA_046047235.1 Verrucomicrobiota bacterium | reverse complement strand
GCCGGAGATCGGCGCGCTGATGGAGGTGGTGGATCCGTCAGGCGAACCGATCGATCACTTCGACGGCCGCACGCTGAACCCCGGGCACGCGATCGAGGCGGCATGGTTCATCCTGCGCGAGGCCGCCCACCGGGACGACCGGCGCCTGGTCGGGCTGGGCTGCGCGATCCTGGATGCGATGTGGCGGCGCGGCTGGGATGCCGAATGCGGCGGGCTGTTCTACTTCCGCGACGTCCACAACAAACCCGTCCAGGAATACTGGCACGATATGAAATTCTGGTGGCCCCACGACGAAACACTCATCGCCACCCTCCTCGCCTACCAACTCACCCACAACACCAAATACGCCCGCTGGCACCAACAACTCCACGACTGGAGCTTCCGACACTTCGCCGATCCCCACCACGGCGAATGGTTCGGCTACCTCCACCGCGACGGCACCCCCTCCTCCACCCTCAAGGGCAACCTCTGGAAAAGCTTCTTCCACCACCCCCGCGCCCTCTGGCTCTGCTCCGTTATCTCGTCGTCGGACCACGACAACTAACTCACCCAGAACATTTTACGCAAAAAAATGGGCCGATTTTAGGCCTATGGAGCGCTTTTTGGGGCCAAAAAGCGTCCCATGCCATCCGGGCAGAAAAACACACTCGTGCTGCGCTGTGGAACCAGTGAGACGGTGACATCGCTCACTCTCTACCCTCTCCTCTCTTCTCTCTCCTGAAAAAGTGGTACCGGTGGAGGGGCTCGAACCCCCACGTCCGCAAGGACACCAGATTTTGAGTCTAGCGCGTCTGCCAATTCCGCCACACCGGCACAGGTGCGAGCGGGGAATATAGGCAGCTCCCCGCCTGCCGACAACAGGATTTCTCGACTCCGTCGCCATTACGAATCCGGCCAAGGAGAAAGCCACCCGACGGAGGCTGCGGGAAAGGGCGAAAGTAGGCGTTGCGCCAGAGGTGACGGTTACCGTGGCCGGGATGGACCCGACCATAACCCAGAGAACATTCAGCACGGTATAAGGCGAACCATCACGACATTTGGGCGCGCAGCGAATCCTCCCCCACGGCAACCGTGACTTCTGGCGCACGACCCCGGTTTCATGACTGCCGGAACTCCACCAGGTTTAAGATAATCCAGGGCCCCACCTCACAGGAAAGGCATCGGGGCCAAGCACGGACGGGGTGATGCCTCGTCACGCTTGGCAGGCGGTCTTCAGCTCGGTCTTGGTGACCTTGCCCATGGCATTGCGCGGCAGGGCCGCCACCTGGACGAGCTTCTTGGGAATCTTATAGGGCGACATCCGGCCCTCAGCCCACGCCTTGAAATCCGGGTATTCCAGTGAAGCTCCGCCATGGAGCACCACGACTCCCACTACAGCCTCCCCCCAAGTCTCGTCCTCAACACCGATGACCGCCACTTCCTTGATCGCCTCATGGGTGAGCAGGACACCCTCGATCTCCAGCGCAGACAGCTTGTATCCCCCAGACTTGATGATATCGATCGAGGAACGACCCATGATACGGTAGTAACCATCCTCCACCACCGCCACATCCCCAGTGCAAAACCAGCCATCCTTGAATGCCTCCCTCGTGGCTGTCTCATTGTCCCAATATTCGAGGAAAACATTGTCGCCGCACACACGAATCTCGCCAGGTGTGGCAGGTTCAGTGATCGGCTTGTCTTGTTCATCAAAAAGCTGCACCTGAACCCCGGGCAAGGGCTGGCCAACAGAACCGGCCCTCCGCTCGCCAGCATAGGGATTGGACAGCCCCATCCCGATCTCCGTCATGCCGTAGCGCTCCAGCAGACTCTGGGAAGTCAGGTCACGCCATTCATGAAACAGCTTCGCCGGACAGGCCGCCGAACCAGAGACCATGAGCCGCATCTGCCGAAAACCCTCACAGATCTGTTCCACACGCTCCGGCTTCAGGGTCGCAAAAAACTGGATCAACTTTACGTAGATCGTCGGCACAGCCATGAAAACGGTGTAGCGGTGATTCGCAACCAGGCTGGTAATCCCCACCGCATCGAACTTTGGCCATAAATCCACGGTGGCACCAACCCAGAGCCCGCAGCACAACACGTTAATGATGCCGTGGATGTGATGCAGCGGTAGAAACAACGGAATCACATCGTCATCCTGCCATTTCCAGGCCGAGACCAGGGTGGTGATCTGTGCCTCAATCGTTCGGTGCGTGGTAACAACCCCCTTGGGCTTGCTCGTTGTGCCGCTGGTAAAAAGGATCATCCCGCGGCGGGCTTTGTCGATGACCGGCAACTCGACCACCACGTCGGTCACCACATCCTCCACCAAACAGAGCCTGACCCCCAGCTCGCCACACAAGTCACGCATCGATGAGGCATAGGAGCCGTTGGTAACCAGTCGCGTGACCCCAGCACAGGCCAGGTAATGCTCCAACTCGTTGGGGGTGCAAGCCACGTTCAGGGGCACCGCAATGCCACCAGCCCGCCATACCCCATGAAGGACGGTAACGTAATCCACACTTGCCGGAAGCAGGAAGGCTATGCGCTCCTCGCCGAGATCCGTTTCACCCGCAAGTAGTCCGCTCGCGAACAACTGAATGCGCCGGCTCAGGTCGGAATAACTCACGCTTCGGCCCTGATCGAGCAACGCTGTCTTGTCGGAACCACCCGCCAAAAAAGGAAACGCCACCTGACTCATGTCCATCATCTTTCCATGCATCCAGACTCTCAAAACAATGCGCCGACTAAAAAATAAAGGACGGACGGCCCCAGCAAACAACCCACGCCGGTGTAAAAGGTGGCCGTCATGGCTCCATAGGGAACCAGCTTCGGATCCGTGGCAGCCAACCCGGCTGCCACGCCGCTCGTAGTACCCATAAGCCCACCGTAGACCATAGCGGACTGGGGGTTATCCAGGCCAATATAACGGGCCACCAACGGAGTGCACACCATGACCAGAATCGATTTCACCAGCCCTGCAGCGACACTCAAAGTAATCATCTCCGGGGAGGCGCCAATCGCCTCTCCGGTGACGGGTCCCACGATGTACGTCACCGTTCCAGCCCCAATGGTGGTGATAGTCTTGGGATCGTTGTATCCAAACAGCACCGCCACCACCGCCCCAACAACAAAGGACAACAGGACACCAGCGAGGATGGAGATGGCTCCGGCCAGGCCGGCCTTCTTCAGCTCAGAAAGCTGCACCCCAAAGGCAGTGGCAACGATGGCGAAATCCCGCAACATGCCCCCACCCATCAGGCCGATGCCACCCAGCAGGGTCAGGTCGGCCACACCCTTGCGGCCGCCCGTGATGCTCCCACCGACATATGCCGCTATGAGACCGATCGTAATGGCGATGGCAGACCCGTGTATCCGGCCCCGGGTCAATTTGCCTGCCAGAAAATAGGAAAACCAGATCGTGATCCCAACGACCACAAAAGCCACAAGCAGGTTGTTGCGAACGAAGACTGTCTGGATCATTTCCGTAAACACGCCTTGTTCACCCGCTTATCTATTCCAGGAAGACCCGATGCGGCTCAGCAGGGGCACCAGCATGAAACTGAGGACCACCGCAGCAACCCCGGCAACCACCGCCAGAATACCCCCCTTCATCGCCGATACCACATTCTGCTGTGCAGCCATGGCTACAACAATCGGGATATACATCGCACTCCAGAACTGGATCCCGGAGCTGGCCGCATCAGCATGCTGGTTCTGGTAAAGACGAGAGTTGGTTACCACCACAAGAAACAGCATGGCAATGCCAACACCACCCACATTCGCCTTGATGCCGAGCAGGGCTCCAAGTGCCTCGCCAATCAGGTTTCCGATCACCAGGCATCCGGACAACAGTGCTACACCGTAAATAATCATGTTCTGAATTCGGACATCATGAACCGAGACAAGCTGACAACGCGTGGGTATTAGCAGGTATCGGGAAAAAGATTAACTCATTCTTTCAAGACTCTGCGCCGACCGGTTACTTGGCGCCGTAGCCAACCTGCTCACAGTCCAGATGGGGGAAACCTGTCGCAGCTCGGGACCTCGGCAGTTCAATTCTGCGACCACCTTTCTGCCTTCAATGTAGACCCGCACAACCCATATCTCCGGAGCATCGACGGCGTCCTGATCGATAACGTTCAAAACGCAATCCTCCGCTGCCCCCAGAGCAAGACGGGCAATTACTCTGTTCCCACGGTAATCGCCCGGATCGAAGACAGGGCTTTCGGTTGGTGCGCCAACCTGACAAGTGTCCACATCGGAGCAGAAGTGACCTTCAACGGCACCGCAGAGTTTCTGCGCCAGACGGTGCAGGGACTGCCCACGCACATCCGCATTGGTCTGGTGCGGGGGGACTCAGGCTTCGGCGATGCCAGCGTGCAGGAAGCGTGCGAAGGCCTGGGGTTGAAGTTCATCCTCGTGGCGCGGCTGACACAGAAGGTGCAGTTGCTCTGCCGCCACGACGAGGCGGCATGGCAGGCGACCGAAGTGCCGGGACTGGCGGTGCAGAAGGTGGGACTGGAACGGCCCGGCCACCGCCTGGTCGTAATCAGGCAGCGCGTAAAAGAACGTCCGCAGGCGGATGGCAAGACCCTGCTGGATTTGGACGGCTACCGCTTTCAAGCGCTGGTGACCAATCTGCCGGCCAGCGTGGCGGCGCTGGCGGTGTGGAGTCGACCACGGGGCAAGCCCACACTCAAACTGGCCGTGCGCGGCGAGGCCAACCGCAATGGGTGGCGGGAAATGCTGGGCAACATCACCGCCCTGCCTAACTGCCATGCAGTTGGCTCACTCCAGGCCTGAGCCTCGCATGCACGTTATTGATGCGTACTCAACTGCATCGTTCCGGCTAAGGCCTCCGGGCCTTTGGCGGCCCGACCTCACCCGACCCGATGGAAGCGTTGCTGGATCAGTGGCAAGGAGTCCTTAAAGGAACCAGCTCCCCCATTCCGACCATCGACTCCAACAGATCGGCCGAGACCCAAAGCTCATAAATCCGCCCGGTGCAGTTTGGAAACTCAGCTCGAGGTCAGCACCGCTGCGTATGGCAATCAGCTCCGGCCTCCGCGGTTCAGGCACCCCATGCACTCTCCCATCCTAGACCTGCAACCGCTTAATCCTCAGGAAGCACGAATTCGCAGTGGAGCTCTCTGCAGGATTAATCACCTCACCTGCATACGACCCCGCATAGGTAAACCGGGACTCCCCGTGGCTCACCAAAAACCGCCAAATCCAAAGAACCACCTGCAATCATTACTCTCAAACTGCCGGATCAGCTAAGCATTCGCACCCCCTGGACAGAATCCGTTCAGCCCTGTTTTCGCCCTCAAAAACACGGTGCAAGGCCTGTTTTCAGCCCTGAGAATCCACCTAAACCACTCGCCAGGAACATGTTGCCCAGGTGAGACCAGGATCGAATCAATCCGGATAACCCGGAGCTGTGTCTAAGAATGGTACACGATGTGCTTATCACACTCGATTGCTTAGGTTGAGAAACCCTCGCCTCAGCGGTTCAAGAATCCGAACAAGTTGCTGCAAATAAGGGACATGCAACTGGAAAGCAATAGAAGCAGTCGGCAGGCAGAATGCCAGCCGGACGAAAGAACTGAGATGCCATATTCACGGAATTGCGAAAACGTCAGGACAGGGAGCCTCAGGGCAACCTCACAACGGGGCGCCATCGGCAGCCTTCTGGCTCTCCTGCTCGCACTGCCCCTCGCCCAAGCCCAACTAACCTACGTCCCCACGGCAGATGGCATCACGATCACAGCTTACACGGGAACCGATGCGGTCTACACCGTGCCCTCGATCATTGAGGGTAGTGTTGTGACCCGTATCGGCCCCGATGCCTTCAGCTGGAACCAGTCCCTGACGCAGGTCACGATCCCGGACAGCGTTATCAGCATTGCAGACGGTGCATTCTCCTGGTGCCCTGAACTAACAAGCGTTTCGATCGGGAAGGGCGTCCGGGACATCGGTGCTTCTGTGTTTCGCTTTTGTCAGAAACTAAGCCAGATCGACGTGGATTCTTCGAACCCGGCCTACAGCTCTCTGGATGGGATTCTCTTCAACCGCTACCGGACGACCTTGCTGGTATTCCCCGGCGGCAAAACCGGCAGCTACACGATTCCTGATACCGTCAGTTCTATCCAGGCTCATGCTTTTGGCTGCAACCCCGGCCTGACTGCGATCGAGCTGGGTGCCGGTATCGCTCAAATCGACCCGGACGCATTCGAAACCTGCGATGCCCTGACCTCCGTCACGGTAAACCCGCTCAACGATACCTATAGTGACGTGGACGGCGTCCTCCTCAACAAGGACCAGACCTCGCTGCTGATGTTCCCCGCAGGCCGTTCCGGAGATTATGCGGTCCCGGAAGGAGTGCTGGACATTGCTGATCATGCATTCAGCTGGGCCACGCACGTTACCAGCGTCTCTCTGCCCGACAGCGTCACCTCGATCGGAGCTGAAGCCTTTGGTTGGTGCAGCGCCCTGACAAACCTTTCGCTTGGAGCAGGCGTCAGCTCTATCGGTGAATTCGCCTTCCGCTTCTGCGAGAGTCTCACCGCCATCGATGTCCATCCTGACAACCCTCATTACGCCAGCATGAACGGCGTCCTCTTCAACAAGGCCCTCACCAGACTGGTGCAGTACCCTGAAGGCCGCAGCGGCTGCTACCTCATCCCGCGAGGCGTCACCACCGTGGGCGCAAACGCCTTCTTCGACTGCGACGGGCTCACCTCAGTCACGATCCCCTCGTCAGTGGTGATGATCGAGAATTACGCCTTCTACCACTGCGGACAGCTCAACGCCCTCTACTTCGGCGGCAACGCCCCCGCTACCGGCCTCGATCTCCTCAAGGGGGCCAATGCATCGCAAGTGTATTACCTCGCGGAAAACTCGGGCTGGGGATCCACCTTCGCCGGACGACCAACCGCAGTCTGGACTCACGCCGAACCCACCATCGTAAAGTCCAGCATGACTTTCACCTACAATTCGGTCTCGTTCGTGGCCTCGTCCCAAGGCGCCACGCAATGGGTACTGATTGAAAGCTCACCCAGCTTTAGCAACCCAACATGGACTGCGGTATCCACCAACCTGATGGAAGCCGGCTTCGCCCCGGTCAACCTTCTGATGTCGACCGACCAGACCAGCAGCTACTACCGCTGCCGCGTCATCATTCCCTAGTTTCCCGAGAGAGCCTGAGGCTCTCAGCCAACCCAACCCCAAAGCCGCCCGTGAAGATCCGCCTTCACGGGCGGTAACTCATAATCAGCATCTCCTTGCCCGGCCACAGGATCTCCGGCACGCCATCAGCATCCAAATCCACAGGCCGGAAGTCGCGCAGATGCGCACCGGTCTTATGGATCCACTTCTCCTCACTGGTTTCAAAATCAAAGCACACTGCGCCGCGAAACACCTCCTCCCCCCATCGATTATCAATCCCCGCAATCAGCTCACGCCGACCATCCCAATCCAGATCGACCACGCGCGCCGCACGCAGTGAACTCACACACACTACCCCCAGCGGATCCTCCTCCACCTGACCCCGGGTCGTGAACCGCCGGACCTCCAACAGGTTCTGGTTCAGAACACTGATCGCAGCGTCCGAACCCACCGACCACTTGACCACCACCTCCTCACTGGAATCGCCCATCAGGTCTTCCACGAAATCGATCCACACTGGCGAAACCAGTGGATGCGGCGCTTCACCTTCGAAAAGAGCTGCTCCCGACAAGGAAACCGCCTTCACATGATCATCGTCCGCTACCACGAATAAAGGCTCAACCCGCCCCGCTACCGCTGCCGGAAACGCCCTCTTCCATTCCCCGTCCCCGGGCATCCGCAGCTCACCCAGCGGCTTCAACGCAGGACGCACCCCCAGTCTCGATCAAGTGGTTCCACCTCTATCAGCGCCGGAAAATCCAGCTGCACCTCCTCCAGCGCCACCACACCCTCGGAACACCGCCGCGCCAATGCCGTCTGCGCCCGGAACTCATCAATGATAAACCGATCGAATGACGCCAACAAAAAGGTCCTGAACCTGCCCCGCGCCTTGTCCGCTACCTGAAAATATGTTCCGCTCCAAGACCTTGCGATGCATAAAGCCCTGCAGCAAATCCCTCGCCGCATCCTCTGCCACCCGAAACTTAAAATGGATGTGCGCCAGCAGCGGCTCGTAATAACGACTTAACAGCGCGTTCAACGCCCCCTGCCCCTCGCGTTCCCCAGGATCAGTCGCCATTTTCACCAGCGACCAGTGTGTCGAAGGATAAATCGACCCACCCTATACTGTATCTTTATACGTCATGTGTCTTATGCGACACCATGCGCTTTGAGGGTCTCAAAACAAGCCCAAAACACCCCCGACTCCTGCACCAAAAAAAGTTCAACAAAATGAGGACAGCTATTTGACAGATGTTAGACCTGAACTATACATGGCCACTGTGAGCTGCTGGTGGAAAAAGAAACCCAGCTCCATCAGGAACCAAAAGCCTAAAACTCAAAACTCAAACGAACCTATGAAACTCATCATCTCTGCTGTTGCAATCAGCCTCATGACCTCCGTGGGCGCCATGGCCCACTGCGGAAACTGCGCCGGTGACCACAAAGAAGCCGGTGTCTGCCACGACAAAGACGTCGTCGCAGTCGCGGTGGAAGCAGGTAGCTTCAAGACTCTGGTGGCTGCAGTCCAAGCCGCCGGCCTCGTGGAAACTCTCCAGGGCGACGGCCCTTTCACGATCTTTGCCCCCACGGATGAGGCCTTCAAAAAGCTCCCCGCTGGCACGGTCGAGAGTCTTCTCAAGCCGGAGAACCGCGACAAACTGGTCGCTATCCTGACCTACCACGTGGTGCCGGGTAAAGTCATGGCCGCCGATGTCAAAACGATGCAGGCCAAAACGGTGAACGGTAAAAACGTCAGCATCCAAGTGAAGGACTCAGGAGTCATGGTCGGAGGCGCCAAAGTGGTGAAAACCGACGTGCTCGCCAAGAATGGCGTCATTCACGTCGTGGACACGGTCATCCTCCCCGAATCCTAAGAATCTGTAGCAGGAGTAGGTTGAGCCAACGCCCCTTCCCGGGAAACCACGTCGCCCAAGCGGCGTGCAACCCGGGGAGGGGCGACTGCTTTAAAGCTGCAGCACCCGGGTCCTCCCTCCTCCCTCCCCTTTCCCCCCTGAATTCGCCCCAAGCGGATTCAGTCGACCTCCAACGCCTCGGCAATTCGTGCTCGCAGATCCTGAATATGCGCCCGCTGCAACGCCGGGGTATCTCCCGTCAACGCCTCAGCCAGCCGACGGTTGATCTGGTCCAACTCAAAGCGCGCCAACGCCGGCAGATCGGAGTCAATGGCTGGATCCGTCAGGAACCCCGCCAGATGCTCCACATAGACCCGCTGCAGATTGCGGCGGTAGACATCCACTTCCTCCTTCGGATCACCCAGTTCACTGAACAGGCCCCGACGCAACTTGCGCAGCATCTCTTCCGGGGTAAAGGCCTCACCCTCAGCAAACTGGTTGTGCTCGCTCATCCGCTGAACCCGGGCCGGCTGCACCAGCCCCTCAATGACCCGACGCTGCGCGCCAAGGATCTTGTCCGCCACACCACTCGCAGTCAGCCGCAGGACAATCCCCTGATCTGTGAACATGGCAGGGGTCTTCAGCGCATGCTCAATCAGGAACCCTAGCGCCTTCCGCTGATACTCGACATCGTTGGGGAAATAACGCCGGTCCGCATCACCGTAGTACAGGTTAATCTCCTGCACCCCGCCCACGACGCTCACCACATGACCCATCTCGCGGTTCCACTGGTTCAGCACCTGGCCGTACATGTTCTCCAGCAAGGCATAGTCCTCTCCCTCGCGCGCGGTGGCCCCAACCAGATAACCCGCCACCCGCTCAAGGTTCTTTAACCCCAGCCGCGTAGCCTCCACCGCGTTACCTCCCAAATCCTCCGTCTGCTGCGTGGAATCAACCGCCGGATTCGGCCCCCCGAACCGCAGCACCGGATCCTTCACCTGCAACTTCGCCAGCTTCTCCAGCTCCGCCTTCTCATCCGCATCAGCCGCAAACTGCCCATAACCCCACTTCACCGCAAAGAAATCATACGGCCCAATGCCCGGCATCAACGCCGCCCCATCCCCGGGCTGCGCCACGTAGTTGAACCGCGCATAGTCCATGATCGACGGAGCCGTCCCGTTCTTCCTCGTCCATTCCGGATCCCGCAGTTGCTCAATCGTATAGGCCGACGACGCCTTCATGTTGTGCGGGAAACCCAGCGAATGCCCCACTTCATGCGCCACCACAAACCGAATCAGGTTGCCCATCAGCTCGTCCGGCAAGGGCAGCTTCTGCGCCTGCGGATCACTCGGGGACGCCTGAACGAAATACCAATCCCGCACCAGCTTCTGCACGTTGTGATACATCCGCACATCCGCCTCCAAGATCTCGCCCGTCCGCGGATCGTGCACATGCGGCCCAAAAGCGTTCTCAATGTCCGAAGGCAACCACCGAATACTCGAAATCCGCGCATCCTCCGCGTCCCAGTCCGGATCCTCATGCACGTCCGGCGCATACTTCCCCAAAATCGCGTTGGAAAAACCCGCCGCCGCAAACGCCCCCTGCCAATCCTCAATCCCCTGCTTCACATACGGCTTCCACTTCTCGGGAACCTCGCGCGCCACATAAAACACAATGGGCAAAACCGGGTCCGAGACCTCCGCCGATGGATCCTTCTTCTCCAGCCTCCATCGCGTGATATACCGGATCTCCTCCGCCTGATGATCCGCGTTGTCCGCGTAATCCGTAAAACCCACGGAAAAGAAACCCACACGCTCATCCTCCTCCCGAGGCCGCATCGGCTCCTCCGGCAACAACACCATGCTGTGATGAATCCGCGCCGTAATCCCGCTGCTCCGTGGCTCCCTATCCCCCTCCTTCTTCACCCCATACGTCGCCAATACCTGCACGTTGATGTTCCGCGGAAAGACCTTCACACCGTCAATAAAAGTCCGGTCCGACTCCATGTTCCCCGCATCCAATGAACGCTTCGCACTAAACTCCGCCACGTCCCGCGTGAACAACTCCGTCACGTCAATCACCGCCGCCTGATCCTTCCCATACGCCAGCACATCAAAGGCCTTGATGATCGGTGCCAAATTCGACTTCTCCACCGCCATCGCAATCGGATCCCCCGTGTCCGCCCTCACCCCATACCGCACCTCCCGCAATAAAATCCGGTCACCCCGCTTCTCCCAACGCACCACCCCATCCCCCGCCGGCATCCCCGAATAGCTGCTCCCAGCCGTCGTCTCCGCCACCTGCGTCACCCACAACAACTCCCGATCCAATGCCCCCGGCACAATCTCGTAAAACAACTTGTCGTCCAGCCGATGCACCCGAAATAACCCCACCTTCGTCTCCGCCTTCTCCGTAATCACCTCGTCATACGGCTTGACCTTCCCCTCCTCCTTCTTCCCGTCCTTCTTGCCATCACCTCCCCCCTCCGCAGCCACAGCCACGCCCAAAACACAGGTCATCCATGCAAAGCACAGCCAGGAAGAAAATCGTCGATTGCGCATCCCCCGACCTAACCCCACTTCCAACCACGACGCAAGCCGCCTCCACCAGCCCGTAAGGCAGCCAAAGGTCGGGAGTCGGGAGTCGGGGGGCGGGCGTCAGCGCCCTCCAGCGCGCAGTAGCTGGGAGTTGGTCGGTGGAAGCTAGGTGAACAACACTTGCACATTCTCGCTCAGGTAGGGTGACATTGCTTGCCACGTTCTACGTGGCAGGTCGCCCTACCTCCAATAATCATTGCAACCGTCTCGCTCAGGTAGGGGCGCACTCCCGTGTGCCCGCAAATCCCTGCACCCACCCCATCCATCCAAATCGAAATCGCTATCGGGATCGAACTCCAGCCGTCAATCTATCCGCCATAGTCCCGCCTAAAGGGCGAGGATGAAGGAGAAAGGCCAGAAGTCAGTGAACCGGACACACCTCCGCGATCTCCGCGTACTCCTGTTAAACAACAATCCCCTGCAACAAACCCATACAGGTAGGACTGCACTGTTCACCACTTTCTACGTGGCCGCTCGTCCACAAGTCACTCCCACGACCACATCCCCATAGCGCATACTCCGGATGACTCACCTGCAGCTAAACCCAATCCTCCAGCCCAGCGCATCATGACTAACTCTCATGGAATACACCCTTCCTTCAAACCCGCAATCATCCACAAACCACCCCCTTTTCAACCCATTAGGCCTCAACGCCCATCCCCCGCAACCCTCACGCTAAGCGACCGACTCTCCACTTCACCCCGACCCAGAACCTCCAGCCGGTCACCATACACCTCCACCACCGCATAACGGTTGCTCTCCTCCGAAGCCTCCACCATTCCCGGCACCGTCAGGTAATGAGTGCCGTCTTCAAGCACATAGGCCCCCTCGTGATCATGCCCGGAGAAACAGGCAACGACACAGCCCGACCGTGCCAGCAACCGGCGCATAGCCGCAGCATTCCAAGCCAGAAGAGATTCATGGCCACTCTCGGTGGCGAAGGGGTGATGACTGAAAATCACCACTCTCTGATTGGAGGCCCGTGCACGCTGCAGCTCCCCTTCCAGCCAGCGCAGCTGAACATCACCCACGGCCCCGTTGTAGGTCGGCAAAGTCGGATCCCGCTCCAACCAGGCTTCCGCCTCAGCCAGCTCTTCCGACCCGGGCTCCGCCTTCAGACTGATGTCCATTGTGTCCAGCACCACAAACATCCAATCCCCCTGCACAAAGGAATAATGTGCCGATGCGAGACCCAGGGCGTCCATCAGTTGCCGACGTTCCAACTCCAGGCAGTGATTGCCAATGACGTGTCGCACCGGAGCTTTCGAACCCTCGAAGACCTGCGTCACTTCCCTCAGGTCGGCCCGTGACTCCTCGTCCCGACCATCAATGCTGTCCCCCAGATTGACCGTGAACGACAGGTTCCCACCGTTCAAATCCTCCACGGCTTCCTTTAACTTCCCCAGCGACTCCCGATACCGCCGCTGGCCCGAGGTCTCCTTGTCCGCATACTGCACATCCGCAACCACACCGAAGGCAAACTCCGGCTCCCCAGCCACCCCTTCATCAACCAACGGGACCGCGAACAACAACCCGGCTGCAACCATCAGCCATTTCGGGAGATTACGCACGCATGACATTGCGACAGGATAGGACCCAAAACGCCCGGCCCGCAACCAGCCACTACCCGACGACCCCGTACGGATTATTGGGACAGGTGTCCCAATAATCCGTTGATGAATCACACGATGTGTTTTGCAGGTTGCGCGCCTGAGCGGGGCCTCCATACGCCCTCCATCTTTCGGGAATCGCTTTTAACCGACCAATTGACCACCTCCAGCATCCAAAACGGTCCTTTTCGAATTCCATAACTCATTTGGTTGCGAGCTACGGATAATCGGGACACCTGTCGCGATTATCCGTAGCGCCATGAGACCACGAGGCATTTGGAGGTCGCGTTATGGCCGGGGGAGAATGTCCGCTAAGACACGGCATCTGGCGCAGGTGCTGGAGTCCGGGTATATTTTGGTGACATAGCATCCTGTTCTGGCCGTTCCGGCTGGCTGCACTCATCGTGAAGGGCTGCAACCTGCAAGCAAACCCAAGCATAAGGAGTGCGTCATGCCCGGGCATACCTACAAAGTCATCGAGATCGTCGGAAGCAGTCCAACCTCTGGGAGGACCCGGCGCGCCGCACGCTAGCCCAAGCCAGCAAGTCCATCGGAGACGCGACCGCAATTGAGATTGAACTGCAGCAGTCCAAACACCACATACGGATTATCAGTGCACGTGCGAGAATAATCCGTAACCGCCAAGGCCGATGAGGGTCGGGGTGTGGGACGATCGGAAGGCCCATTCTGGGGTTGGCTCTAGCGCGAAGGCAGGACTCCGAGTATATTCTGCACATCTCACATGTTCCGGCCGTTCCGGCTGGCTGCACGCACCGTGAAGGGCTGCAACCCGCAAGCAACCACAAGCACAAGGAGTGCGTCATGCCCGAGCATACCTACAAAGTCATTGAGATCGTCGGCAGCAGCCCCACGTCGTGGGAGGATGCCGCGCACCGCGCGCTGACCCAGGCCAGCAAGTCGATCAAGGACCTTCGCATTGCTGAGGTCGTTGAACAGGATATCAAGATCGAGAACGGAAACATTGTTGCTTTCCGAACGCGGCTCAAAGTCTCGTTCCGCTTCCACGACGATCTCGCACACGCCTGATCAAACGGCCACAGGCGTCCGCGGCGTCCTTGGATATCGGGCCGCGTAAGACCGCTTCGAGGGGATGGACGTGCGGGTTGGGGTGGTGCAGACTGCGTCGGTTTATGGAACTGGAAGCATTGGGATGGTCGACGCGATGGCAGGCCGCATGGGCGGAGGCGGGGGTGCGCACGGGTGTTCCCGGTCGGGTGATCGTGGAGGACAAGGGTGCGTATATCGTGACGACCGCAGACGGGACGGGTCCGGCGGTGGTTCCGGGGAAGATGCTGCATCGGCTGACGGATCGTTCCCTGTTGCCGAAGGTGGGGGACTGGGTCGAGGTGTCGCCTGGTGAGGGGAGTTCACGAGGTGTAATTCATGCTGTTCTGCCGCGGCGGACGCGGCTGGTTCGCAAGGAAGCCGGGCGACGCGTTGAGGAGCAGGTGCTGGCGGCGAATGTGGATGTTGCGTTCGTGGTGATGGCACTGGACCAATCTTTCAACCTGCGTCGGCTGGAGCGTTTTCTGGTCATGGTAAGGGAGGGCGGCGTGACGCCTGTGGTGGTTTTGAACAAGGCGGATTTGTCTGAGGATGGCGGGAAGGGGTTGGCGAAGGAGGCGATGGAAGTTGCGCGGGATGCCGAGGTGGTGGTGGTAAGCGCGCTGAGGAAGGCGGGACTGAAGAAGCTCAGATCGATGGTCGGAGCGGGCATTAGTTTTGCCTTTATTGGGACATCCGGCGTGGGGAAATCGAGCCTGATCAACGTGCTGTATGGCGAGGAGATTTTTCCCACGCTGGAGGTCAGGGAGAGTGACGCGAAGGGGCGACATTCGACGACGTGGCGGGAGTTGATTGTTCTGCCGCAGGGGGGAGTGGTGATTGACACGCCGGGGATGCGGGAGATTCACATGTGGATGGCCGACCAGGGTTTGGAGGAAGTGTTTCCGGATGTGGAGGAGCTGGCATTGCAGTGCCATTTCCGCAGCTGCAGTCACACGGTTGAGAAGCGGTGTGCGGTGCAGGAGGCCCTGGCACGGGGGACGTTGGAGCGATCGCGTTTTGACAGTTACCTGAAGCTGAAGCAGGAGTTGGAGCAGATGGAATTGGAGCGACGCGAGCACACTTTTCAGGGGCGCAAGACGCGGCGTCCGGTGCAGCGGCCGGTATCGGGTCGATGGCGCCCCGGGCAGGATGGCGAGCGTGGTGGTGGCACGGCGGGTGCGGGGCAAACCGTTTGATGTGTGGACGCGGATGGTTTAACTGTTCCGTGATGTTGATGAGCAAGAGCAACGCAGACCTTTCGCGGGAATGGCGATGGATGGTTGCTTTCTTCCTGTGGGTCATGCTGCTGACGACCCCCACATCGGGGGTCCGGGCAGACGAAGCAGTGGCATTGAAGGGGGACGGCATTTACAGCCTTTTGCGCCGGCACGGTTTGGATCCGGAAACTTATCTGGGCGAGTTTCGTCGGCTCAACAGCGGGCGCATGGGCCCTGGCAACACGCTGATTCAGGGGAGGCGTTATCAGCTTCCGGGTGGTGGCAGCAGCAGGATGTCGGAACCCCTGTTTGGCTCGAAGTATTCCACCGTGGAGAAGGTGGACGATGGTCTGGCCGGGGCTGTGTTCTATTTGATCAGCGGCCATGGCGGACCGGATCCGGGCGGCATGGGGAAGCTGGAGGGGCACACGTTGTCTGAGGACGAATATGCCTATGACGTCATGCTGCGCTTTGGACGTCGCCTGATGGAGCACGGTGCAACCGTGCATTTCATCATCAAGGACCTGAACGATGGTATCCGGGACGAACGCTTTCTACGTCCGGACGCTGACGAAGTGAGCTATTGGGGTTCGCGCATTCCGGCCAACCAGAAGGCACGGTTGCAGCAGCGGGTTGATGTGGTGAACTCGCTTTACCGGAAGGACAAGACATCGAAATACAAGCGGTGTTTTTCGATCCATGTCGACGCGCGGCCCAAGGCACAGGACATCGACGTGTTCTTCTACTACCAGAGCGGTAATGCTGTAGGAAAGCGGCTGGCGCAAACCCTGCAGGATACCATCCGAAAGAACTACCGGGAGAACCAGCCGGGGCGCGGCTATGAGGGCTCCGTAACGACGCGGGGGTTATATGTCCTGAACCACTGCGATGCACCGCTGGTGTTTATGGAGCTGGGGAACATCCACCACGCGCGCGACCAGGTCCGTCTGGTTGAGGCGAACAACCGTCAAGCCATTGCCAATTGGTTGTGCGAGGGTGTGATAGCGGACTACAAGAGCTCGCGGTAGGGCGGGCGACGGGGCAATGAAAGCCCGCTAACTGCGACACGACCAACATCCGGGCGAGACGCCGCGTCGGACGCGATCAACAGCTCGACCCTACTTCCAACGATCCGTAGCCAGCCCTCGCGCGAGCCTCCGGTTTTAGTGTGATTTGTCGGGCTCCAGCAGGCCCTGAGCACGCATCCATTCCGTGGCGCGGTGGGGCCATTCCGTGACCGGGTTGGTGGTGGGGCGAAGTCCGTAGCCATGTCCGCCGGTGGGATAGACGTGGAGTTCGACGGGGACGCCGGTTTTCTTCAGCGCGAGGCTGTAGTAGAGGGCGCCTTCGACTCCCACGGGATCATCGGCAGTGATGGCGATGAAGGTGGAGGGGGTTTCCTTGGAGAGGGTCAATTCCGGAGCGAGCTCACTGGACCCCTTGTCCTTGAGCAGGTAGGCGGGATAGATGAGCACACTGAAGTTGGGGCGGGAGGAGAGCTTGTCGGCTCCGTCGATCGCTTCATAGGTGGGGGCATCGCCGTGGTTACTCAGCACTGTGGCGAGGTGACCGCCGGCGGAGAAGCCGAGGACGCCGATGCGATCGGGGTCGATGCCCCATTCGCTGGCGTGGTGTCGGGTGAGGCGGATCGCCCGGCTGGCGTCCTGCAGTGGTGCGTCGTGCTTTTCCCGTCCATCGCGGCGGGGGACGCGATATTTGAGGAGGACTCCGGTGACACCGATTGCATTGAGCCATTCACAGACCTCCGAACCTTCGAGGTCGTTAGCGAGGATGTTGTAACCGCCGCCGGGGCAGACGAGAACGGCGGCACCGGTGTTTCGGTATGCTGGGGGGCTATAGACTGTGAGGGAGGGGTGGGACACATTGGCGAGCCGGATCACCGTACGGCCACCGACGAGCCCTTCTCCGGGTTTGGAGATATTGGTTTCGGGGTCAAGCTGTTTGGTCTCACCCGGCACGGTGGAGGGCCAGAGTTCCACGGCAGGTCGTGGGCCGGTGTCCGCCGTGGCGACGATGGCGGAAGCGAGGAGGATTGAGACGGTCTGGCCGAGGGTGTGCAGGGATCGCATGGGAGTGAAGGTTTGCGGGATGGGGCTTAGTTGCGTTTGGCGGTCCATTCCACGGTGACCTCGGCACCGTCCATACTGGTGGTGGCCTGGCCATCGATTGCGTTGTCAGTGAAGGTGCCGGTCATCTGGTACACCATTTCGCCGCCATCGGGACGGTCACGTTTGACCGTCCAGGAGAATCCGTCGCCGTCGACCTTACCGTTCTGGATGTTCAGCCACCGGGAATCGTCCCGCTGGAAGCGCCCGGTGACGGCATCTCCGTTCTGTTGTAGTTCCAGGGCGGAGCTAACGGGTTGGCCGTCGGGGCCGTTGGTGGTCCAGGTCCAGGATCCGGAGAGCGTGGGGCCACTCTGGCCATTGAGGATTTCGGTGAGGATTGGTTCGAGGGATTCGGCCCAGATCTGGTAACCGGCGGGCGAGAGATGCAGGTAATCGGGCATGAGTTCATGCGGGATCCGGCCTGCGGAATCGATGAATCGATGTCCGAAGTCGATCCAATCCACCATGGGATCATCGGCGAGTTTTTCGATGATTTGGTTCACCATGAGCAGCTTGCCGCGTTGGGGTGTGGGGTTTTCGCTGCGGGGGAAGATGGCGGTGAGGACCACGCGTGTCTGGGGGAGGCTTGTGCGGAGCTTCTGCACGATGGCCGTGATACCTTCGGCGATTTGCTCGACCGTATTATCTTCGCCGTTGGAGTTGTTGGTACCGATCATCACGACAGCGGCCTTGGGTGAGAGGCCTTTGATGTTGTCATTTTCGAGTCGCCACAGGACGTGCTGGGTGCGGTCGCCACCGATTCCGAGGTTCAGTGCGTAGCGGGGGGCGTAATAGCGTTCCCAAACATCGCGGCCTGCGCCTTCCCATCCTTGGGTGATGGAGTCACCGATGAAGATGAGCTGGGATTTCTGGCCGGTTTCGGCGACGCGCTGGTTAATGAGGTTGTGTCGCTCCATCCAGCGGCTGTCTCGCGGGCGCGGATCGAGAGCCGAGTGAGGTGCGGCGTGGAGGGTTGTGAGGGCGAGAGCGAGCAAGGACCAGGACGTGGCGAGGGATTTCATGGTGAACAGACTGCGATCTGGCAGGCTGGGTTGCAAGCCTTCAGGGTGTGGGGGGTGGGCTTTTGGCGGGAAGGGCTGGTGTATCCCGCGCCTTCGGTCTAGTGCAGGGCGGCGAAGGCCTTGTCGAGTTCGCGGAGGCGGCTGGACAGTTCGCGGGCGAGGTTGATGAGCAGGACGCTGAACTGGGAGGGGTGATGGAGGTGGAACTCGTAAAGCGTGATGGTATCGATGGAGAAAAGCTGGCTGTTGCGGATGGCCTGGATGGTGGCGGAGCGAGGCAGGGTATCGAGGATACACATTTCACCGAAGCACTCGCCGCTGGTGAGCCGCGCGAGTTCTTTTTCGCCGGGTTTGGCGAAGTTCCGGCAGGCACGGACTTCGCCTTGCTGCACGATGAAGAGGCGGTCGCCGAGGTCGCCTTCTTGGACGACCACATCAAGCGCATTGAAGTGCAACTCCTGCGCGTGGTCGGCGAGGAATTTAAGCGCCTTGGAGTTAAGCCCGGTAAAAATCCTGACCTGCTGGAACAGAATGTCCACGGTGGACTGTGGGTCGGGCAAGTCTTCTCAAGCAAGCAGAAAGCGAGAGTTCCCGGAGCGTTGCCACGGTCCAGCGGGCACCCGATGGTCAGGTTCTTTCCGGGGTATAATTGAGGCTGGGACCCAGCCAACGTTCTGCTTCGGCAAGAGTGAGTCCCTTGCGTTGGGCGTAATCGGCAACCTGATCCGCGCCGATCCGACCCACACCGAAGTATCGGGCTTCCGGATGGGCGAAATACCATCCACTGACGCTGCTGGCGGGGAACATGGCGCAACTTTCAGTGAGTTGAATACCGGTATGGTCCTCGACGTTGAGCAGTTGCCAGAGCGTGTTCTTTTCCGTGTGATCCGGGCAGGCTGGGTAGCCGGGCGCAGGTCGGATTCCGCGATACGCCTCGTCGATCAGCTGTTCGTGATTGAGGTTTTCATCGCCGCCATAGCCCCAGGCGATACGCGCCTGTTTGTGCATCCATTCGGCGAACGCCTCCGCAAGCCGGTCGGCGATGGCCTCGGCGAGGATGGCGCTGTAATCGTCCTGGTCGGCCCGGAACTTTGCCACGAGATCGGCCAGGCCGTGGCCGGTGGTGACGGCGAAAGCACCGATATGGTCGGGGGCGGCTGACCCGGCATCGGTTCGGGGTGCGACGAAATCAGCGAGGCAGAACTGGGGTGCGTCGTCGGTCTTGACCATCTGCTGGCGCAGAAAGTGGAGCTGGGCGAGCTGTTGGTTGCGTGATGTGTCTGAGTAAACCTCGACGTCATCACCGACGGCATTTGCGGGG
>JBJOII010000084.1:0-20221 GCA_046047235.1 Verrucomicrobiota bacterium | reverse complement strand
CCGATCCCACCGGCGGCGGCGTTCGTGACCTGGCCGCCGAAGGAAGGAGGGATGAGTTTGGGGGAGAAAGTGGGTTGGTGTGTGGGTGGGGTGTCGGAATCAGGCAGGAGTTGGATGAAGCCGACGAGAGGAGAGGCAGCGCAGATGAAGGTACGGAGTTCCCAGCCTTCCTTGAAGCGCATGGAGGCTTCGGCGTGGAGGAGGTTCAGGTGGGTGGATTCGAACGTGAGGCCGAGGTTGATTTCGATGCGGCCGGCGGGGATCTTCGTGGGGGCGGGACGGTTATAGGGTTTTTCGTAGACACGGACCAGGTCGTCGTGCCGGCCTTGTTCATGCCATTGGCGCATGGTTTTGAAGTTGTAGTCGGGGCCGGAGAATTCGGGGACGGGGGTGAGGTCCCAGAGGTCCGTGCGGTCGAGGGAGATGCGGACAGGGTTGCCGTTGCCCCAGAGGAGGGCGCCGAGGATGCCGTTGCCTAGGGGGATAGCTTCGTCCCAGGTGGTGACGCTGTTGGTGAAGTGGAGGCCGTGTTTGGCTTCGGGGAGGTGGGGGAGGATGGTGGGGGAGGCGAGGAGTGGGCAGGAGCAAACGAAGGGTGAGATCGTGATGGCTGCAACCAGTTCACGCCAGGTCAGCTTGCGCTTCATGATGAGGAACATTGGCATGGACTTGGGGTTTCGACGAGGGGGAACCGTTGTGCCTTTGGGCTTGGCGTTGGGAGGGGTTTTTTTTAGGGTGTGTTGATTCCCGTAGGAACAGGCATTCAACCCCCGAGAGGCAAATTCTATGTTCAAGACAACGAGGCGTGGTTTTTTGAAGAGTTCATTAGCTGCTGGAGCGACGGCGGTGATTTGCGGTACTGGGTCGACTACGCGTGTATTGGGGGCGAACAACCGTTTAAGGATTGCGGTGGCGGGGGTGAATGGGCGGGGCAGCAATCACATTGACGGGTGGCTGGGTCAGGAGAACGTGGAGATTGCGTATTTGATTGATCCGGATGAGCGGGTTTTGGGGGGGCGTTTGGAGAGTTTGAGGGGCAGGGTTCAGGGGAAGTTCAGCTGCAAGGGGGTGGCGGATGTGAGGGAGGCATTGGAGGACAAGGAACTGGATGCGATCTCGATTGCGACGCCGAATCACTGGCATTCACTGATGACGATCTGGGGTGCACAGGCGGGGAAGCATGTGTATGTGGAGAAGCCGATGAGCCACGATGTTCAGGAGGGGAGGGTGGTGGTGGAGGCGCAGAAGAAGTATGGGGTGGTGATTCAGCACGGGACGCAGAGTCGCAGTGATGCGGCGAGGGCGGGGCTGCATGAGATGATTCACGCGGGCAAGTTTGGGAAACTGAAGATTTCGTATGGGTATTGTTGCAAGCCGCGGGCGAGCATTGGGTTCAAGAGTCCGGGGCCTGCTCCCTCGAACTTGAACTGGGATCTTTGGCGGGGGCCGGCGATTATTGACCAGTATCACGGCAACTATGTGCATTACAACTGGCACTGGTTCTGGGAGACGGGGAACGGGGATTTGAACAATCAGGGGACGCACGAACTGGACAAGGCGCGGTGGGCCTTGGATCCCGGTTTGACGCATCCGGTGCGGGCGATGGCGATTGGCGGGCGGTTTCAGTGGGAGGATCAGGGTGAGACGCCGAACACCATGATGGGCATTGCGGAGTATCCGAACGGGCAGTGGGTATTCTTCAATGTGCGGAATGTGAATTACGACAAGTATGAGCGTCAGGTGGAGAACGAGTATTATTTTGAGGATGGGGGGAGGATCATTCGGGAGAAGTATTATGCGAAGGGGAGTGACAAGGGGGAGGAGATTGCGATTGAGCCGGGGCATGTGACACCGGGAGGGAACTGGGGGGCGTTTGTGGCGGCGTGTCGGGCGGGCAAGCCGGAGATGGCGAATGGCACGGCGCCGGAGGCACACTATGCGTGCGTGCTGGGCCATTTGATTAACAACTCGTATCGGTTGGGCAAGTCGGTGCCGTTCAATGCGAAGGCAGGGCAGTTTGGGGACAACAAGGATGCGTATGAGCATTTCATGCGGTTGCACTCTGTGATGGCGGATGGTGTGGGGGTGCCGGAGGAGGGCAGTGAGTATGTGGTTGGGCCGTGGCTGACCTTTGATCCGGAGACGGAGCGGCACACGGGGGATTATGCTGATGCGGCCAACGAGTTGTTGAAGGACCGGAATCGGCCGGGGTTCAGGGTGCCGCCGGTTCGACGCGTATGATCGGCATTTCCAGGTTGTGGCCCGTCGCCGCTGTAAAGCAGTGGGCGGCGGGTTTCTTACTTTTGGTGGTTTCGCTTTGGGTTCACGGGGCTGGGGGTGAGTTACCGGTGATGCCGAGACTGGGGAGTGGGGAGCTGGACCGGGTGAAGATGGTTGAGGTGTTGGAGCGGTGGCAGTACGGCCATGCGCCGGATGTGCCGTCATTTGAGGTGGAGAATCTGGTGGTGAAGGAAGTGCGGGTGGAAGGGGTGGCGGGGATGGCGAGGCTAGTGACGGCGGAGCTGGTATTTGGGCCTAGGCGGGAGTTGCGGATGCAGGTGGGTTGTTGGCTGCCGGGGGGGGATGCGGCGGAGGTTCCGGTTGTGCTGGGTATTGAGCCGGTGTGGTGGCCGGATCCGTTTTTGCGTCGCGGTGTGGTGAAGCGGCTGTTGTCGCGCGGGTATGGGTTTGCGGGTTTCGACCATAATGCGCTCGCGAGTTATGAGGATCCGAAGTTACGTGCGGCGCAGCAGGCGTATCCGGATTACGACTGGGGGGTGGTCGCGGTGGCGGCATGGGGTTGTCGGGTTACCCTGAGTTGGGTGCAGGACCTGAAGGGTGTTCGGCCGGATCGGATCGCGGTTTGGGGGCACTCCCGTCGGGGGAAGTCGGCCTTGTTGGCGGGTGCATTGGATGAGCGTTTTGCGGCGGTGGCGCCGCACATGTCGGGCATGGCGGGTTCGGCCTTGTATCGGGTGCGGGGGAAGGGGGCGCAGGAGTTGGAGCAATTGCTGGAGCGGTATTGGTTGGGGCCGCGGGCATTTAGTTTCATTGATCGCGAGAAGGAGATGCCATTTGACCAGCATTGGTTGCTGTCGATGGTGGCGCCGAGGGCCTGTTATGTGCATGTGGGTCGGGAAGATTACTGGGGTAATCCGGAGGGGGAGCGGGCGGCTTATGAGGCGGGGCGGGAGGTCTATCGGGGGATGGGAGTGATCTCGCGGCTTGTTTTGGGGGAAGTTGATGCGGGGCATGTGGATCCTAACGGGCCGGAGGGTGGGGCATCGTGGGAGGGGTTGTTGGATTTTTTGGAGGGGCCGGGGGGGGGAGCGCTGAGCGGGAAGCGGGAAGCGGGAAGCGCAGAGCGGCAAGCGGTAAGGGCTGAGGGCTGAGGGCGGATTCAGTGATCGCCTCCCGGCGATTCGGTCCCTGTCGGTACCGCGTCCTTGCGGCCGCGGTCTGTCGCCCGCTGGAGCGGGCTTCTATAGCGCGGCGCGTGGCGCGCCGCGCGGACTACGGACCATCGACTGGGCGTGTAGTTACCGTGTTCTCTCTACGGTCTTCTGGTTACACGCGCCGCCGCGTAGAACGCGGCAAGTAGGCGCGCTCGACACCGACAGCGATCCTGATTTCGATTTCGATTTCGATGGGGCGTAAGCGTTGAGGGCAGATTTCGGCGTTTCAGTAATTCTGAGATTTGGATCAGAGGGGCGCGTCTGGTGACGCGCGGACAGCGGGGTAGGGTGCTTTGTGCTACTATGTCGGGACAGGAAGGTTAGAGGTTCTTTGGGTTTTTTATCGCTGGGGTGGTTGAGTGGTGAGCAGAATGCGGTCTTTCGGGCGAGCGACTACAGGTTGAGTGGTATGGATAAGGATCAGGTTTCAACGAGAGCGGGGGAGTTTTCCGATGATTTGGGGAGTGTGTTTTCGGGGGTTGGCCGGAAGTTGACGCGTCGGAGTGGGATTTTGGATTTGATGGATGACTTGGGTCGGGCGATGACGTTACGGCCTGAGATGTTGATGCTTGGGGGGGGGAATCCGGCGGCGGTGCCGGAGGTGCAGAGGATTTGGCGGGAGCGGATGGAGTTATTGATGGGGGCGGGGGATGCGTTTGAGCGGGTGATATCGACCTATGAGCCCCCGGAGGGGAACCCGCGGTTTTTGCGGGCATTTGCCCGGTTGATGGAGCGGAGTTTTGGTTGGCCGATTACGGAGGAGCATGTGGCGGTGACTTCGGGAACGCAGACTGCGGCGTTTTTTTTATTTAATCTGTTTGGGGGACGTTCACCGAGGGGGCATGCGAGGAAGATTCTGTTGCCGTTATCCCCGGAGTATATCGGGTATGCGGATCAGGCTTTGGAGCCGGATTTGTTTGTGAGTTGTCGGCCGTTGATTTCGTGGCCGGAGGGTGAGGCATCGAGGGTATTCAAGTATGCGATTGATTTTGACGCGGTGGAGGCGCGGTTAAAGAGGGGGGATATTGGGTTGGTGGCGATATCACGTCCGACGAATCCGACGGGGAACGTGGTGACGCAGGCTGAGCTGGGTCGGCTGTCGGATTTAGCGGCGGAGCATGGTGTGCCCCTGATGGTGGATGGGGCGTATGGGGTGCCGTTTCCGGGGGTGGTTTATGGGGAGGCGCAGCCGCATTATGCACCGCATGTGATCAACACGTTAAGTTTATCGAAGTTGGGTTTGCCCGGGACGCGGACGGGCATTGTGGTGGGGCCGCGGGAGGTGATTTCTGCTATCAAGTCGATGACGGCGATTGCGGGTTTGGCCAACGGCAATTTGGGGCAGCGTTTGGTTTTGCCCTTGGTGGAGAGCGGTGAGATTTTGCGGATTGGTCCGGAGATATTGCGTCCGTTTTACGAGGAGCGTCGGCGTGCAGCCTTGGGAGTTGTGCGGGAGGAGTTGGATCGGGTTGGGGTGGACTGGGCGGTGCATGCGAGCGAGGGGGCGTTTTTCTTGTGGTTATGGTTGCGGGGGTTGTCGTTTTCGACGCGGGAGTTGTATGAGCGTTTGAAGGAGCGGGAAGTTCTGGTGGTTCCGGGGGAGTATTTCTTTTATGGGTTGGAGGAGCCTATGGTTCAGGCGCGGGAGTGTGTTCGGTTGAATTTTGCGCAGTCGCCCGAGGTGGTGGCGGAGGGGGTGAGGCGGATGGCCGCGGAGCTGGGGTAAGCGGCGAGCGGGAAGCTGGAAGCGCTGAGGGCTGCCTGTCCGCGATGGACCGATGGACGGCGGCGGCATGGCGGTGGGTGGTGGCCAGGTTTGAGGAAAGTGATGAGTATGAGTGAAGAGCATGGGGTGAGACGGGCGTGGTTGGCGTTATTGTTGTTGTTGCCGGTTCCGAGTGTGGGGACGGCGGCCTCGATTTTTTGGTGGCCGGGGACGGGCTTGGGTGCGGGTTTATTTTTGGCGGCGAAAGTCTGGATTGTGGTGTTGCCGTTGTTTTGGTGGTTACGGGTGGAGAGGGGGAAATTGAGCTGGTCGCCGTCGAGGCATGGGGGTTTTGGTATTGCGGTGGTGACTGGCGGGGTGATCGCGGTGTCGATTTTCGGGGTGTATTTTTTGGCGCGGTCGCAGGGGTGGATTGATCCGGAGGTGGTGGCGAGTCGGGCGGAGCAGACGAAGTTGGCGAACCGTTGGGTGTATGTGGCTGGGGCGATTTATTGGATCACGTTGAACTCGCTGATGGAGGAGTATGTGTGGCGGTGGTTTTGTTTCCGCCAGTTTGAGCGGGTGGTTGGCGGGAGGGCGGCTGTGGTGGCTTCGGCGGTGGGGTTCACCTTGCATCACATTGTGGCGTTGGCGGGCCAGTTTTCCGGGGCGATGACCGTGCTGGGATCGGTGGGGGTGTTTTGTGGCGGGGCGATTTGGAGCTGGCTGTATTTGCGGTATAGGTCGGTGTGGCCGTGCTATGTGAGTCACGCGATTGTGGATGTGCCTATCTTTGTGGTGGGGTATTGGATGATTTTTGGGAACGGCTGACAGGTGGGTTTGCGATCCCCTGTTCGAGCGGGAGCGGGCAGAAAGAGGATCCAGTTTTGAGAGGGTATCCTGGGCGACTTTTCAACAATCGTGCTCCAGGAGTTGGCGGATTGGCGGGGCGTTTAGCCGGCTACTGAAGCAAAAGAGGCGCGACCGGTGTGGTCGCGCCTCGTGGAAGCGTTTTTGGGGCCGTGTTTAGGCGCCCATGCCGTCTTCGAACGAGCCGGTGGCGACGGGGAAACAGAGGTTATCGCGGACGTAGGCGATTCCATTGGCGCTGGTGGCGTCCAGATCGCGGTAGGCGCTTTCGGCTTCGACGATGAGGGGGGCGGTTTTGGTGCCCATGATTTTGCAATAGCGCTGGGGGTAGCCGATATGGATCAGGAGTTCGGCGTAGCGCAGCATATTCATGTCTCCGCTGGGGATATCGACGAACTGCATGGCACGGTTGGGCCAATTGGGATCCATCATGCGCAGCGGTTTATCGGGTCGGATGACGTGGTTCTTGACGTGGCAGGCGACGACGCGGGGGCCGACTTTGAGGAAGCGGGTTTCCCAGGATTCGCCTTCCCAGCAGTGTGAGGGGTCGGCATTGACGGTGAGGCAGGGGTCACCATCGCAGGCATCGACGAGGATATTGAAATCGTCGGCGCACATCGCACCGGTTCCGGGGTGGATTTCGTGGGCGAGGTAGATGCCGAGTTTGGTGGCGTGTTTCCTGATTTTGGCGGTCTTGGTGGCGAAGCGTTCGCGACCTTCTTTCATGAAGTCGAAGTCACCGCCGGACCAGAAGCCCCAGGGGTAGCCGGAGGCGACTTCCCAGCCGAAGGCGACGCCCCAGAACATGGGGACGATTTTGATTTTGAGTTCGGCGCAGAGGTCGAGGAGGCCGAGGATGTAATCTTCGGCCCATTGTTCGATGGCGGCGGGGGATTTTTTGGCGACATCGGCCGGGATGAAGGGGCGGATGGAGGGGCTGCCGGTCCAGGCTGTGGTATGGACCCAGAAGGGGCAGTGGGCTGAGACGCCGTCCAGTTTGAGTTTGGCTTTGGAGAAGGCGGCTTTGACTTCCTTGGCTTTCATGAAGCCGCCTTTGGCGGACTGGAGCATGAAATTGGAAGGTTGGGCACCGGCTGCGCCGGATTTTTTGGCATAGGCCAGAAATTGCGGGAGTGGTTTTGCGCCGTGTTGGGCGCCTTCGATGCTGGCGTGGAAACAGGGTTTTCCCATAACAGTTTTTGTAATGGATGTTTTATTGACTCGAACCCGTTTTACTTAACGTGATTAGCGGGGCAAGGCAATGGGAATTGGTCGAGGTGCGAGGTGGCTGGTGCTTTGACCAGAAGCTGGGAGTTAGTCGCTGGGAGCTAGGGGACAGGCGCTGCGCGCGAGAGGGGGTGGGATGGGAGATGGGAGATGGGAGATGGGATATGGGAGAGGGGTTACTGACTTTTGGCCTTTGGCTTTGGGGGTATTGTCTGAGTGATTGGGGGGATTGATATATCCAATTTGCTCTTGGGGGTGGGGGGCGGTTATTACCTAGGCATGCGATTAGAGAAGCGGATAGGCAACATTTGCGAGGAAGGGTTAGGGGCGGGGTGTGGTGTGGCATTGCATGAGAGGGGGTGTGCATGAGTGCGGGGGGAGCGCGGAGTGGGGATGGGCGGTTTGGGGGATTTTGGGCGTTGATGCTGACGCAATTTCAGGGGGCGTTTAGCGACAACCTGTATCGCACCTTGGCGATGTTCATGGTGATAGGGATGGTGGTGCCGGGTTTGTCCGGGGCGGGTCGGGAGTTAAAGATGGCGTTAGTGGGGGCGTTATTTGCGGTGCCGTTTATTTTGTTTTCGATGGCTGGGGGGTATTTGGCGGATCGGTTTAGCAAGCGGGCGGTGACGATTGGGACCAAGGTGGCGGAGATTGGGATTATGGGGGTGGCTTTATTGGCGTTGGTTTTACGGGAGCCGCTTTTGATTTTGTTCACGGTTTTTCTGATGGGGATGCAGAGTGCGTTTTTTGGTCCGTCCAAGTATGGGTTATTGCCGGAGTTATTGCCGGAGCAGCGGTTATCGTGGGGGAATGGGATTATTGAGCTGGGGACATTTTTGGCGATTATTGGGGGGACGATCGGTGGCGGGTGGTTATTTGTGGTTTTTGGGGGATCGGAATGGGGCGGGGGGGTGGTGCTGGTGGTGTTGGCTTTGGTGGGGTTGGTGAGCAGCTGGGGGATTGACCGGGTTCCGCCGGCGAATGCTGGAAAGAAGTTCCGCTGGAATTTTGTGGGGGATTTATGGGTTCAGATGGGGGCGATACGTCGGGATCGGGTATTGGGGTTGGCGGTATTGGGGAACAGCTACTTCTTTTTTTTGGGGGCGCTGATTCAGCAGTATACCATTTACGGTTATGGGAAGGATTTGCTGGGTTTGAACGAGGCTCAGATTACGACGTATTTGATGTCGGCGATGGCGGTGGGGATTGGGGTGGGGAGTTTTGCGGCGGGGTATTTATCCGGGAGGAAGATTGAGTATGGCTTGGTGCCCTTGGGTTCGATGGGGATGACGGCCTTTGGGTTGTATTTGGCGTGGCCGGGGCATGGGGTGATGGAGGTTGTGGTGGGGTTGGTGTTGTATGGTTTCTTTGCGGGGTTTTTCATTGTGCCGATTGCGGCGTTGATTCAGCACCGGCCGGAGAAGGGGGAGAAGGGGTCGGTTATTGCGGCGAGCAACCTGTTATCGTTCGTGGGGATATTTTCTGCTGCGGGGGTGTTTTTTTTACTGGGAGGGGTGATGGGGTTGAATCCGAGGGAGGTTTTTCTGGTGACCACGTGCATGACCTTTCTGGGGACCCTGTATGCGTTGTGGCTGGTGCCTGATGCGTTTTTGCGATTTGTGTTATGGGTTTTGACGCGGACGCTGTATCGGGTGCGGGTGGAAGGGCGGGCGAACATTCCTGAGCGTGGCGGGGCTTTGTTGGTGTGTAATCATCTGTCCTTTGTGGATGCGTTTTTGTTGCAGGCATCGACGGACAGGCCGATTCGGTTTGTGATGTTCAAGGGGATGTATGAGCGCTGGTGGTTGAAGCCATTTGCGAGGATTGCGAGGTCGATTCCGATTTCGTCATCGGTGCGGCCGCGGGAGATGATTCAGGCATTGAGGACGGCGGCGGAAGCGATTCGGCAGGGGGAGGTGGTGTGTATTTTTGCGGAGGGGCAGATTACGAGGATTGGGCAGATGCTACCTTTTCGTCGGGGGTTTGAGCGGATTATGCAGGGTCAGGAGGCGCCGATTATTCCGGTGTGTCTGGATGGCGTATGGGGGAGTATTTTTAGTTTTGAGCAGGGTCGGTTTGTATGGAAGTGGCCGCATCGGGTGCCGTATCCGGTGACGGTGGTTTATGGTCGGCCGATGGATGCCGGGGCGACGCATTTGGAGGTGAGGCAGGCGGTGCAGGAGTTGGCGGCTGAGGCGTGGAGGATGCGGAAGGAGCGGGTGGAGACCTTGGATCGGGGGATGGTGAGGATGGCGCGTCGGCATCCGTTTCGGTTTGCGATGGCTGATGGTCAGCAGGGGAAGTTAAGTGCGGGTTCAGTGTTGGTGCGGGCGGTAGTATTGGCGAGAGTTTTGGGTCGCATATGGCGGGGTGAGGAGAAGGTGGGGATTTTGTTACCGCCATCGGTGGGGGGTGCGTTGGTGAACTGGGCGGCGTTTTTATTGGGGAAGGTGCCGGTGAACTTGAATTACACGGCGTCGGCGGAAGTAATGGCTTCCTGTGCGCGGCAGTGTGGGTTGAAGCATGTAGTGACCTCGCGGTTCTTTTTGGGGAAGTTGAAGTTGGAGGTTCCTGGGGAGGCGGTTTATTTGGAGGACGTGGTGCGTGGGGTGGGGTGGTGGGATCGGTTTTTGGGGATGTTGAGTGCGGTGGTTTTGCCGGTGGGGTTATTGGAGAGGGCTTTGGGTCGGCGGCGGCGGACGGGGGTGGATGACTTGGCGACCGTGATTTTTTCGAGTGGTAGCACGGGGGATCCGAAGGGAGTGATGCTGAGTCATTTCAACGTGGTATCGAACTTGGAGCAATTGGGTCAGACCTTTGCGGTTGGGGCGGGGGATCGTTTTTTGGGGGTCCTGCCATTTTTCCATTCCTTTGGATTTACGGGGACGTTGTGTTTGCCGGCGTTAGCGGGGAACGGGGTAGTGTTTCATCCGACGCCGTTGGATGCGCCGGCGATTGGCGGGCTGGTGCGGGAGCATAGGGTGACCTTTCTTTTGGCGACTCCGACCTTTTTGCAATTGTATTTGCGGGGGTGTGAGGCTGGGGATTTTGGGAGTCTGGAGTTTGTGGTGGCTGGGGCGGAGAAATTGCCGGAGCGGCTGGCGGTGGCTTTTGAGGACAAGTTTGGGATTCGGCCGCTGGAGGGGTATGGGTGTACCGAGTGTTCGCCGGCGGTGGCGGTGAACACGAGGGATTTTCGGGCGGCGGGTTTCCGTCAAGTTGGGGGGAAGCGTGGGCGGATTGGGCATCCATTACCCGGGGTGAGCGTGAGGGTGGTGGATCCGGTGAGTGGGGAGGCGGTGGCGGTAGGGGAGTCGGGTTTACTTTTAGTGAAGGGGCCGAACGTGATGCAGGGTTATCTGGGTTTGCCGGAGAAGACGGCCGAGGTTTTGCGTGACGGGTGGTATACGACGGGGGATGTGGCGGCCTTGGACGAGGACGGTTTTTTGCTGATTACCGATCGGCTGAGTCGGTTCAGCAAGATCGGGGGGGAGATGGTACCTCACATCAAGGTGGAGGAGGTATTGCATGAATTGGCGGGGTTGACGGAGCAGAGTTTTGTCGTGACGGGGGTGCCTGACGAGCGGAAGGGGGAGCGGTTAGTGGTGTTGCACACCTTGGCGGAGGAGGTGTTATCGGGGGTGATGGAGAGGTTGGGGGCGAGCGAGTTGCCGAATTTATGGAGGCCGAAGGCGGATGCGATGATTCGGGTGGGTGCGTTTCCGCATTTGGGGTCGGGCAAGTTGGATTTGCGTGGTGTGCGCCAGATGGCGGTGGAGTTGGCCGGGGGTTGAGTTGGCGGTGTATCGGAATCGGGTCAGGAGCGTGCAGGACCGGATTACGGGGAGGCACGGGGATGCGGCGTTTGCGGATTTCTTTGTAACGGCTGGCGTGGGGTATCGGTGGTGAGGCTGGAGGGTTAGGGGCGGGAGCGTCCGGCGTCGATGATTTGCTGGAGTTGGAGGATCATGTGGGCGGCCCGGGATTTTTCTGAGGTGAGGAGATTATGTTCTTCGCGTGGGTCGGTTTGGAGGTTGAAGAGCTGGTAGTGGGGCATGGGGGTATTGACGAGCCGGAGGTCGACATTCAGGGCTTTTCCGCTGTCGTGGCGTTGGAGTTTCCAATGATTTAGGCGAAGGCCGAAGGAGCCGCTGCGGCCGTTGTCTTGTTGGACGAGGTGGGTTCGGCCTTTGGCGTTGGGTTGGCCGAGCAGGGCGTCGATGAGGTTTAGGCTATCGAGGCAGGCGTTGGGAGGGAGGGGGGTATGGACGAGGCTGGCCAGGCTGGCGGGGAGGTCGATGGTGCAGACCATTTCGTCTGAGGTGCCGGGTTGGATGGTGCCGGGCCAGCGGGTGATGAAGGGGGTTCGGGTGCCGCCTTCGAGGATGCTGTATTTGCCACCGCGGAAGGGGCCATTGGGTTGGTGGTTGCCGTTTTTTTCGATGGCTTGGTCTTTGTATCCGTCGTCGAGGACGGGGCCGTTATCGGAGCAGAAGATGACCAGAGTATTTTCGGTGAGGTGGAGGCGGTCGAGAGTCTGGAGGATTTGGCCGACGGACCAATCGAGTTCTGCGATGGCGTCGCCGCGGTAGCCAAGAGGAGTGGAACCTTGGAAGCGTTCGTGGGGCATACGGGGGACGTGGATATCGTGGGAGGAAAAGAAGAGGAAGAAGGGTTGATGCTGGTGGGATTCGATCCATTGGATGGATTGGGTGATCCATTTATCGGCGAGGTCTTCATCGCGGAAGCGGGCCTGGTTTCCGCCGGTGTAGAATCCGATACGGCTGATGCCATTATGGATGGTGTTGTTATGGCCGTGGGACCAGTCCATCTTGAGTGAGTGACGGTGAGTTATGCCGGTGGGGTGGTTGGGGGAGGGTTTTTCACTGCCGACCCAGAGTGGGTCGAGAGGGTCGAGGTTCAGGACTGTTTCATTTTCCACGTAGACTTGGGGTACCCGGTCATTGGTGGTGGGGAGGAGGAGGGCGTAATCGAAGCCGATTTGGAGGGGGCCTGGGGTGAGGGAGCTGTTCCAGTCGGGGCCGGTGGAGTTGCCCAGGCCGAGGTGCCATTTACCGATGACGGCGGTTTGGTATCCGGCATTTTTGAGGAGGGAGGGGAGGGTGGTCGTTCCGGGCTGGATGATAGCGGGGCTATTGGGGGGTGCTATGCCGGTGTTATTTTGGCGGAAGGCGTAGGTGCCGGTGAGGAAGGAGAAGCGGGTGGGGGTGCAGGTGGAGGCGGAGCAGTATCCGCTGGTGAAGCGGAGGCCTTCGGTGGCGAGGCGATCGATATTTGGGGTGTGGATGTGGGTGGCGCCGTAGCAGGACACATCGCCATAGCCCAGATCATCGGCCATGATGACGATGATGTTGGGTTTGGGGCTGGCGTGGGTGTGGTTGTAGGGGAGGAGGAGGCTCAGGAGCAGGAGGAGGATGAGGGGGGAGTTGCAGCGATGGGGCATGGGTTGAAGTTAGGGTAGAGCGGGTGTGGGGTTTTGGGGGTAGCGTTTTGCTGGGGGAGCAGTCAGAGATGTTTCACGCGGATATTGCGGAAGAGGACTTTCATGGTGCGGTTACCGTGGAGCTGGAGTCCGATGGGGCCTTCGTCGCGGAGGGCGACGCTGGTGTAGTCGACCATGGGTTGTTGGTTCAGGAAGGTTTGGATGCGTTGGCCGGTGAGGATGATGCGGAGGTGGTTCCATTCTCCGACTTTATTGACGGACTGGACCTTGTCCGTTTTGCCGGGGTAGCTGCCCTTTTTATCTTCCGGGGCATAGATGCAGGCGGTCATATCGACCTTGAGGCTGCCGGAGATACCGATTTGGACTTGGTGACCGTTGCCCCGGAGGAAGACGCCGGTGTCGTAGTCCTCTGTGAGCGTTTTGAATTCCAGTTCCAGTTCATAATCTTTGTAGGAGGAGGTGGTCCAGAGGTCGGATCCCGGGCCACCATCATTTTCGATGAGGATGGTGTTGTCCTGAACCTTCCAGCATTGTGCTGTGAGGCTGGCGGGGCGTACTTCCCATCCGTCGAGTGAGTTTCCGTTGAAGAGGCTGACTGGGGCGGGGGCGGCCGCTTGGATGGTTGCGTTGAGGCAGAGTGTGAGTGTGAGGGTGAGGGGGAGTTTACGCATGGCATTCATGGGTGATTGGGGTGACGGGTTGGGAGCATGGCATGGATGGGGGCGGGGCGCAAAGCGGGAAGCGCTGAGGGCTCTTGCGGCAAGCGCAGAGCGTAAAGTGCTGAGCGGTAAGTGCTGCTTGTCCTTCGAAGCTCAAAGAGCGAAGGAGGAAGGGCTGAGGGCTCTTGCGGCCCGGGGCCGAGCCGCGGGGAGAGGGTAGGGGGAAGAGAGGAGAGGGGGAAGGACTGACTATGGGGCTCGCTTGTTGCGAGACCGACTACGGACTGATTCCTGACTTCCGACCTCTGGCTTCTGGTTTCCTGAGGGTTATTGGAACTGGACGGACCAGTGTGTGAGGCCGGTGGTTGTGGGGGTGAAGGAGAGGCGGAGACCGTTGGGGTCGGGCAGTTGGGTTAGGGGAGTGTTCTCAGCGGAGGCTTGCTTTAGGGTCAAGAGGTTGGTGTGGGGGAGGGCGATGCGGAGTTCATAGGGATCGTTAGCGACGACGAGGCTGGAGCCGGAGAGTGTTTTGGTGGCTGGGTTCCAGGATTCCGATTGGACGTCGATGAGCCCTTGGGTGATGTGGCGTGATGTGCTGAGCAGCTGGGGGTGTGGGGAGGCGGGGCGGACGGCGAGCACGCGGCAGGAGGCGGCGGGGATTTGGAGGCTGAGGGAGTTGGTGAAGGCGGGGAGGAACTGGTTGTCCCAGTAGTCGAAAGCAACGTGAGGGGTATCGGGATTGAGGTCGAGGCGCTGGAGGGGTTCGTGGATTTCGTCGGGCTGGTTTTCGTTCCAGTTAAAAAGGCCCAGGACGGTGAGGCGGTGATTGTTGGCGATCCAGACACGGGGGTGGTCGGAGTCGAGGTAATCGGCGGGGCGGGCGGTGGCGGTATGGGAGGGGAGGCAGCGTTTGAGGAGGTCGAGGCGCTCCGGGGGGAGGGCGTCGTATTGTTCGCTGGAGGTGTGCATGCTGCCTGAGACGGCGAGCCAGGAGCACATCCAGCGGGCTTTGTTCAGTGGGATGGAGGGGCGGACGTAGACGGGGTCGGGGTCGTTATGCCAGATGCGTTTATTGAGGAAGTAGAGGTTATTGCCGTGCCAGGCGCCGAGGGTGACATCATTCCACTCGCCGCGGGCGCCTCCGCCGTTGTCGGGGCCGATGCGCATGGCGTCGATGAGGCCGAAGGCCGGGCCCATGGAGAGCATGTTTTGGGAGACGTTACAGCCGAGGATGAAAGTATTGGGGGCGGCTTGGCGGAGGAGTTGGAGGCCTCTGCGGTAGGCTTGGACGTGGGTCATTCGGGGGTCATGGAGTTTGGCGTCGCCGAGGGTTTGGTCCTGATAGTGGGTATTGATGTAGATGTTTTTGGTGGCCAGGCCGGTGTGCATGCCATCGATTTTGAAGTAGCGGTAGCCCCAATTATAGATGCGTTGGGTTCTTTCCAGGACGAATGCCTGGGTCTCGGGGTTGCTCAGGTCGAGGCAGGTGCCGGACCAGCGGGCGTCGTGGTAGGGTGATCCGTCGGCGTTTTTGGCGTAGATCGAGTGGGGGAAGAGGGGGCTGGCGAGGTTGCCGGCGAAGGGCATGAACCAGATGCCTGCGGTCATGCCATGGGAGGTGATGTTGGAGGCGGAGAAGGCCATGCCGTGCGGGTAGTTTTCCTCGCGGGATTCCGTGAAGAGCTTGATGGGGCCGGTGGTGGGGAAGGAGGAGTCGCCCTGGAAGCTGCGTGGGGTTTTACGCTGCCAGAGGTCATCGATTTGCATCACGGATAGTCCGAACGGCTGGAGTTGTCTGGCGGCGTAGGCGGCATTGGCGGCGAGCTGGTTTTCATCGGAGGCGCCGGCGTGGTACCAGGTGCAATAGACTTCCGGGGTGGGTTGGAGGTGGATGTTGTGATGGGAGGCGACGGTATCCGCGTAGGATTCGAGTCCGAGTCGGGTGTCGGGGAAGATGCCGATGAGCAGGGTTTCGGTGGGGCGGGTTTGGCTGGGGTCGACTTGGAGGTGGCCGAAGTCGAGTCGGGCATCGAGGGTGACCGGGAGGTTGGTGGTGTTTTGGGGGAGGAAGATACCGGCGCCCTGCTGTTGGGTGAGCCAGGCGGCCACGAGGCCGTGTCGGGTCTTGGGGTTGGCCAGGGCGGAAAAGGTGTAGCTGCCTTTGGCGGAGTGGATGGGGGTAACGCCGCCGGTGCCGATGAGGTGGAGTTGGTCGGCGGTGGTGGTGGATTGGATGGAGAGCTGGAGGAATTGGAGTCGGTCGAGTTCGAGTGGTGTCGGGGTTTGATTGGAGAGTTGGAGGTGTATGTGGAGGAAGGGGGAATTTGCGGGGAGAGAGAGGGAGTAGGACCAGCCGTTATCGAGGGTGATTTGGGCGGTGCCAGGGGAGGGGGTGGTTGTGGAGGAGATGGGGATGGGGAGGGAGGCGTGGGCGGTGAAGTTGAGGTTTGGCCGGGTAGGCTGGATCGCGATGCCGTTGGTCGTGACCGTGACCTTGAGGAAGGCGTTGGTGAGGGATGGCGTAGTGGCGCCGAGGGTGGGGATGGCGAGGAGCAGGCTGGTGGCGAGCGATGCGAGCAGCCTGGGTATGCGGTTCATGGTTACGGGAGGGTTAGCGTTTGTCGCGGCGGATGGGGCGTCGTTTGGGTTTGGTGGGTTGGGGTTTGCGGCCGCCGCGGATGGGTTCGACTTTTCGTGGGCGGCCTTTGGGTTCGAGCCGGATGGGGCAGCCCTCGTAGCCGAAGGCTTTGCGGAGTTGGCCGGCGAGGTATTTTTTATACTGGTCGGTGATGAGTTGGGGGTGGTTGACGAAGAGGCGGAACGTGGGTGGGGCTTTATCGGTTTGGGTGGCGTAGAAGAGTTTGAGGTGGAGTCCGCGCTGGCTTGCGGGAGGTTTACGGGAGATGGCTTCCTGGAGGGACCGGTTGACGATGGCGGTGGGGATTTGGAGTTGGAGTTGGCCGGCGACGTAGCGGACGGATTCGAGCATACGGTCGAGGTGGAAGCCGGACTGTGCGGAGGTGAAGATGACTGGGGCGTAGTCGAGGAAGAAGAGGATTTCCTGCACCCAGTCGGCGAAGTCGGAGAGGGTCACGCGCGGGCGGTTACCGAACTTCTGTTGTTTATCGACCTTGGCTTTTCGCCGGGCTTCCGTTTGGGCTTCCTGGACGGCGGACTCGAAGAGGTCCCATTTATTGACGACGACGACGCAGGCTTTTTCGGCGTCCATGATGATGTCGGCAATTTTCTTGTCCTGTTCGAGGATGCCGGTTTCGGCATCGAGCACGAACACGACGAGGTCGCTGCGGCGGATGGATTCCTCGGAACGTTTGACGCTGAAGAACTCGACGGAGTCATCGATGCGGCGTCGTTTCCGCATGCCGGCGGTATCGATGAGGAGGTAGCGTTGGCGGGTGCCGTCGGTTTCGACTTCGAAGGGGATATCGACTGAGTCGCGGGTGGTTCCAGGGATGGGGGAGACGACGACGCGTTCGGATTTAGTGAGGGCGTTGACGATGGAGGATTTGCCGACGTTGGGTCGGCCGACGATGGCGAGTTTGAGTTGGGGTTCGTTTGGGGTATGGGGGTCTGAGGGGGAGGGGGTGGGGAGGTGTTTTATTGCCAGCTGCATGAGGGGGCTGATGCCGCGGTTATGGAGTGCGCTGACGGGGTGGACATCTCCGAAGCCGAGTTGGTGGAATTCGCCGGCGTGGGGGTCGCGGCCTGATTCATCGATTTTATTGGCGACGAGGAGGACGGGTTTGCCGCAGGCGCGGAGGCGTGAGGCGACTTCGAGGTCGAGGGGGACGAGGCCTTCCTTGGCATCGACGACGAAGAGGAGGGCGCAGGCGGATTCGATGGCGATGTTGACTTGGTCGATGGCGGCTCGGGTGATGACATCCTCGGTTTGTTCGCCTTTGACGAGGCCGATTCCGCCGGTATCGACGAGAGTGAAGCGTTGTCCGCGCCATTCGGCTTCGGCGGCTACGCGGTCACGGGTGACGCCGGGGCGGTCGTGGACGATGGCGATACGGCGTCCGACGATCCGGTTAAAGAGGGCGGATTTACCGACGTTTGGGCGACCGACGATGGCGATAAGGCCTGGCATGGGCGAGAGCATGGCTGAGGAGGGGTGTTGGGGTAAATTGGAAAGCGAGGGTTTTGGTGGGATGTTTCGGTGTTGTTGTGTGGTGGTGGGGGGCATAGTCTGTGGCGGTATAGGAGACGAGACGATGAATGCACCTGTTTACGTTCAAGTGGCGCCGAAGAAGGGCAAGGGATGTTTGTTTTACGGTTGTTTGACCGTAGTGATTGTGGGGCTTTTGGCTGCGGTGATGGTTGGGGTGGGCGGGTATTTGTTGGTGAAGAAGGCGGGGCAGATGATGGAGCAGTATACGGGGGCTGAGCCGATGGAGATGCCGGTTGTTCAGATGGAGGAGGGGGTGTATCAGGCGTTGGCTGAGCGGGTGGACGGGTTTGGTCGGGCATTGAAGGAGGGGAAGCCGGCGGGGGATTTGGAGCTGACGTCTGAGGAGTTGAACGCGTTATTGAACAGGAATTCCTCGATGCAATTGGGGAGCATGCGGATGAATGTGGTGATGAAGGAGAGTGAAGTATCGGGTCAGGTGAGTGTTCCGTTGGATGGATTGGCGGATGTGCCGGGGTTCAAGCGTTTGAAGGGGCGGTATTTGAACGGGAATGCTCGGTTGGGGGTGGAGATGCAGGAGGGGCGGATTGTGGTTCGGTTATTGGGGATGGAGGTGAACGGGCAGCAGTTACCGGCGGAGGTGCTGCGGGCGTTAGCGAATGTGAACTGGCTGGAGGAGGCGTATAAGGATCCGAAGTCAGCGGAAGTATTGGCGAAGATTCGGTCTGTGGCGGTGGAGCAGGGGGTTTTGCGGGTGAGTGCTGCGGGGGGTGGTGCGGAGCGGGAAGCGGGAAGCGCTGAGCGCTGAGGGCTGAGGGCTGAGGGCTGAGGGCTGAGGGCTGGCGTGATTGTGCGCGCGGGATATTGGAGATGGGGGAAGGGAGATGGCGGGTGGCTGTGGAGGTGTTGGGGGGTGGGGTTAAGTTGGGCTTGCGGGGGGTATTAGGGAAGGTGGAAGGAAATGCGATTGGCTAAAGATTGACGCCAGTAGGAAGTCTGGTTTTAGTGGGTCTTTGGTCAACTGAAACTGGAATAAGAATATGCCTATTGCAACACCCGAGCAGTATCGTCAGATGCTTGAAACGGCCTATCAGGGCCACTACGCCTATCCGGCTATTAACGTGTCTAGCATGGTGACCGCGAATGCGGCCCTGAAGGGTTTCGCGGACAAGAAATCGGACGGTATCCTGCAGGTATCGACGGGAGCGGGAGCCTTCGTTTCTGGTTTGAATGTGAAGGATCAGGCGTTGGGGGCGATTTCATTGGCGGAGCACATTCGTCGGGTTGCCGACAAGTATGACGTGCTGATTGCGGTGCATACTGATCATTGTCCTCCGAAGTCGGTGGGTGACTTTTTGAATCCTTTGGTGGAAGAGTCCGAGCGTTTGGTTGGGGAGGGCAAGCCGACGTTGTACAACAGCCATATGGTGGACGCCTCGAATTTGCCGTTGAAGGAGAATCTGGACCTGTGCGTTCCGATTTACGAGCGTTTGGCGAAGATGGGGATGATGCTGGAGTTGGAGGCGGGTGTTGTGGGAGGGGAAGAGGATGGTGCGGCTGGGAGTCATGACACTCCAGCTGCGAAGCTCTACACGACGACGGAGGACATGTTGGAGGTGTATCGTCGGATGAGTCCGGTGCAGGGGACCTACATGTTTGCTGCAACCTTTGGCAACGTGCACGGGGCTTACAAGCCGGGTGTGGTGAAGCTGCGTCCTTCGATTTTGAAGGAGGGTCAGGATGCGATTCGTGCTGAGTTTGGTCCTGAGGCGAAGTTCTATTTAGTGTTCCACGGTGGGTCTGGCTCGGCGAAGAGCGAGATCAAGGAGACTTTGGGTTACGGCGTGGTGAAGATGAATGTGGACACCGACTGCCAGTATGCGTTCACGCGGTCGGTTGCTGACCACATGCTGTCGAACTACGCCGGCGTGTTGAAGGTGGACGGGGAAGTGGGCAACAAGAAGGCCTACGATCCGCGTGCGTATTTGAAGAAGGCTGAGGAGGCCATGGCGGCTCGCGTGGGTGAGGCTTGCGACGACTTGGAGTCTAGCGGCAAGACCCTGGTGAAGTAAGGTCGAGCGCGTTTCTTAGATGGGCCGGTCCTGCCTGATGGCGGGGCCGGCCTTTTTTTGGCTGGCGGTTGGCGATGCGCCGCGAGAGGAGAGGCGCAAGGGATATCGCGGGTGGGATTGCCGCAGACGGGTGGGTGCGACAGGATAACGCGTCACTTCAAGCGGAAGGTCGCTTCATTGCTTAACCGGTCAAGAATGCGCAAAGACAGACGGAACCAGGTTCGGTGTTGTGTGGGCTAACACACTACGGGGTGGGTGGGGGAGGTGGTATTTCGCGGAGTTTGGAGAAGTTGCCTTCTTCGCAGCAGCGGACGAAGCCTTCGGTGGCGCACTTGAGTTCTTCCCAGCGGGCGCGGATTTTTTTGGATTCTTCGGGGGAGATGCGGTTGTCGGCGGCGGCGGCGGCGACGACGGCGAGGAGGTCGGCGAATTCCTGGACGACCTGGTTCGTGGCTGGGATGAGAAAATGGGGGTGGGGCCATTGGGTGGATGGATTCTTGATAAAGAATCCGCCGGCGCGTTCGCAGATCCACTGGACGAGGCGTTTGTCCTGGGTGGAGTTGACGAGGGTTTCGATGCGGTCGAGGGGGTTGGTGGCGCCGCTTCCGTTTCCATCGTC
>JBJOII010000083.1:0-20291 GCA_046047235.1 Verrucomicrobiota bacterium | reverse complement strand
AGTCCATAGGCAATACCAACCGCTTCCTCCAAGCCTACCTCATCCACGCCCACCCCATCGGACAGGAAGGAGCCTGCTACACCATCGGCTACGATCCCCAAGTCGCCGCACAACTCGACCTCGTCATCACCGATCGGAACCGCCAGATCATCCTCGAACGACTGCGCGAGTTCGGCCTCAAACTCAACGAAGTCCGCTTCATCGAAGAAAAAACCCCGGCCGACTTCTCCCCACCCGTTATCACCGCCCCGGAAGCAGCCACCCCCGCCCCCGCACCCACTTCCCCCACAGCTCCACCCCCAACTCAATCCGCCCCGGCACCCACACCCAAAAGCCAGCCCGCCCCCACCGGCACCCCCATCGTCCTCGACAAAGCCAGCTTCGAAAACGATCCTCTGATCCAGAAAGCCCTCGAAATCTTCCGCGGAACCATCGTCGAAGTCCGCCCCTGATGCCTTGCGGCAAACCCTTTTACAAATATAGTCATAACCAGCAATTCATTACCCATGTCTAGTATCGGCAAACTCATGAAACAGGCCGCGCGCATGCAGCGGCAAATCGAAGAAACCCAAACCTCCCTCGCCAGCCGAACGGTGGAAGCCTCCAGCGGCGGCGGAGCCGTCCACGTGGTCGCCAGCTGCGATAACACCATCCAATCCATCAAAATCGATCCCCAAGCCATCAACCCCGACGACGCCCAGCTCCTCGAAGACCTCATCCTCACAGCCGTCAATAACGCCCTCGCCCAATCCAAGGAAATCTATACCCAGGAAATGGGCAAGGCCGCCGGCGGCCTCAATCTACCCGGCCTGATGTGAGCGCCCTCCCGGAATTCATCCAGCGCCTGCAACAGGAACTCGGCAAACTGCCCGGTATCGGACCCCGCTCCGCAGAACGGCTGGCCCTCCACGTTGTACAGGCACCCCCGCAAAAAGCCCGCGACCTCGCCGAAGCCCTCGTCCATGCCAGAGACAAGGTGCAGTTCTGTAACCAGTGCGGCGCCCTCACCGAAACCCAACCCTGCCCCACCTGCGATGACCCCCGCCGTGAACCCGGCGTGCTCTGCGTCGTGGAACGCCCGGTCGATGTCATCCTCCTCGAAAAATCACACGCCTTCGCCGGACGCTACCACGTCCTCGGAGGCGTGCTCTCCCCGCTCAATGGCGTCGACCCCGATGACCTCCGCATCCGCCAACTAGAACAACGTATCGAACCCGAACACATCCAGGAAATCGTGGTCGCCCTCGGAACCAGCGTAGAAGGCGATGCCACTGCCCACTACCTCGCCCAAAGACTCACCCCCCACGGCGTCCGCGTCACCCGCATCGCCCACGGCCTCCCGGCAGGCAGTGGACTCGAGTTCGCCGACGAAGTAACCCTCCATCGAGCCCTCGAAGGACGCCGCGAACTCCAGCCATGACCCAGAAAACCTCCGCCGTAGTCTTTGACCTCGGCAAAGTCCTTCTCGACTTCAACTACGACCTCGTCATCCGACGCGTAGCCAATAACACCAACGGCGCCGCCAACCAGGTCCGCCAACTGCTCATCGAAACCAGCCTCCTCGGTGACTTCGAAAGCGGCAAAATCACCAGCCAGGAATTCCACCAGCAGCTCACCACCACCCTCAACCAAGAAATCCCGTACCCCCAGTTCCGTGAACAGTTCGCCGATATCTTCAGCCCTATCCCCGAAATGATCGAAGCCCAGCAACACCTCGCATCACAAAACATCCCCACCTACATCTTCTCCAACACGAACGAAATCGCCATCACCCACATCCGCGATCGATACCCCTTCTTCAACCATTTCACGGGCTACATCCTCTCCTACGAAGTGGGCACCATGAAACCTCAGCCCGCCATCTACCAAGCCCTCGAAAACCTGGCAAATACCCCGCCCGAAACCCTCCTCTACCTCGATGACCGACCCGAAAACGTCGAGGCCGCCCTCGCCCGTGGATGGAAAGGCATCGTGCACACCAACCCCGCATCAAGCCTAGCCGCACTGCGCCATGCCGGACTCCTCCCCTGATACGGGAAGCCTGCCCTGCCGATCCCAGCGCCGCGGCAAGGAATGGGCTCTAGCCCTCCTCAGCCAAGGTATCGAATCCGAATTGCTCCGCTCACCCCATGGCTGGATCCTCCTCCTCAATCCCGCACTGCTCCCAAAAGCACGTGAAGTCATCCACCTCTACCAAAAGGAAAACCGGCACTGGCATCGCTACTTCCAATCCACCCCGGACATCACCGGATTCCACCCGGCCGCACTGCTCTGGACCCTCCTCGTAGCCGCCCTCTACGCAATCACCAGCTTCGCACCACAATCCATCACCGACGCCGGCCTCTGCTCCACCAACGGCCTGCTCGCAGGAGAATACCAACGCCTCTTCACCGCCATCTCCCTCCACGCTAATCTCGCCCACCTCCTCGGCAACCTCATCTTCGGAACCATCCTCCTCGGCTACGCCATGGCCCGCTTCGGCGGCGGCTGGACTCTCCTCTCAACCTTCCTCTCGGGCGCAGCCGCCAACATACTCAGCGCCTGGATCCATGGCCCACACCATCACGGCCTCGGCGCCTCCGGCATGGTCATGGCAGCCCTCGGCCTGCTCGCCATCTCCCTCCCCCCCCCCTCAGCCCAGCCCAACACCTGGCAACGCTGGCTCCTCCGGGGCATCCTCGCCGCAGGCCTGCTCTTCGTCCTCATCGGACTCGACCCCTCCACAGATGTCATCGCCCATTCCGGCGGCTTTCTCGCCGGTATCCTGTCCGGACTAATCCTGCGCGTCCTGCCACAACAGGTCCTCCACGGCAACCGACCCAACCATTACGCCGCCATCCTCGCGCTTACCCTCCTGCTCGCCACCTGGGCCCTGGCCCTCGCCCAATCCTAGCCTACCGGCCGCCACCCGGAACCCATCCGCCTGGCTTCCTCGCTGAGCTGATCCGCCAAACGCGTCGGCTCCGGTATCCTTCGCCCCGCCCCGCACAACAACACCAACACACGTCGTGCCGTCCCGCCCCAACGCCATGTCTAGACCCGCCACCGGACGCAAACCCTCCAACCCACCCCGCTCCACAGCATGCGCCGCCATCCGACGTTGCTCAGCCACCGCCAGGTCATAGTTCCAGCCCTCGAATGGAACCAGGCCCACACAGCCCTCCCTCAAAACGCAAAGGTCATACCCGCCGAAGCCAGAATCCCGTTCTTCAAATCCAACTGCACCGTCCGCCCTCCAACCGAGTGCGTAATGTCACTCATGATCAAATACTGCGCTCCCACAAATGCATAAATCCCCTTCGAAACCCGCAGTGACAAGTTGATCTCACCATAACCACCCCCCGCAAACGCCGCCTCCTTCTCCTCCCCAACCACCTCATACTCCGAGAGATTGCTGACCACGGTCCGCTCACTAAAGGAAAAGCGCCCGTCCACCATAGTCCCCACCACACCCCCGCCAAACTGCAGATCAAAACCGTCCGCAAACGGCGTCTCAAACAATAACCCCGCCCGAATGGCATAGGCCTCTGCCTCGTAATCATAGCTCCCCCGAGTCAAAGCCTCCCCAGGCAGGGATGTCACCGTTCGCTCCGGAGTGTCCGAGAGCTGCGGCCCGCCCACATCATCAAAACCACCCGCATAAGGCGCGGGAGGCATGTCCTCCGGCGCAATCAACTGGGAGGAATACCGGTCCGTCAAACGCTGCGCCGCATAACTAAACGTGCTGTCCTGCGAAAACCTCAAATGATGCCAACCCAAACCCACCACCACACCATACCAATAGGAATTGTTCCACCCGATCTCCCGCATATACGTCAGCTCCCCCCCCCAATGAGGGTCCTCCGTCACCTCACTCAAACTCCCCACCGGCGCAGCATAGCTGCTGCTCATGTCTACAAAACCCTCGCCTACCTGCGAGTTCTTCGAATACCCCCAATACCACGTCGTTCCCTCCCCATTCCCCGAACTATCCACCAGATTATACCCGTCATCGTAATAATGGTTCACCCCACCCACCGCAGGCCCTACCTCGGTTTGCGGCGGAGCCCCACCCAAATCACTGAAACTCGCCTTGATGTTAAAGGCCGGCCTGATCGCAAAACCCAGACGGTTCGGCTCCTCCCCCCATAAATCCATGCCCCCCTGAACACTCACGGCTCCGGTAGCCAGCCCCAAAAGAACCGGCAACGTATATGCTCTAGTCTGGTCTTTTTTCATCGCGCTTGGTGCCCTGCAGATTGAGCCCCCCCCACAACTCTGTCCACCCCCGATTCCATCTGCGCTTCCTCCTCACACGCCCCCCAAAGCACCCCGCTTCAAGCTGGCCTAAACCCCAGCCCCCACTATACTCTCAACAAGATCACCGCTATGAAAATCCCACCCGTAGTGTATTCCCATACCCAACCCCCTGCCCACCCCATCGCAGCCCTCGCCGTTTCACTGCTCCTCCTCCAAACCACTCTCGCCGCCCCTAAAGTCGGCATCCTCCAACGCGATACCCTGCTCGATAAAATCCGCGGAGGCTGGGCCGGCCAAATGATCGGCGTCGCCTACGGCGCACCCACCGAGTTCCGTTCCAATGCAAAAATCCTCGATTGGGACCTCGAATGGAAAACCGGCATGCTCGAAAATACCCTCCATCAGGACGATCTCTACGTGGAAATGACCTTCGCCAAGGTCATGGACGACATCGGCCTCAATGCCACCACGGAACAATATGGCGACGCCTTCAAGGATAGCCAATACCACCTCTGGCACGCCAACGCCGGCGCCCGCCGCGCCCTAAACCAGGGCATCAAAGCCCCCTGGTCCGGCCACCCTAAATACAACTTCCACGCCAATGATATCGACTTCCAAATCGAAGCCGACTTCATCGGCCTCATGTGCCCCGGCCTCCCCCGGGAATCCAACCGCTATTGCGACCGCGTCGGCCGCGTCATGAATTATGGCGACGGCCTCTACGGTGGCATGTTCGTGTGCGGCATGTACTCAGCCGCCTACTTCTCCGACGCCCCCCGCTCAGTAGTCGAGGCCGGCCTCGCCTGCATCCCCGCCAAAAGTGAATACGCCCTCCTCATCCAAGACCTCCTCCAGTGGTCAGCCGAATACCCCAACGACTGGAAAAAAGTCTGGCAGCTCGTCGAAACCAAATGGGACCAAAACGACCCCTGCCCCGATGGCTTCCACGCCCCCTTCAACATCGACGCCAAAATCAACGGCGCCTACATCGCCTTCGGCCTCCTCTACGGAAACAAGGACTTCGAAAAAACCCTCGAGATCTCCACCCGCTGTGGACAGGACTCCGACTGTAACCCCAGCAGCGCCGCCGGTGTCCTCGGTGTCATGCTCGGCTACAACCAAATCCCCGAAAGGTTCCGCGCAGAAATACCGGACTTCGCCGATAAAAAATTCGACTACACCGACTACTCCTTCAATGACATCGTCGCCTCCACCGAAAAACGCGCCCTCGCACGTATCACCGCCACCGGCGGCCAGATCACGGATAACCACGTCGCCATAAAAATCCAGGAACCCAAAGCACCCAAACTCGAACAATGGTCCCCGGGCATCCCCGCCAAACGCATCCTCGTCAGCCAAGACGCCTGGACCTGGACCGGTAAATGGTCCTCCGATTCCGGTTGGAAATCCACCACCCAACCCGGCCTCGAAACCACTCTCCACTTCAACGGCGTCGCAGTCGCCGTCCTCGGTCGCCTCGACCAAAAGGGCGGCCGCGCCGAAGTCTACCTCGACGGCAAAAAGCAAAAGCTCGGTATCGACGCCTACATCGTCCCCAACACCCACGACAACGTCCTCTGGCAAGCCTACGACCTCAAGCCAGGCGAACACACGCTCCGCATCGTTACTCTCAACTCCGCCGATTCCCGTTCCGCAGGAAACGAAATCGCCATCAGCCAAGCCGTCACCTACACCGCCAAATAATCCCAAACCACCAACCCCATGCACAACCCCATCCCAACTCTCGCACTCAGCCTGGCCCTGGCCCTGCTCGTCCCGCTAAGTGCATGCAAACCCGCCAACCAATCCCCCACCACCCCCGCTACCTCCACCAAACCCCGTATCGCCCTGGTCATGAAGTCCCTCGCCAATGAGTTCTTCCTCACCATGGAAAATGGCGCCAAATCCCACCAGCAAGCTCACCCCGATGCCTACGACCTCATCGCCAACGGCATCAAAGATGAACTCGATGTCGGCCGCCAAACCGATCTCGTGGAACAAATGATCGCCCAAAAGGTCGACGCTATCGTCATCGCCCCCGCCGATTCAAAAGCCCTCATCCCCGTCTGCAAAAAAGCCCGGGACCAAGGCATCGTGGTTGTCAATATCGACAACCAGTTCGACTCCGACGTGCTCAAGGCCAGCAATGCCAAGTTCCCCTTCGTCGGCCCCGATAACCGCAAAGGAGCCCGCATGGTCGGCGATTACCTCGCCTCCAAACTCCAGCCCAACGCTCCGGTCGCCATCATCGAAGGCGCCCCCAACGCCTTCAACGCCACCCAACGTCAACTCGGCTTCGAGGACGCCGCCAAAGCCGCCAGCCTCAAAATCGTCGCCTCCCAGTCCGGTTACTGGGAAACAGAAAAGGCCAACGGCGTAGCCGCCGCCATCCTCACGGAACACCCCGACATCCAAGCCTTCCTCTGCGCCAATGATAGCATGGCCCTCGGCGTCGTAGCCGTCCTCCGCGCCGCTGGCCAAATCGACAAAATCCAAATCGTCGGCTACGACAATATCGGCCCCATGAAGGAACTCCTCAAATCCGGCCACGTCCTCGCCACCGCCGATCAACACGCTGACCAGCTCGCGGTCTTCGGTATCGAATATGCCCTCGAAATCCTCAAAACCGGCAGCCCCCCCGCTGACCGGGAAACCCCCGTCGACCTGATCACAGCCCCAGCCGGAAACTAGCCCCCGCCCGCAAGACCGCTACGCGAAGTGAGCGCCGACGTGCCCAAACCGCTGCTCTCCATCCGGAACCTGGGCAAACGCTTCGGCACAGTAAGCGCCCTCTCCCGGATCAACCTCGATCTCTACCCCGGCGAAATCCACGCCCTCGTCGGCGAAAACGGCGCAGGCAAAAGCACCCTCTCCAAAATCCTCTGCGGTATCCTGCCCCCGGACGAAGGGACCATGTCCCTCCATAACCTCCCCTACATACCCGCCGATCGACGCCACGCGGAAGCCCACGGCATCCGCATGGTCATGCAGGAACTCAACCTCATCCCCACCCTCACCGTCGCCGAAAACCTCTTCCTCGACCGACTCCCCCACCAATACGGATTCATCCAGCAAACCACTCTCCGCCGCCAGGCCCACGCCGCACTCCAAAAGGTCGGTCTCGAATCCCTCCCTCCCGATACCCCCGTCGCCCAACTCGGCATCGGCCAACAGCAAATGATCGAGATCGCTGCCGGCCTCGCCCGCCAATGCCGCCTTCTCATCCTCGATGAACCCACCGCCGCCCTCACCCAACCGGAAATCGAACAGCTCTTCGCCCGCATTCACGAGCTCCTCACCCACGGCGTAGCCATCATCTATATCTCCCATCGCATGGAGGAAATCAGCCGCCTCGCCACAAAAATCTCCGTCCTCCGCGACGGCCACCTGATCACCACACGAACTGCCAGCGGGTTCGCACTTCCCGACATCGTCCAGTGTATGGTCGGCCGCGATACGCAGAACACACCCTCACTCACCCCCACGTCCCCCGGCCCAATCGCGCTCCGCGTCCGACAACTCAAAGCCCCCCCCACCGTCCACGAGGTCAATCTCGACCTCCACCAGGGCGAAATCCTCGGCATCGCCGGCCTCATGGGCTCCGGCCGGACGGAAATGCTCCGCGCGCTGTTCGGTGCCGACCCCCGCCAAGCCGGGGATATCACTCTCGGACCAGACGGAACCCCCATCCACATCCGCCAACCCGCTGACGCCGTCAAACACGGTATCGCCCTCCTCACGGAAGACCGCAAATCACAGGGATTGCTGCTGCCCCTCCCCATCTCCTCCAACATCGCTATCGCCTCTCTCAACCAGCTCTCCCGCTGCTGGTTGCCACCCAACACGGAAACCAAAGCATCCGAACCCTGGATCCCGAAACTCTCCATCCGCTGCGCCTCCACACAACAACCCGCCGCAGCCCTCAGCGGTGGTAACCAACAAAAAATTATCCTCGCCCGCTGGCTCCTGCGTGACTCCAATATCCTCCTCCTCGACGAACCCACCCGCGGGATCGATATCGGCGCCAAAGAGGAGATCTACCGGCTGCTCCATCAGCTCGCCCTATCCGGAAAGGCCATCCTCATGGTCTCATCCGATCTCCCGGAACTCATGCGCGTCGCCAACCGTATCGCCGTCATGTCCGGCGGATACCTGGTCGATACCTTCGAACGCAAAACCTGGACCGAGAACACGATCATGCAGGCCGCCCTCCGGTTCGCATCCAACACTCCCCGCTGAACACAAATCCCATGCACACCTCTCCCCCAACAAAATCACCCTCCTTACCCAGCCCCTGGCGCACCCTGATCGCAGAATACGCCGGCCTCGTCGGCGTGCTACTCGCACTCATCACCATCTTCAGCCTCACCACCAATAACTTCTTCAGCCGAACCAACTTCCTCACAATCGCCAATCAGATCCCCGCCGCTCTCCTGCTCGCTACCGCCATGACCTATGTGCTGATCATCGCGGAAATCGACCTGTCCGTCGGCTCAGTCCTCGGCCTATGCACGGCCGTGCTCGGAACGCTCATGGCCAAACTACACTGGCCTCTCGCCGCCGCACTCCCAGCCACCCTCGCCACAGGCCTGTTCTGCGGCCTCTTCAATGGCTGGGTCGCCATGCGTTGGAAACTCCCCACTTTCATCGTCACGCTCGGCATGCTCGAAATCGCCCGCGGCGGCGCCCACGCAGTCACCCGCTCCCAAACCCAATACATCGGACAATCCATCGGAAATATCGCCGACACCCACCTCCTCGGACTCTCTCTCCCCTTCCTCCTCGCCATCGCCGTGGTCATCACCGCCCAACTCGTCCTCACCCGCACGATCTTCGGCCGCTACCTCATCGCCATCGGCACCAACCAGGAAGCCGTCCGCCTCAGCGGCATCGACCCCCGCCCAATCAAACGCACGGTGTTCATCCTCGCTGGCCTCCTCGTCGGCCTCGCCGCAACCATCGATACCTCCCGCTTCCAGTCGGCCAACCCCAACGCCGGATCCGGCTTCGAACTCCAAGCCATCGCCGCAGCCGTCATCGGCGGCACCAGCCTCATGGGCGGACGCGGCTCGGTCATCAGCACTCTCTTCGGCGTCCTCATTATCGCCGTCCTCAACTCCGGCCTCGCCGCCCTCGGAGCACGCGACGAAACAAAACGCCTCGTCACGGGCTCTGTCATCGTCCTCGCCGTCATACTCGACCAATACCGCCATCGCCTCGGAAAACCAACCACCCCATGAAACCCCGCATCACAGTCCTCGGCAGCTCCAACACCGACATGGTGATCCACCTCGATCACCTCCCCCGCCCCGGAGAAACCCTCCTCGGCGGAAGCTTCACCATGGCCGCCGGCGGCAAGGGCGCCAACCAGGCCGTCGCCGCCGCACGCGCCGGCGGCGAAGTCACGTTCATCGCCAAAGTCGGCACGGATATCTTCGGCAACCAGGCCATCGCCGGGTTCAAACAAGAAGGCATCCTCACCCACTGCCTGCGTCAGGACCCCAAAAGCCCCTCCGGAGTCGCCCTCATCTTCGTGGAGAAAACCGGCCAAAACTGCATCGCCGTCGCCGGCGGCGCCAATTCCCGCCTCACCCCAACTGACGTCCGGCGCGCGCGCCCCGCCATAACGCAGGCCAAGGCCCTCGTCATGCAACTGGAAACACCCTTGGCAACTGTCGTCGCCGCAGCAGAAATCGCCTCCAAACACCACACCCCGGTCATCCTCAACCCCGCCCCCGCAACACCCCTGCCCAGCCGCCTCCTCAAGCTCATCTCCATCCTTACCCCCAACGAAACGGAAGCCGAGACTCTCACCGGAATCAGGGTCCGCGATGTCCCCTCCGCCTCGCGAGCCGGACGGGCACTGCTCTCACAGGGTGTCCCCGTTGCCATTATCACTCTCGGCCCGCTCGGCGCCGTCATCGTCAATGCTCACACCTCCACGCATGTCCCCGCACTCCCCACCGTCCCCGTCGATACGGTCGCCGCCGGCGATGTCTTCAATGGCTCCCTCGCCGTAGCCCTCGGCCAGGGAGATGACCTGCTCGACGCTGTCCAGTTCGCCAATGCCGCCGCCTCCATCGCCGTCAGCCGACACGGCGCCCAAGCCTCCGCCCCGCGCACCCGGGAAATCCTCTCCACCCTCAAACGCGCCGGGCGTGGAAAGTATAAAACGCCCCCGCCGCAAAAAAGGTCCCCTCGTCGTGCGACCTGAGCATGTGCCCCACCCACGCCTCCGCTTCCTCCGCACCCAAAATCCCCAGTGCAGGAATCATCCGGGCAAAACCCCGCACGCTCGATAACCAGAAATCCCCGCGCCCACACTCAGACAACACCTCCGCACTGTGCCGCTCCAAGCCGTATCCCGCCTGCTTCAAAAACCTCGGTAACTGCCGACAAATGTCCGGGTTCGTCGCGATCGCCGACGTCAACAAATGATCCACCCGCCGCATGACCGCATAGTCAGGTTGCCCATAAGTCGTCGAGGCATGGTCAGCATCAAAGACAATCAACTGCCCACCCCCGCGCAGCACCCGGCCCACCTCACACAATAACTCCACCGGCTCCTTCACATGACTCAACACAGTGTGCATGATCACCACGTCAAAACTCGCCTCGCCATACGGCAAACCCCTCCCCTGCAAATGATCCCACTGAATCGGTGAACCCGCCCCCAACTCCCTCGCACGCCCCAACAAGCGCCCGCTCACATCCGCCCCGTGCACCTCAGAACCCGCATGCAGCACCTCCATCGCCCGACGCGTCACCACTCCCGTCCCACACCCCAAATCCAACAAACGAACCGGACGATCCCGCACAAGGGCCTGAAGATAATCCCCAATCATCCGACCAAATGCCGGATGTGAACCACGCTCCTCCAAACGCGTCATCATCGCGTCCAAGGTGGCGTCTGCCTGTGAATCAGGGTCGTTATACGGATCCATGCAGCCGATCCTGACCCGCCACCCCACAGCATTCAATCCCACACATCCCTCCTCGCCACCTCCCCCTACTCCCACTCCGGAAACCGACCCTCCGCAGCCAAACCCGCCATCCGCTGCTCCAACCCCTCCATAAATGCCGCCCTGTCATCCCCCCAACCCATTGCTTCGCCCACAAACACATCACAAAAAAAGGGCACCAGTATCGCCTCACCCCGCGGCAACGCCTTGCCTAAACCATGCAGGAAAACCGGAAAAAAAGGCACCCCGGGCCGACGCCTCGCCAAATGCGCCACCCCCTTCCGAAATCCACTCATCCGCTCCGGCACGCCGCGACTCCCCTCGGGAAACAAAATGACAATCTCCCCACGATCCAAGGCCTCGCAAACCCCCGCCAGGGGGTCCTCATGAAATCCATCCACCTCCCGGTTAATCGGAATAATCCCGATGATCTCCAAAGCAAACCACGCCAAAAACCGGTTCCGCAAAAAATAGTCCGCCGCCGCCACAGCCCGCACCCGATGTAACGCCCCCAAAGGAAACAAACTCATCAACGCTAAAACGTCCAGATGACTGTTGTGGTTCGCCACCACCACCGCCGGCCCCTCCCCAGGCAACGCCTCCCTACGCCGCACGTTCATCCCCAAAATCACCAGCAACAGCGGCTTGACCACCAACACAAAAAAGCAAACTCGAACAAATCGCATCATTCCATCACCCCCCCACCCCAAAGGTCTGCCAGCTGTACAAATAATAGATGTAATGAAAGAACAACGGAGCCGCATAGGTCAGGCTGTCCAATCGATCCAGTATCCCCCCATGCCCCGGCAATAACGTCCCCGAATCCTTCATCCCCAAATCGCGCTTCAACGCCGACAGGTTGATGTCCCCAAAGAAACCCGCCGCCCCAATAATCAACCCCGCCACGATCGATTGCCCCAAAGTCATCGGAGTCAAATACGGCCCCAGTAAACACCCCAACCCAATCGTCGTCCCCAGACCGCCCAAAAAACCCGCCCACGTTTTGCCCGGACTCACAGTCGGAACAATCTTCGCCCCGCCAATCGACTTGCCCCACAAATACTGCGCCACGTCGTTGACCTGCGTTAATAACACCAGAAACAACACCAAACCCGGACCCGATACCACCAGCGGATCTGCTGCCTCACGCAAAACCAGCAGAAACGCCGCATGACTCATGCTGAATACGGTCGTCATCAATCCCCAGTGAATCGTCCCCGTCGCCCGCAAATAACCCTTTGTGTCTCCGATCGATAGCATCCGCACCGGGATCAGCAAAAAGCAGTACACCGGGATGAAGATGATGAACATCCCATACCACTCCAGATACACCCAGAGATACTGCAGCGGTATCGCCAGATACGCCCAGAACAACGGCCTCCTGTCGGCTCTCCTCGTCGGAATCATCGAAAGAAACTCCTTAAACGCCAAAAAACTCCCGAAAGCAAAGAACACCAGCGACACTCCCCTGCCCACTGCCAGCGCCAATGAGAACACCACCACCATCACCCACCACGTGTTCACCCGCTGCCTTAACTCCTTGAAATCCGAAGCCGGCCGGCACCACCGCAACCCGCCCACCACTGCCGATGCCACCACCAACACCCCAAATATACCCGCCACGGTCCACCATACCTCAGGCCTCAATTGCGGCAGGCTCATCGCGCACCTCCTTCGTTCAACGCAGCCCTGCACCGACGCACCACGGTCCACAGCGCCAACCCCGACACCACCACAAGATAAGCCGTCACCCACGCACCACCCACAACCCCACACCCCAACAGGCAAGCCAGTAAACCCATCACAAACGCGCGATCACTCTTGCCCATCGGACCCTCATAACGCCTCGCCGAACCCACCTGCAAAGCCACTACCCCGGCCATCTCGGCCAGCACCCCCAACAACACCACAACCACCACCCAGCCCGCATCCACCCCGGCAAACCGCGCCAACGGCAAATACAACGCCACATCCGAAATAACATCCCCCAGCTCGTTCAAGACCGCCCCAAGCCGGCTCTGCATCCCGTGCTCCCGCGCCAACATGCCGTCCACAGCATTCAACGCCATCCGCACAAATAAAGTCACAGGCATTAACAACAACAGCCATACCCTGCCCGGCCACATCGCTACCACGCCGCCAACAGCCAACGACATCAACATCGCCGCTAAGGTCACCTGATTGGCCGTCACTCCAAATCGCGCCAGCCTTCCCACACACGGCCGCAGCAATTGCTGAAAACGCGGCTTCAATTCGTAAATCGATGGCACCGCGATGGAAGAGATTCTACGCCTCCCCTCGCCGTGCGACTGAACTTCGGTTCCTGCCTCTCTCATGCCAAAGACCATGCCCTCACCAACCCCAAACCCAAAATCGTTAAACCTAATGCCACGATTGATTGGACGAATACACCCCCACGTCGCATAAGCGAACAGCGCCTATCCCACACGAACACAACACCGGCCAACAATCCCACCGACTCCCACTTTCACGCATAAGAGCCTTACGGATTATCGGGACACCTGTCTCGATAATCCGTACGCCAACACCCCCATCACACGGATCCCAGATATGCCGAAAAGCCCCTCGACCAGCCTGCGGGGGCGGCCGACGCCAGCAAACATCTCCACACTTAACCTGTAATGAATTCCCGCATCCTCACGTAGTAGCTCGATGGAACCAATACGACTCAAGAGACCCGCAAGGAGAACACTCTCCTCCGTGCGTAGCTCACCACGCTTCGCACAGCCCCGCGGAACTCAAACCCAAACCCCTGATGCTATGAAGAACCCAAACATCCCACTCACCGCAAGTTGCACCGCTCAGCCGTCCCTAGCCCTCCACCTCGCTCTGGGCTGCCTCGCCCTCTGCCTCCAGCTCGCAACGGCCGGGAGCATCATCGAAATCACAACCCCACCCCGCTACAGCATCCCCGAAACCGCAGAACACGCCACGGTCACTCTCTCCCGAACCGGCGATGCCGAGACCGAGGTCTCCGTGACCGCTTCCACCGCCGACATCAACACAACCTCAGGCCTCGACTATACCCCGGTGTCCCTTGTCGTGACTTTTAGCCCGGGCCAAACCCGAGCCATCGTCCATGTCCCCATCCAGAATGATGGCCTCGTCGAAAAGGCCGAGACATTCACGGTCTCCCTCTCCTCCCCCTCACCCACCGCAACATTGGGCACCCAAACAACCCTCAGGGTGATCATCAATGACAATGACACCGGACCAGCCTTCGCCGCATCCACAGTCCGAACTGTCGAGGATATCGGCACGATCCTCGTGGTCGTAGAACGGGGAGATGACGGAGCCTCCTCCAGCACAGTCGAATACGCTTCACGCGACGTCACAGCAGTAGCCGGCTCCGATTACGAAGCTGTCAATGGCACGCTGCTCTTCGAACCAGGGGTAACCTGGCAAAACATCCCTGTCACCATCCTCAACGACGGGGTGATCGACCCGGACAAGAGCCTGCAACTTGAGCTAAAGAACGCTTCAGCAGGCGGCGTGGGGAACCCATCCATACTGACTCTCACCATCCAGAGCCCAACCCCGGTGATTCTCTCCCAACCCAACCCGGCATCCCAATCTCTCAGCCAAGGTGCCAAACTGCGCATAGCAGCGTCCGCTCGCGGTGCAGTCATGCAATGGCAACACCAACCCCCCAATGGCGAGTTCACAGATGTCCCCAACGCCACAAACCCCGAACTCGTAATCCCCTATGCACTGCCCTCTCATAGCGGCACGTATCGACTCGTCGCCTCCAACAATAGCAACAACTCGGTCACCAGCGACACCGCTACGGTCGAGGTGGATGACCGGTTCACTCGTCTCGAAATGGGTGACATAGCCGCCTCCTGGGGCTGTGCCTGGGGCGACTACAACGGAGACGGATACCCGGACTTGCTGCTCGCCAAAGGCACCTGGACCTCCCGGCAGGCATGCCAGCTCTACCGGAACAACAAGGACAGATCCTTCACGTTGATGGAAGAGCCGGAAGTCGGCGAAATCGCCAGCCGCCTCGGCAACTGGATGAATGCCGTCTGGGCCGATATCGACAACAACGGGACTCTCGATGTCTTCGTCACAGACAATCCCCCCAACGGAGATTCTCACTCGGTGCTCTGGCTGAACGTCGATGGCCAACGCTTCGTCGAAGCCACCCCCTTCGCAACCGGGGACCTCTACGGAACACCCGTCTGTGGCGACGTCGACCGCAATGGTCAACTCGACCTGCTCGTCGCGAACGCCTGGATCGACAATGGCTGGAACCTCAAGAACGCGCTGTTCTTTAACGAAGGAAACCTGCAGTTCACCCGACTCGGTCCGGACCCGCTCACCGCCATCCGCGCCAACCACCAGGCCGGAGCCCTGTTCGACATGGATAACGATGGCGATTTAGACGCCCTGTTCACCGGCAACCAGGCCTTCCTCGTTGAAAACCTCGGAAACCGCCAGTTCCAGGAGATCTCCGAAACCCTGCCACGCATGCTCGGACTGAGCGTAACGCCTTCCTTCGCAGACATCGACAACGACCAGCGCCTCGATGCCTACATCGCGTTTTATAACGCCCCCGGCCAGCTCCTGCATAACAAGGGAGATGGCACCTGGACAGCCACCCCCTTGGGCGGTTTCTCCGAATCGTCCTGCGGCATGTGGGCGGATTACGACAACGACGGCGATCTGGATCTCTTCGTCGCACGCGGACAAAACAACAACACCACCTGCCAGCTCTTTACTAACAACGGCGAGGGAGCGTTCAGCGAAACATCCCTTGCCAGCCTAACAGGCGAACTGGGCCGAATCGCCGGTTGCGCCTGGGCAGACGCCGACAACAACGGTTCGCAGGACCTGTTCCTGAGCACCCACAGCGGACTAAAGGATCGGGTGTTCTTCAACAACGGTAACCAGAACCACTGGAGCCTCATCCAACTCGTCGGCACCGCCTCCAACCGCTCCGCCATCGGCGCCAAAATCCACGCCAAAGCCACCATCAACGGCAAGCCTACCTGCCAAACCCGCGTCGTCGACGGCGGAAACCGTTACCAAAACGATCTCCGCGCCCACTTCGGACTCGGTGACGCCAATCTCATCGCGCAACTCCAGATCGAATGGCCCTCCGGCATCGTCCAATGCCTCGAAAACCTGCCCGCCAACGAAATCATCACGATCACGGAAACACCCCAAATCGTTCCCCTCATAGCCGGACAAATCGACATCTGCTGCTGGCAGGACCAGTCCTTCGATATCGAATGCTCTCCAGACCTGGTCAATTGGACCGTCATCGACACCATTACCAACACCACCGGAACCCTCAGTTTCCAAGACCCTGAACCCACGGATAAAGCCAGCTGCTTCTACCGTGTCGTCGCACGCTGACATTCTCGGGATAACCCACGGAACACCGACGCGATGCACTCTTCAACAAGAGAAACCCACAAGCGCAGGCTCATCATGAGCAGTTGAAACCCTACCCCCAGCAACTCTCCCTCCAAGGAGGAACGGAGGGAGAGTTGGCCCACTCTGTGCCAGCCAGACCCGGGCCCCATGCACTCACACCCACAGCACCAATCTTCCCAGCAGGTTGCGAATAGCAAAGGGATACAGTATAGGTACCCCTACGCGTTGCGGCGGAACCCGCCTCACCTTTGTTCACCTCCGCGAGTCGCACCTGAAACCCCGCCCACCGCGCAACTCACTGCAGAGCAGCAAGGCGACGCGATGAGCACCCTACCCGGCGATGCGACTTACAGGCATACCGCACAGCACGGCTTCCCCACCACGCTCCACCATGAACTGATCGCCGCCAGGCAAGTCTCCTCACCCACTGGTGAACTCGCCCTAAACCGCGTCTGCCAAGCCTATTGGACCCCCATCTACTCGTTCATCCGACACAACGGCTACCCAGCCCGCGATGCCCAGGACCTGACTCAAGCCTTCTTCCTCCACCTGCTTGAAAATAACGCCGTAGCCAAATGGGCCCCCGAACGCGGTCGCTTCAGAAACTTCCTGCTGCGCTCGCTGAAAAACTTCCTCGCCGACCGCTCCCAACGCAACGGAGAAGCAAGCCACCACCTGCCTGACCCCAATGCCGAGAAAATGCCGCGTCCGGAAAGCACCGTCGCCGCCCATCAAACCCTCTCAAGATTCGATGACTCACTCGCACTCTGGCCCAATCACAGCCTGCTGTATGCCCTCACTGCCCGGGACCTTCTCGAAGCCCACGCCATGCGAAAGGACCCCCGCTGGCTCCTCGAAGCCGACTGGATGTCCCAACGTGCCATGGCTCTCAACAAAACCAACGAAAACTGCATCCTTACCCGTGCCGCTTACCTCCAGCAAAAGGGCGACCTCGCAGCCGCCCTCGCCGTGCTGCAAACCGGAAGCTCCTGCGCCACTCGACCGAAATACTTTCTCCAATGGGGCACTCTACTCGAATTACTGCAGCAACCCGAAGAAGCCCTCAACGTATACTCGTCCGCCCCAAAGCAGCCTGCCAACAACAACCCCTTCCCCCTCCGTGACCAGGGCGAACTTCTCCTCCACCAAGCCAGCCTCTTCCTCCAGCAAGGTGACCCCGTCAACGCCGGGATCTGTCGCCAGTCCGCCCACAACCTGGATATCCCCCATCGCAACCTGCTCACCCCCGTTACCTGTGTAGACCTGTCCCCCTACTACAACGCAAAGCTCAACACCGATTGGCGCAGGAACGTGTTCGACCAGCATAACCTCTCTCTGCTCCCGCAAGGCCTCCAGGTCTTGGATGACATCACCTACGATATCCGCGGAGCCATCCAGTTATCCAAACCCTGCGGCTCACCCTGGCTCCTGCCCTACCCGGACTTCGTCAACGCGATCCCCCTCCACCAACACTGCTCACGTCTCCACTTCCTCCACGCAACCGCAATGGATTTAGACCCCCCAGGCCGCGAAATCGGCCACTACACCATCCACATGGAAAATGGCGAAGCCTACGCATTGCAACTCCGCCAAGGCTACGAAATCCACCGCTGGGACCGTCCCAAATCCATCCCTGACCCCAACACCGGCTGGAAAGGACTCTCCCCGGCCGGGCTCGCTGTCGGGCTCTCCCACTTCGTCTGGACTAACCCCCAACCCCAAACCGCCGTGAGCACCATCGACTTTAGCTCGCTCCCAAATCAATACGCGCCATTCCTGGTCGCCATCTCCTTCGAACAAACAGCCAACTCAAAAATGGAATGATCGCGTGAATCCACCCCCCTAAACGGGCTCACCCGAGCCTTGCGGAACAGCAGGAATCAAGGTCACCAACAATTTGTCGACCCGATGCCGGTCCATGTCGATTACCTCAAAGCGATGCCCCTCCCAGTCGAGAACATCCCCCTCCGCCGGCACACGCCCCAGCTGGGCCACCACAAAACCCGCTACGGTATCGTAGGCCCTCGATACCGCCGGCGGTAAATGCAGGGTCGGTATCGCATCCTCCAGTTCCTCCAGCTCCAGTAAACCGTCCACCAGCCAGCTGTTGTCCGGACGCTGCTGCGCCCTCGGCTGAAGCCGCTCCTCCTGCGTAGGGAAATCCCCGGCTATCGCCTCCAGCACATCCACCAGACTCACCATCCCTACAATCCCGCCAAACTCGTCCGCCACCATCGCCACATGCCGCCCCGTCCTCCGGAATACCTCCAAAAGCTGCGTCACAGTCTGGGTAGCAGGTACGACTTGCGGCTTGGTCATCAAATCCTCCAAACAAACCTCCAAACCAGCCGCCAGATTCGCATACACCGCCTTCACGGAAACCATCCCCACCACGTTGTCCCGGTTGCCGTCATACACCGGAAAATTCGAGTGCCCACTCACCACAATCTTGTGCCACACGGATTCATGGGAATCCGCCAGCTTCACAAAAATAATCTTCGGCCGCGGCGTCATGATCTCCCGCACCGGCAACCGGTCCAGCGCCAGCACGCTCTCCACCATCTCAGTCTGCGCCCGGCCAAATACCCCCTGCTGTAAACCCTCCTCCAATAACACCCGCACCTCGTCCCTAGACACTCTCGGCTCACCCCGCGCCCGCACCCCCAACCATCCCAATACCAGCTCGGTGCTGCCCGATAACACCCGCACCACCGGCCCCGCAAACGCCGCCAACCGGTTCATCGGACGCGACATAAACCGCGCAATCCCCTCCGGATTGTTCAATGCCACTCGCTTCGGCACCAGCTCGCCAAACACCAAAGATAGAAAAGTAATCCCCAATACCACCACCCCAATACCCAATCCAGCCGCATACGGCTCCAAGAAGGTCACTCTCTTGAAAGCTTCAGCAATCTCATCCGCCAACGTCGCACCACCAAAGGCCCCGGCAAGCACCCCCACCAAGGTAATCCCAACCTGAACGGTCGATAGAAACCGCGTCGGCTGCAACGCCAGCTCCAAGGCCACCCGCGCACCCGCATCCCCAGCATCCGCCATCTGCTTCAACCTCGCCCGCCGCGCCGATACCACCGCCAGCTCGGTCATCGCAAACACCCCGTTCAGGACCAATAGGCCCAGAATAATGAACACTTCCGTAACAATCCGTTCCATACTTCAACACTCAACAAAACCCACCCACCCCGCAGGCCTAGTAAACCCCGGGAACCAACCGCTTCACCCGCCGGCTATACGCCCCATACTCAGGATACAGCTCCACCAGCCACCGCTCCTCCCTCCGGGCCTTCGCATCCAAAAAAATCACCAACACCAAACACACCGCAAGCGAAGGCCAGCTCGCCCAAATCAATCCCCAGCCCAGCGACGCAGCCAACACAGCGAAATACAACGGATGCCGCACCCAGCGGTAAACCCCAGTAGTCACCAAACGCGCCCCACCACCCACCGGCCGCGGAAACGCCGTCCTAGCCTCCCCCAACTGAATCACCCCCCACACCCCCGCTACCCCACCCACCGCAAACAACCCCCAGCCTAACACAAAACCACCCGGCGAAAACCAACCCCCACCATGCGTCACCCCCAATACCACCGCCCCCAACATCAAAATGCTCTGCCCCACCACCCACCAACCCCCACGCTCGCTGAAATCTCGTTTGCCTTCTGCCT
>JBJOII010000082.1:0-32704 GCA_046047235.1 Verrucomicrobiota bacterium | reverse complement strand
AAAGTCAAATCTCCTACGGTCAGGGCCCCGTCCGTGGCCATCGAACCGCTCGTAATAGACAAGTCCGGCAGCACGAGATCCACCCCGGGGCGAGTCACCACCGTCGCCCCGGTCACCGTCACCACTCCCTGCGAGCTCATGGAGCTCCCCTCGTTCAAGACATGGGTCCCGCCGTCAAAGTTCAAAACTGCACCCGAGGCCACCGCAAAACTACCCGCATGCGTGCTCGTGCCATAGGTGTTCAAGCGCACCGTACCACTGAGCACCTCCAGCAGGCCCGCGTTGTTGAAGATCGCGCCAAACCCCCTCGTTGACCACCACCAGCTCATACGAATAGCCAGCATCCAGCAGGCCATCCCCGGTCATCTCCACCAGACCGCCAACCCGGTTGTAGAAGTAGCCCGTGCCCGAATTGACATACAACCGACCCGTGTCACTCCAGTTGAACGTCCCGTAGTTCTCAAGGACACGACCGTTATTGAGGTAGCGTATGCTCGTGCCCGATGCATTCAGCATGCCCCCGGCTTCAATACGCGTGCTCCCCGTTCCATCCATCGTGCCCCCGGTCCATTCCATGACGCCTTCAATAACCACGTCAGTTCCAGAACCCAAGATGCCCCCCGACATGGCGAAAACCCCACCCGACAGCACCAGGATGGGCTGCGAGGAAGTCACAGTGCGACTGCTCACACTTAAACGATTGGTGGAACCCGCCGCACCTCCCAACACCAGCCTGCGTACATCAATGTTTACATCGGCATTGACGGTGTAATCCCCCGGAACATCAATCACCGCCAGATCCTCCGGTCCCGGCACAATACCCCCCTGCCAGTTCAAGGGATCGCTCCAGTTACCGCCCGCCGGGTTGATCCAGCTGTATGTCCCCGCGGCTTCAACCTCCAACCTCACCAAAGCCGGCTCGCTCACCAGTTGGCCGTCGGTGATCCGATAGGTGAAGCTATCCACCCCTGCATAATTCGCCTCACTCCGGTAGACCAAATGGCCGGATGGATGGAGCGCGACGATCCCGTGCGCCGGCTGAGAGAAGTCCACCAGCTCAAACAGGTCACCCTCTTCGTCCATGTCGTTCGTAAGGAGGCTGTCTAAAAGCTCCGCCTGACCACTGAGAACCGGCACCACGTCGTCGACGGCTATCGGGGCGTCGTTGGAGGGCACCACCCACAAAGGCAGAGTGGCCGGAGAAGAGCGGACCTTCCCGTCCTCGGCCGAAAACTGAATGAAATCAACACCGGCAAAACCCGGGTCAGGCTGAATCAGGATGCGTCCTTCAGGATGGCTCACCACCGGGAAAAGAAGATCAGCAGCGGCAAAGCCTGGGGTAACACGATTGGCCGGGGTTTCGCCGGGAGGAACAACAAGAGAGCCGACATTACCAAAAGGACTGGCGTCCGGCAAATCAACCCCGTCGGTTTCATCAAACTGCCAAAGCCCCAACAAGTCAGGCTCCGCGCCAGTAAGTTTCTGGTCCCAAAGGACGGACACCTCGCTTGCCGTCAGCGCGCGTCCCCAAATGGCTACTTCATCCAGCCAGCCTTCATACCCGTAGAAACCCAAAAAGCTGTCGGGTTGCGCAGCAAAGGCGTCCAAGTCAGGCATCGGACCTTCACCGACAGGCACCCCGTTCAAATAAAAGACCCGACTGCCGCCGCGAACGGCAGTCAATATCACATGGCTCCATTCACCCAGAGGCACAGTGTCATTGCTCTCCAACTGATTGCCATTATTGACCCAGCTCTCCAGCCGCCCGGTGTTCCGGTCCAGTCCCAGCGACACCTCCCAATTCCCCTCACTGAAGAACGTCGCGTAATCCACTCGGCGCGCCACCGGCTTGACCCAGGCCGAAATGGTCCATTGCTGCCTTCCCGCCAGCCGCGTGTCGGGATGACCGGGGATGACCGCGATGTCCTTGAAGCCGTTGAATTCCAGCGCGCCTGGAGCAATCACCCGTTCACCGGAAACCACCGCATCCGGCGTCTGATACAGGATGCCCGACTCAGGGGTGGACTGAACCCTGAACACCAACGCGTCACCATCCGCGTCCGCACCCGTGAACTGAAGGCTGGAAAGTGAATCCTCGGGAACCTCAACTGCGCCTGTAAACGGTGCCACGGAAGGAACCCAACGGCCCGCCAGCGAGCTGGATATCGAGCCATTCAGGCTGTTGGTGCTGCGATCCCCCAGCACTAACCCTGCGTTCTCCTCAAAGTCCCAGTAGGCCACAAGCCCGGGCTCCTCACCCGTGAGCCGGGCTCGAAGGGTGGAGCGAATCTCCGCCTGGCTCCGTGCAACATTCCAAACCCGAACCTCATCCAGATCCCCCCGGAAGTTGGACTGATAACCCGCCCCGAGATAGAAGGCACCACTGCCGGCAGCCGCAGCGCTGAATAGCGCCGGACTTTCGTTCACCAGCTCGCCGTTCAAATACCACCGCAGCACCATGGCCTCGAGATCACGCACCAAAGCCAGGTGGGTCCAGCGCTTCAACGGCAAAGCGAGCCGGGTGCTGATGCCCTGATAGTCCAACCCGCCCACCCCACCGTTACTCCCCAGCCGACCATAGTAATAGTTCACTCTGCCGTCCCGCTCCAAAGTCATCGTGCCCTCACCGGCATACGCTTTCGCCAGAGGATTCTGCCGGTTTGAAAAATCCACCGGCCTTATCCACATCTCCAATGTCTGGCTGCCGGTAATCTGGAGAGCAGGAGTGCTTGCCAGTGATACGGAGCCCGAACCATCAAAGTGCAACGCCGAACCCACCTGATCCCCCAACGCCACGGGCGGGGTGTTCACCCGAACATCCAGTGTAACATCGCCGTAACGCGCGATCCCGCTTGGCAGGATCGTCAGGTCATCAATCAAGTCAATCCAGCGACTGGACTTCGCCTGTCTCGCCCGGTGGGTCACGATCACTTCATCCCCTTGACTGGCCAGGACATTGCGCAGGTCTACATTCAACAAGACCTCATCACCAATGGAATCACCGGCGGTCGGCTTGCTCACAGTGGTGCTCAGCAGCGGCGTGACTGTTCCGGCAGATAGATCCAGGAGGGCCACCACCACATCCACATCAACCGGACTGCCCACACCACCCGAACCGCTCCACCGGATGCGCAGCCGACCGACAACGTCCACACTGCCCAACTCCACCGGTGCGATCCAGCGAATGACCGGGATATGGTTCCACAACTCGGCGGATGAAAGAACATGAGTCGAGCCTGTGGACGAAACCAGAGGACTGAGGTCATTGCCCCTGGCCCACAAGGCAGTGCCACCAAACCACGAATTATCCCAAACCATCCGCGCCCCATGCTGGGTAAACCAGGGATTCGCCTCGTCCAAGGCCCCGCCCTGCACATAGTCAGCCTGCCACGTCCGGAAACCGAATCGATCGTCATCAGGGTTGCCCGAGAAGGTAGCGGACCCCAAACCGTTGTCCCAGTCATCGAAACGATTCCACGAGACACCATTCCCCAGCACATAAACAAAGTTGTCCGCACCGGTGTAGTCGGGGTCAGGGGCGTAACTCACCGCCCCCGCCCCCACAATCTCCGCCGTGCCATGCTGCGGCGAAAAGACATGAAGGATCTCCAGGTTGGACCCGCCGCTCAAATCATCGTTATCCAGCAGTCCCTCAAGAAGCTGAACCGAATTCTGGTAGGCCACAGCCGCATCCGCCACAGCAACCGGACTGCCTGGATCAATCGAACTCAGGCGCAGCTCCAAGCCAGTCGGCTGTGAATCCAAATAGCCGTCACTCACACGGTAGGTGAAATGATCCACGCCGATAAAGGTGCTATCCGGAAGATAGATCACCCGACCCAACGGATCAGTCACCACCCCGACCTCAATTGAAATCGGTTCGCCAGGGGTGACGCCGTCCGCAGTCTGATACAGGACGCCATGGTCCGGCAGAGAGCTCACGCGAATCACCAGCTCTTCTCCGTCAGCATCGTAGGCCGACAAGGTCAAGGTGGAGGCATCCAAGGTTTCAAGCAGCACGATCCCATCGCCATAGACCACTGCTCCCGACGCCACTCTGGCCGGCGCATTCGTTTCGATTCCCTGTCCCAGCAGCAGGTCGTTCAGACCCAGACTGTCGTCCGGATCAAACAAGCCCAACCCTGCATCCATACTCCAATATCCCGCCAAGCCATTCTCATCGCCGCGAAGGGGCCGTTGATAGTCATTCAGAATGGCCTCGTTCGAACGGGCAAGCTTCCACATCTGAACCTCGTCCAGTTGACCGGAGAAATACTCAACAAAATCACCGCCCACCGTCCCTGAACTGCGTCCAAGGGACAGCGTGCTGGAACTACCGAAGATCGAGACTGAAGAGAGCAAAGCATCCGTCCGGGCCACCGGCCTGCCATCCACTAATAGACGCAACTCACCGAATGAACGGTCCAATACTCCTGCGACGTGATGCCAGTTTCCATCCCTCAAATCCGACTCACCCAGGACGGTGGCCAACTGCCCGTTGTCGTCCATGACGCTGAACTCCGCTGCGCCAGCCTCATCCAACGCCAATGCCATCCGGCGGATGATAGAACCGGATCGATATTGGTGCTCCAGTAGAGTCTCCCGGTTCGTGGACAATCCCGTCGACCGCATCCAAAGTGAAACAGTCCAGCTCTGCGTGCCGGGATATACCGAATTATCAGGAACCAGCCGCTGGGCAAAGTCGTCCACACCATCAAAGCTCAGGGCATTACCCGCACTGAGAATACCTGCAACCGGAGGACGGTTGGCCGCCAATGGCAGCCCATCCAGTCCATCCGGTATCCCATCACCGTCCGAATCCGGATTCAACGGATCGGTCCCCACCATGGTCTCGTCCACGTTCGACAAACCATCCCCATCCTTATCCGGGTCGTCCCGGTCCGCCACGCCATCGCCATCCAAGTCCGGAAGCACAGTCAACGCCACGCTCCACTCCCCAGCCAGACCATGATCGTCAATCGCCTGCACCCGAAGCACTGCGGACCCAGGGTCATCCTTGCGCACCTGCAGATTTCCCGAGAGCCCGGACATGGGATCCGGAGACTGCAGATCAATCGATCCGGATTCCTCCCACTGCGCAAAACTCACCGGACTGAAGTCGGAGGCGATCAGAACACGACGGCCCATGCCGGGCCCGGCCCACGAGGCCTGGATGGCTGAGGAGCCTGCATTCTCGAAGAAACGGAGCTCAAACTGATGCAAGCCCGCCGTGAGCTGGATGTTCCCAGCGGACTCAAGATATCCATGTAAACCATCGTTGTTGACCACCCGCTGTCCGTCGACATACAACGCCGATCCATCATCACTGCTTGACCAGAAGGTGTAGTTGCCTTCCTGCGGAACAACCAGCATCCCGGAAAACCGAACGCCAAAGTAATCCACCGGACCCCCGGGCCACATGCCCTCGGAACCCGGGTTGATGTCCAACTCATCCACCAGTGCAGTCAGATCAGGCGTGCGATCCCAATTCACCCCACTCAGACTGCTCAAACTGGATCCAAGCCGATAATAGTCCGCCCGCAGCACTCCGGATCCACCCAAGCCGCCGTAGGCCACCAGGCGCCGAAGGTTGGCGTCGGCATCGGTGGCGCCAAAGGCAATGCTCGATACAACCCCTTGCACCAGCTCCACCGATTCGGGACCAGTCACGCTCGGGATGGCATCGAAACGGAAGGGATCACTGCCCTCCAGGATCTCAGTTCCGTTGTCACGACCATCGCCATCGGCATCCTCCGCCCCGGGATGTACATCAACCCGAACCAGGCCCTCCGCCAATACCACGGCATCGGCGTTCGTGGCTCGCGCGGTGATCTCCACCCGCTCCACCACTGAACCGGATACCGCTGGAGCAGTCCATGCCAGCATGTAGGGCGTGTTGGTCACCACCCCCAACACGACGTCACCCATGAAAAACTCAACTCCAGCAATCCCCGTGGTGGTCGTGGACGCAGCCTCCAGGGTCAGGGCCTGACCCTCAACCAGCTGTGCCCCATCCAGCGGCGACACAAAGCGGAAATCACCCGTCCTGAAGGAAGTGATACTCTCCGCAGCAAGCGGATTGCCCGCAAGATCAGTCACGGAAGTCGTCAGGAGTAACTGGTAGTCGGTCTCAACCATCAGGGACGAAACAGGCCGCACAGTCAGGATCATGCCATCCTCCGACAAGACCGCGTCAACCGGAACCGGGTCCTCGCCTCCAAGAACGGTCAACACGACATTCGAACTCACCACGGACGCCGGGTCCAAAGCCTCACTGAACACCGCGGTCAACGACGGCAGAAGGTTCACGCCAACAGCTGCATCCTCCGGATCAATGGATAGCAGCTCGGGCCCAACCCGATCGACAAGTCGATACCCCCCGTGAACCGCGGCAGACCGGTTGCCCGCCGCATCAAAGGCAAACACAGTCAACTCAACGGAATCGCCATCAGGAACCACCTCCGACGGCACCAACACATCCACGCTTCGATCACCCGTAAGAACCCCCGGCTCGAAGACCACTGTGTTGGTCAGGGCGAAGGCACCGCTCGCGCGGACTTCCACTCCCGAAACCCCGAAGTTGTCGGAAAGCCGCAGGTCCACGACGAAAGACACCCCCGGCTCCATCCGCACATCCTCGCCCGGCCCTGAAATCGTCACCCCCGGCTTGGTTCCATCACTCACGTCGATAACCAGCGACCGCTGCCCGCTCGATGCCCCACTGTCATCGGTAGCCTCAGCATAAACCTCCACCCTGCGGCCAGGTCCGGTATCCGCCGGCACAAAACCCTGCACCCGCAACCTGGAGCTGTTGGTGGATGCCACGTCACCCGAAGCAATGCCCGCGACAATGGCCTTCAAGTCCACCACCTGACTATCATCCTCGGCCACGATATCCAGCAGAACAAAGGAGCCGCTGGGAACAGGGCCGGACGGAGGACTGATCCGTTGAAATTCAAGCGTCGGCGCCTGGTTCTCAATGACATCCAGACGAAGCTCAGCCAAGGGCCCATCGTTACCATAACGATCCGAGGCAATGGCGCGGATAGTCGTCCCACCACTCTGAGGCAGGCTCACCTGAAGGGTATAGGGCGACGCAGAAACCACCCCGGCAGGCTGTAGATCGCGGGTAAATCGAACCGAAGCACCAGCCTCCTCCTCCGCCAATTGGGCAACAACCGTGCGGGTGGTTCCTGCTATCGGCGCAAGACCGTTCACAATCGAAAGCTGGCTGATCGTGGGGCCAACGGTATCAAGAGTACTGAAAGTCACCTCGATCGGTTGTGTAACCGCGAGGTTACCCGCCAGGTCCATCACCCCCGCAACACTCAGGGTGTAGGTGGTGTTGGGTTCCAACTCCTGCTCGGGCAGATAACTCAACACCAGGCCGTCCAACCCCAGCTGGATGGAACCGGGAACCAAAACTCCTCCGGGCCCCTGCAACACCATCAGCAAGGGCTCTCGCCGAATCGACTCGCTGAGGCTTAGCCTCGGCACTGCCCTGGGATCAACCTGAACCGCACCATCCTCCGGAAAGACGGATGAGACCACCGGAGGATCACTGTCTCGCGTGGTAAAGCTCGAGACAAAGGGAATCACCAGTGTCCGCCCCACCCTGTCAGCCGGCCCTGTCCCAATCACGCCACCCGTAGAGTTCTGCAATACTCCGGCAAGGACAACGACCTCGTAGAGCTGCTCGGACTGAAGTGGTGCCAAGGGTGCTATCCGGATTCGTCGATGGAGCCCAAGTTCGTTCTCCACCAACTCAACAGCGGCAGGAACACGGTTATTCCCGCCCCGCAAATACACCCCGGAGGTCGATACTGTCTCAGGATCCAAGGCCTCGCTGAAATCCACCTCCACCACAGCCGTAGTAGGAACATCCACCGCGGTCGGAGCCGGCACCACTCGAACAACCTCAGGCGAAGACTCATCCATCACCACGATACCTAAATCCAGCTCCTCACCGTTCACAACCAGCTCTCCCACCTCTCTGGCCACCCCACCAAAGGACGGCGCAACGGCATCCAGCCGGACAGGACCCACCGGCACATTCCTGAACTCAAACAAGCCGTCAGCCGCAGGGCGCTCCACCGCAATGCCAGCCAGCCCGCTGGTGCTGTCAAAGGCCAGGACAACATCCACGCCAACCACAGGTGTCACCCCATCCTCTCGCACCAGTTGTCCCCGGACTGTTCCACTCTCACTCAGCACCAGCTCCACAACATCCTCCTCACCGGCAGCGGAGAGTTCCCCAGAGGACGAAACGCCAAGTGCCAACGAGCTCGCGCTGATTCGATAGCCACTCACCGGCATCCGATCAAAATCGAAAGTGCCGTCCAGACTGGTAAACCGCACCTCCTCATCGCCCCGGTATTGCTCACCATTAAACAGTAACCTGACCTCCGCATTCTCTACCGGAGTAAGACCGTCACTCCCAAAAACAGTCCCTCTCACCCGCCCGACACCAGGCATCAACACCCGCACCGGCTCAGCATCACCCTGCGTCAATACAGAAACAGACTCCAGATGCCGGTTATACGCCTCGGCCGGATCCTGCACGGTCAAGCTGTAGACGGCCGAGAGAATCAAGCCGTCAAATCTCGCCACCCCAGCTTCATCGGTATCCTTTACGAGATTGATCTTCCCCTCCAACGCGAGCCGCACTTGCATGCCTTGCAGCTGGTTGGTTCCACCGGAGTCCAGCACTACAACCTCAAGCCTCGACAGGGGCTCCAACCCCACCTCCACATCGACTGAATCCGCCGTGAACGGCAGGACCCCGGCAACCTGACCCCGATACAGGCTCTCCCCGCTTACAGCCTCAACCACAAAATCCCCCTTCGGCGTCCCGGGAAAACTGAACCCGCCGTCCGGCCCCGTTGTTACCGTGCGATCCACCGCACCAATGCCCGAGGGGCGCAGGGTGACTTTCGCCCCGGCCTGATAACCGTCCCCATAGGAGTTCAAAACCCGACCATTCACCGTACCTCGAGGAGTCTCAATCAGCTCAACCACCTTGGTCTGGCCCGCGAATTGAATGTTCACCACCGCATTTCCCGATGCACCAGTCACCGGATCCGAACCCTGCAGCACAAAACTGCCCACCGGCAGCCCATCAAACCGAAACCGCCCCAGTTCATCAGTCGCGGCAAACCCCAGGGAACCCACCGCAACCTGCGCAAACGGGATGGGCGTGATGCGGTCCGGTTTTAAAAACACACCTTCAATAGACGCTGTCCCCGATAGTATGACGGTGACACTGGCTGCGCCGCTACTGCCGACACCGGCCGCCGCACGCCCGCTAACGATCGTGGCTCCCTCTACCGCCTCCGCCTTGACGGCATAACTTCCAACAAAAAGGTTCTCGAACAAAATAACACCGCTCGCATCAGCAAACCCCGTCCCCCGATCCCGCGGATAACTCCCCTGTTCAAACGATACCATCGCCCCGGCCGCTGGCTGGCCACCAGCCCGCAACACCCGCACCTCCAATGCCCCGTCTCGAGCAATGAGGTGGATGTCCACTGTGTTGGTGATTCCGGGTGACATCTGCACGGATGAAATGCCACGAAGTCCCGTGACCGGATCATCCGCCTCCATCCGGTAGCCAATACTTCGTCCGTAGGAGTCCAAGGCCGGCAAAGCAATCTGGGTATCAAAAAAGCCGCTCTCGTCGGTCTGGATGACATAGTCGCCACCGAAGCTAATGTGCACCTGCACGCCAGCCCCGGCCAGGTTCCCGTCAGGCAGGAAGACTCTCCCGGCAATCCTGCCATTCACCTCACGCGCCTCAGGAAACTGTAGGGTCAGGCCTTCCACATCAGGGTCCAGTATGGTGGTTGTCCCGCTCTCGCTCAGCACAACAGGATAAAAAGGATTGGCCGCCTGCACTCCCCACGGCCCTTCCAAAAGCTGGCCCGGGAATTCAAACACGCCCGTAGCTGGATCGCTGTCGCGCTCAGCACGAATACCAAAACCCACGTCGCCGTTGATCCTCGGCTTCGTCCCGGTCAACCGCACCCGTGCCCCGATCGGAACCCCCTGATGATTCAACACAATACCCGATACCGAGCCTTGGCGCAGATACCGGATATCCGCCCGGACATTCTCCCCGTCAAAACGCAGCGCCGTCTTCACAAACCCCCAGGTCAGGGGGTTGAACTGTACCTGTTCACCATTCAGGAACGGATCGTTGGCCCCGGTAAACAACGCAAAGGCCTCACCAATCGCAGCCAATATTTCCTCCTCCCCGCCAGTCTTAATCTGGTCAATCAACTCACCCGTGTCGGTATCAACCACCGCAGGAGCAGGTGCACTTAAGGTGTAGGCCGATTTCAAAGGCAGGTTCTCAAAGAAGTAATTGCCTTCAGCATCGGCCTCGGTCCACGAAAACCCGCCCTCCTCGGGAATCGCCACTCTAACCCCCGGCACAGGGTTGCCGATGGCGTCAAATACCCGACCATAAATGCGTCCCGCAGGCCGCAGGGTAATCAGCACGTAGTTGTCCGTCCCCGCTATGATGGTCGCCCTCTGACTGCCCAGACGCGGAAAATCCAGTCCCGCCGACGGATCCCGCTCCAACCCGGCACTCAAGACACGCTCCCCAACAGGGACCCCAGGCAATTCAAACCGGCCCAGGCCGTCCGTGCGCACCAATACCTCCCCACCACCAACCAGGGCGTTCACCGCAGGTCGACCATCCGCAAACTGTACTTTCCCGTAAACCCGCGTAACCGATTGCAAGGGTATGTTCACGTAAGCAATCACCCCCGGCGAAGCATCAATGCTCTCTCGAACACCCTTGCGCTTTCCGTCAAGGGACACGGCCACGACGCTGTAGGAATTCGCGGGCACTCCTGACGCCAACCACGCGCCATCACTGTCCGCCTCCACGATCGCCACGACCTCCCGCACCTCGTTTTGTGATGCACTGTATTGACCGATGAATACCCGCCCGCCCGGATGCGGCGTGATGCCATCCGACTCCAGGATTCGTCCCTGCAGGGTGGTCGTTTGAGTGGGCAGCCCAGGCATGACCACCGGGACTTCCACCAGCCCACCGGGTTGCTCCACCACACCCGCAACCGTCCTTTGTTGTCCATCCCCCGTGGCGACCTGCACACTAAACACACCCAACGGAACCCCAAAGAACGCAAACCGGCCTTCGCTATCCGAAAAAACCCCCCTTCCCATCTCCCTCGAGTCCGGGTCTGGATACAAGTTGACCGCGGCATTAGCCACCGGGGTGACACCATCCGGCCCAAGAACCGTTCCAGCCACGGAGGCACGGCCGCGAAAGCGCAAAACCACCGGGACCTCCTGCCCCTCTCGACCAGATCCCAGCGGTACTAAATCCCGGAGCAATGCCCGGTCCAGCCCCTCAGCCTTGGCTATGGCCTGCGGAATGGCCCCCACTGCAAATGCACCCAGCAGGGTATCCTTGGCCGCCGGTGAATTGGCCAACTCCAACAACTTTTCCCGGCTGAAAGCATCCCCGGAAGCCGACTCCATGATCAACTCAAGGGCCGCATCATCCAAACCGCTCGTGTCTGTTGCAGAAATCGAATAGGAAATGCCTCCCATGACAAAATCAAAGGAGAAATTCCCTTCCTCGTCCGTGCGGACCTGACTGGATCGGACTACAAAAGGTACGCACTCAAAGGCTGTCTGCTGTTCATCATACATCGTGAGTGTCACGGGAACCCCGGCAACACCAGCACCCGTCCCCCCAACCACCCGACCCTTCACCGCTACACCCTGTTTAAAGGGGATTTCCGTGCCGGGATAAACCGAATACACCCCCATCGATGCCTCTCCAATGGGATTACCCCGCGGATCCATCACACCACTAACCGTCATGGTCCGAGGCCGAATAGCGCTGACCCCCTGCCGCATGTTGAGCAAAGCCACCCGTCCACCGGGCTGAATCTTGACGGACGCCGCACGGTTTCCGCCATCAAGCCCGTAACTGTGTGGATTACCCGCCCCGACATCATCCATCGGCTTGGAATAGACTACCGCCAGCACCGTGCCATAGTTGGCCCACGGAGGACCACCACACCAACGGGGAGGACGCCCCGCATTCACCTCCAGATCCTGGGAAACCGCGACGAGAGCCGGAGGAACCTCGCGAACCACAGTCTCGGTCGCCGCAAATAGCGCCTCACCCACCCCATCCCGATTATTGTCCTGCACGATTGCGGCGTTGACGACGACGCAGGCGCAGGGTCTGACGACGACGCAGCTGACGGGCCTGACCATCCCCCGTCACCAGTAACAGGCCCAGCTCCACCGTCGCCTCCGCAAAAGGAAACTCCCATGACCAGCTCCCCTCGAACAAAGCCGGCCCCGCACCCCAGCTCCCACTCTCTCCCGTATACACATGAGTCCGACCCACAATGCTATCCCATGCATTCGCCTCCAACTCACCCACCCGATATACCAGCGTCCCGGCAGTGGTCGATGCCAGTGAAAAGCTCTGTCCCAGACCGGCAAGGTCAGCAGATCGACCTGCCATCCGTGAAACACCATCCATTCCATCCAACCGCTCCATCAGCGTCATCAAAGCCAAACGCCACTCTCTCCCGGCCCCCGTCAGACGAAGAATCTCATCAAAACCTTCCCCCTCACTGCGCCCCCCCTGCCAATCCAACATCAAATCAGGCAAAACCCTTTCGATCGGATCCCCGTAACGCAACCGCTGTCCTGCCTCAGCCAACTCCAACGCCCGCCGAACCAAGGTCCTCTTCGCCACCCGCCCCACTCCCGCCGGAAGCTGCGCCGCAGTACTGATACTCAATGCCTGCCCCAGCACACGGTTCGCCGCAGCCATCAACTCCGGCGGCAGCTCATCCACAAAATCCGGTAACGCCAAGGTGTCAGGCGATAACGCCACCCCCCGCTCGTCCACCCCCATCCGTAATCGAAAACGCCCCACCACGCTGTCCTCGCCTGTCGTCAGGTTGGAAAACGTAATCGCTCCGGTCCTCTGCGCCCGCACACGGTAGGTCGCCGTGGCCGATTCGCCCGGCTGTAAGGTCCCCAATTGCACGGTCTCCGCACTCTCCAGCACCCCCCCGCTAATCGAGTTGTTTCTCAAGGTCACCTGAACCAGATTTGCCACCGTCACCCCGGTGTTCAAAACGGTAACGCTCGCCTCATACGGCTCCCCCGCCCGTACTGTCCTCGGATGCGAGAAAGCCATGGAAAATCTAGGATTCCTCACCAATACAGACCCCGCCGCCTTGCCCTTGACTGTCACCGGACCCGCAGCCAACCCCTCCAAGACCGCAGTCAAATCCAAATCCATGACGTGCAACCCCTCCTGCAAACCCTCAACCAGAAATTCCGCCTGGCCGGCTTCCCCGGGATGAAGCCGCCCCACATCGTCAGCCGTGCCGTACTCCCCGTCAGCTCCCGCCTGCATGATCTGCTGCACAGGCTGGATCTCCGCCCCATCCCCCACCCGCGCAAACCGAAGCGGATCATCCCCCGGGTTCGAGTAGTCCACCGCCCGCACCCGGTCCGGGCCCGATGGCAACTTCAGCTCCGCCCTCACGTCATGCACGCTGAGCCCGGAACCCGCAGGCGCTGCGTTCTCAGTGAAGATCTGCACGCTGAAAAACTGGTTCAGGTAACCAATGTTGCCCGGAATCACCATCAACGCAGGAATCGGGGGAATCTGTAGCGCCAAGTCCTCCTCACCCTCCGGGCCCGTGCGCTGCCAGTTAATGCCCTGAACCACAATGTTCAAATTCGCTGTCTCGAACTCCGGTGGCAATTCGGCCACCGATGCCAGCTCCTGGTTCAAAGCCGCCGCCTCCGCCAAACGCTCCTCCAACTCCGCCGCAGGAATAATCTCCGTGGACTGCTTGAACTGCGGCGCCACCACCGGAAATTTCACTGGAATGGTCTCCCCGTCCAAAACAAAGCCCACCTCAAACTCCACCGCCCTGAAGTTCTCCTCATCAATCACGATTCCCTTCTCCTGGATTTCGTCCAACGTCAACGGACGCGAAGTCACCCGCGACACCAATACCTCATCAAAAACCGTCACCGGAATGCTCGAAGGTACCGCCTCCAAACGCGTCGACCCCGTCGCCTCATCCACCAGCCGGATGTTGTCCAATTGATAATCACCAACAAGATTCAACACCGGCAGCATCAATGCGGCATTAGCCGGACCAACCAGCCGACGCGACTCCGGCAGTCCCGGCCCGCGCAAAATCGCCTCCAGATAGGTGCCCGCAGCCAACTCTGCCGGAATCCCCACCGACCCGAAATCCACCCGAATCGATCCTGCAATCCCCTTCGGCACCGACAACACCTCAGGTGTCGCCGTCAACTCTGACCCAACCACCTTGTAATGCAGCGTCACAACCGGTGAAACCGCAGCGTGAAGGTCCACGACACTCAGCCCAGCAACCATCAAAAGCATGATGGTCCGCACTGCGACAGCTAGATTGCGAGCGAGGTAGATCATGGGCATTGGGGCTTTGGCGTGACCGGGCTTGTGGACTCATCACGGTAGAGCTGAGTCGTGGCATAGACCTGCAGGTAGCGCCTCATCATCAGTGCGTCGAGGTAGTGGTTTTCGGAAATCCTGCTGCTTCCACCCCCGGTTGAGGAAAGAGTAACGACTTGAGGGTCGTCTCCTCGAACCTGGTAGATGGCGCGATAGTCGATCTCATGCAAGGTCTCCGTGTGGATAACCGCAATGGGCTGGGCCACACCCCCATATAACGCGATCGAGCCAGCATTGGTGAGGTCCTCATGCAGGTAAATGTGCCCCACACCCTCCAGTTGCCGTCCGGGATTGAAATAGTCGGTATTGTAGAGCACCAAAGGCTTGCCAATCTCATTACAGGCAGTCGCCTCACTCGAAAAGGAGACGTTGAATTCCTCCGATCGCATCTCGAAGTCACCAACCGTACTGATGCTCAAGATGTCCTCCCAGATTGGCCGGAGATAGTAAGCCATGATGGACCCGAAAGCGGCCAGCTCCTCTTCAATACTCGAATCACCTCGACCATCGAGGGGGTACTGGCGCCGCAGTACTTCCAGCATCTTCAATTCCGGCACAGTGGGAGCGCGACCCGATCGAAACATGGGTTCCAGGAAGGGCTGAATCTCCAAGGTCGGAGAGCGGCGCCCGGATGGATCCTCCCCATAAAGTTCCACGCTTCCGCCAACGCTAATGATCCCGGCCAATTCAGCAAATGTGACGCTCCGATCCTGAGGCAGGAAACTACCCGAGGAACCCCTGATGAAGAAGGTGGAACCGGGGATCTCCTCGGATTTCTCAGTCAGGCTCAGAACCAACGCGTTGTCCGCGAATGCCCCTTCAGAAGTCACCTTGATCTCTACCTGGACACATGCGGGTTCAGGATGCGTGGGCGGGCTTTGCCTGGAATCACGATAGAACCCATACGTGGGTGAGATCTCGGGGAACTCATCCCTTAACACCATATCGATCTGCAGGTTCTCAGAACGCGTCTCGACCTCACCGCTCTCAGTCATCACTGCGACGTCAAGCGGCTGTCCCTCGCGGACCAGGTAGTTCGCCCGGAAATCAATCTCATGAAGCAGCTCAACTTGAATGACGTCAATGGCAGGGGCCGCTCCGGAAAACATCGGCACCGGATCGAGCATACGAAGCCCCTCGTGCAGATAGATCTTCCCAACACCCCCGAGCTGGCGTCCCGGATTAAACCACTCGGCATCGTCAAGAATCAGCAGCTTCCCGATATCCCGACAGGCCGAAGCCTCATCTGCGAATACGGCATCGAATTCCGCGGAAACAGCCTCGAACTCCGCGACCGAGGACAGGCTAAGCACTTCGGACCAGATCGGCCGGAGATAAAACGCCATCAGCTTACTGAACTCGAGCAAGTCCTCCTGGTTGGCACGGAACTGGGCATCAATACACTGAAGCATGTTTCGCTCGGCATCCGTTGGCACTCCTCCCGAGCGGAATAGCCCGGTAAGAAACGGCTGAATAGTCACTGTCGGGGAAACTTCCAGATCCGGGGTCTGTCCATACACTTCCAGATCGCTTCCATCACCGATATGCCCCAACAGCTGGCTGAACGACACCTCCCCGTTATCCAGCACCACCCACTCACCCTGCATACCCCGTATGAAAATGAGGGCATCGGTTACTGTTCGGTATCCTTCGACCAGCATGAACTGCAGCTTGTAATCATCGGCCCCGTCCTGAACAACCCGGACGCGAATGATCGGGTAACGGCGACTCGTCAAGAGATCGTCGTTGAATCCAAGAATCCGATGCTCGAATTCAATACGATTGTTCTTTTCCAGACTCTCATCCTCTCTATCGCCCGGACTATTCGCAGCAAGGTACCCCGCCACAGTGCCGGGATCCGCGACATCCCTCTGCAAGTAGAAATACTGGCCCTTGGACGCATTACCCTTGATCGTCGAGGTGGACTTCCTGTCGACGCTGAATGACCCCCTCTGCAGCGGACGCTCACCACCCGGGTCCATCGCGATGTTGATGCCTGAGAAGGCTTCATCGCTCAGGTTCTGAAGCTGCAAGGTGAAATCGTAGTCGACCGTGTGGTTCCGGTTGGGATCCAGCCCCTGCATCGTATGTCGGCCCGGGAAAAACCGGGGCGAACCCGAAGGCCTGAATCCAAACTCCACAGCAGACATGTTGTCGTTTCTGGCCCGCAGCTCGTTGATCATTCCCGAGTTACTCAGATCCGCCAGATAATCATTGTAGGTGGAAAGTGTTGCCGGTTGCACAACGGTGCGCAGGAACTGTTGGCAGCGCCGGATGAATTCTTCCTCTCCATGTTGGGCACGGAGATCAGCCAGAAACTCCTTGTTGGCCAGTTTAGCCTTCAGAAAGTCATCGATGTCCTCTCGAAAGGTCCCGTAGGCAGCCGACGCCGCAGATGTCTTCGCGATGCTTGCGATGAAATCCTCGAATGACTTCAAGCCAGCCGTCTTGTAGTCCATGGGACTAACGGACAGCACCAGATCTGCATAGGCTGGATCCCCGGCCAACCGCGCTAAGGCAGCCCGAATGGCAGCCTTCCCGGCCTTCTTGATCGACTTCTCATTATGCTTGTCGAATCCATCCGCAAGGTTGGTGAGCAACTCCACCCCGTCAGGCCCGAGGACCGGCTTGTCCTGCACAAAGAGATGAGTATGACCGCTCAATGCGGCAAAGTCCTGATACACCCCCCATTCAAAGCCCTCGGCGAGCGGGATGCCCTGGTTTTTGAGGTTCTGGAAGACCATTTCAAGGCTGGGTGCATCTGCATTAAGACCACCGCTATCAAAGGTTACGTAGGCACCCTCAAGCACCCACTTCAACAGCAGCAGGGCACGTCCCATCCCGGCATCGCCAATGGGGTCATCTCCGAACGGAGGGGGCCTTTCGAGAGACATGACCCCATACTCAAAATGTTCCGCTCGGAACGGGAAAAACGACACGTCCGGCAGGAACTTCTTAAGTTCGGCACTGCCCTGCACCAGGCTGGTGAGTTCACGGGATACCACCTGCGCCGGAGTCAGCGGATTCGGAATCTCCTCAACCGAGATATCGAAGAATGCTTCCTGATCCTGGTTCACGCGCCCGTTAGGCAGCGTGTATCGGAAAAAGGCTGCACCCCCGGCATCGGCTACAGGCTGCAGGTTCTCATCCAAGGCCATCGGAGGGCGAAAATACCAGTCACCCTCCATGTTAAACGCGCTGTGCGGATCAGTCGCCAGAAACGTCCCCAAATCAGGTGCGTCATTGTAGTGAACCGGAAAGAACATCTCATAGTCGTTGTCGCTCTTGCCGAAGATGTAGACGCCTCGACAGGATTCGCAGTCGTCCTTCCAGAGGCACGCGCCAGTCCCTTGCTCGAAAAACCAGGCATCATTCCGGTTGATCATCATCTTCCGGACCAACGGCTGCCCCAGCCCACGACGGATGACGTTCCGTACGGCTGCTCGAACCTTGTTGAGCTGGTCGCAATCGTAATCCGCTTCCGGGGGTGAAATCTCAGCCTCAGTCGATCGTAGTTCCGAGAGATTCCCCACCGCATCCCGTGCAAGGTAGATCACCGGTCTCGTGGGGGCTACAGGACGAGGAAACTGCTTCGTCGTGAGAGGGTAAAATGTCTCATCCGAAAATGTGGCGTCCTCATCGGTGTCCAGCGCAAAGAAAACCTCCGTCTGCTCGGGAGCAGAAAAGTTGTCCAGAGTGCGAAGCTCAAACTCTTCTGTCGCATCGTCCACAAACGACTGAACCAAGGGTCCCACACGGTCCGCCGCTTGCCTCCCAAGAACCCAGTGTGCTGTGGTGATAGGAATGCTGTTGCTCGAAAAACTAGCCGCCTGAGGTTCGTCCCAGTTGAAAGTGAACCGAAGCCTGTCCCCCTCCTTGGAGGGCACCTCCGCGTTGTAAAAAATGCGGGGGACATTGCCCTCTAGATACAGGACTTCGAGTGCGACTGGAGTCCCCCGTCCTTCCACCTCAATCTCAGTCCGGGTTACCGGATTGGAGAGGCTGTTGTTCAGGCGGTAAACATTGATGAACTCAGAATCCTCAGAGCCATCGTTCATGAACAGGCCGCCCAAATAACGGAATATTCTGGACTGCAGCTCGGGAACGGGCAGCGACTGGATCGGGGCATAGATATCCACCCCATCGTTGTAGATTCGCTTGGACACGAGGTCCGTGTCATGACCCGCTACCCTCACATACAGGTGCGGAGGCCCATTCGCCAGGGGAGGGTCGGACTCCTCGGCCGCGTCTGCCAGAGGTGGGGCAGGAACCGGGGCGTCAGCAGACACGGTCAGCGTGGTGGTCGCAGTCGCCTCGCCGCCATCCTTGTCGATCACCCTGACGGAGACGCTATGGGAACCCTCTTCATCAAAGGAAACGCTCAACGCAAATGGACCCGAAATGGGTTCCCCCTCATCCACTTTCCATTCAAAGGTGTGGCTATCGAATACCCCGGGGTCCCGGAAGTCAGCCTCCAGAATAAGACTGTAACCGACAGGAACCTCGACCCCGCCATTCCGGATACGCGTGTTCATCGGAGGCTGATTCGCCACAGTCACCGTCCGGCTGGTCAACCCCGAATACCCATTGGTGTAGGTGACTGCACAGGTAACGGTGTAAACGCCGTTATCCAGGAAGGTGTGCACCGCGTTAGACCCACCCGATTGGAAGGCCCCGTCACCAAAATCCCAGGTGTAAACGGGGGAACCCTCCGCCTCCACAGGAGCCGCTGTAATCGAAGCGCTAAATCTGCTCTCCACCCCCTCCAGCAGGCTCTCCCCTCCGGCCGATATTTGAAGATTCACCGCAGAGGGAACCAAGCCTCCCAGAATATCACCTACAAGGCGCAATACGGCGTCGTTCTTGAGCATCCCGTTGTGCCCGGCCTTCCAGTCGTCCTCAAGTGTCGTGCTGACCACCGGCAAAACAATCGCCCCGGGTGCGTTGAAGTCAGCCGTCGAACCATACCCCCGGGCAGCACTCAGCAGGGGTACGGTGCCATCACCGGCCACCTTGATGAATTCAAGGCGCCGCTCCATGCGATAAGCCCCTTCACCCTGCGGGAATACGAGTTCGTTGGTGCCCAGGGCGCGCTCCTGGCGCCCTGTTCCATTTTCAAAATCCGTGAACCCCGCCCCGGAAGTCGAGAGCACCACGTCGGATTGAAGATCCTCAATCGGCCTCAGGCGATTGGACAGCATGACCTTGCCCACAGTGGCGGGAATGCTCTGAAGCCCGACAACATGATAGAACTCAGCACCTGTAGTGTCGCTCCTCCAGTTGTCCTGGTTATGCCCATTCACCGGTGAAAGATGGAACGGTTCGTTGCTGTCCTGAATCGGTTTCAGGTGAACCCCTCCGGCAACCGCGTCCTCCTCCGCAAACAAGTGCTCATCCAACAGTGTCAGGTAATCGGTATACGTGTAGTTCTCATAGAACGCAGCGTTCTCATTCGCATCCCAACCCACTTCGCGGAGCACGTCCGCACCCAGACTAAAGTAACCCCAGCTCGGCAAAAGCTGATGCACGGCCTTCATGTTCCTACCTATCCGCTTGAGGGATGGCTTGTCGATCAGGACGTTGACTGCCAAGTCATCAAAGTCGCCGGTCTTCAAAGCTCCCAAAGCCTTGGGAGCACCCAGCCAGGGCGAGCCTATGGAGATAAACCGGCCAACCATGTCCGGGTTCTGCATCTGAAAACGACGGGCAACCAATCCACCCATGCTGTGCGCCACAATATCCACCTGGTCCATGTCGGGGTGGTAATGCCGCACAACCTCCATATAAGCCTCCAAACGTGAAGCGGATTCCGCATTGTCCAGCCTCCAGTCATACGGAAAGACAAAGAGATTGGGACGCGGATCCTGCCCCAGCTGGGGATCCGGACCAGGACCTAATCCCCGCTTGGACTCCATGTCCTTGGGATCGTTCCCTGAACGGAAGTCATACTCGACGTAATCCAGTTCGTTGGTCAGGTAATCGATGAGCTTGCCGTAAACGGTCAACAACTCTCTGGCATCGGGACTCAGTGAGTTCGCATATTCTAAAACACTGCCCGCAAACGTACCCTGTCCGATGAAACGCAACGCGTCCGAGGGCGATATGTCCTTCTCTGAACTGCCATCAGGGTTCATGGACAACGACGCCTTCGAGGAATCAAGCACCGCCATCCACGCGTTCTTATCCCCGTCCTCCAACAACGAACCCATGACGCCAGGAATAAGGATCAGGGGATTCTTCCTCGCTTGAACCGGGTATATCCGCGAACTGCCGGGCAACACCTCGTCTCCGGCCACTCTGCTGGCGTAGCCAGCCAGGAAACTGGATTGACCGGCTGCCCCCGGGGCCAACCCCACCCACAAATATCGACCAGCCCTTAAATAGGTCCTCTCAAGCTGCTGTTCCAACAACTCATACTGAGGCAGCCTCAGACCGCGGGATGTCAGCACCAACGGCCCGGCAAGATACGAGTTGAATAACGGACTCCTGACATCATCCGACAACCTCCGGGCGATGAGCTCTGTCTTCCAGGGAATCTCCCCGCCCGACTGAACGTCAGGATTTCCGCCGGCGACCAGCTCATCATAGCTGCCCGAATCCAGCAGGAAGGCAGGCATACCTCCAGAGAGTCCCTGCTGGAGTCGCTTGCCGTCTGCAGAAAGGGAGACAGCCGCCAAGGGAACTTCCGCACCAGCTCCCCCAGGCATGGTGAGGTAGACAAAATGGTGAGTCTCCGGAGAGACCGGCCTCGGGGTCGCAACCGTCACGGTTTCGGTTAGGGGCTCAAACTCAAGCGGGTCTACGGACAAGGCCGGGAACTCGCGTGCAACACTCAACAGTTGACGCTTGCCCGCTTCTGACAAGAGCGGAATCTGTGCGACCTCCGGCACCTCAGGAAAGGTAACAATCTGGAAAGTCGGACCGCTAAACAACACGCGTGAATCGCCCCCGCTCGAGCTGATGTTCAGCCCCGAGGTGTCTGCAACAAACCGCTGCATGTTCGAACCAATGGAGCCAAGGTCGCCAATGAAAGCAGAATGCCCCTCCGCAGAATCGGGATACATCAGGCGTATCGGGTCCAGCAGCAACATCCGGTTCTGAGTGACCACAACCAGAAACCCGTCCCCCCGCTTTTGCACCGACTGTGCAATGCCACTGCCGGGAGGAAGCGTAAGGTACCCGATGAAGACGGGGTTCAGGGGATCGGATAGGTCCAGCAGAACCAAACGGCTGGGATCTTCAGATACGGTGATGAGTGCCAAGTCGCGGAACCCGATTTCCCCGGCATCACTCAACTCAACCGGTGTCCCCGACAAGAACATCAACCGCTTCACAAAGCCATTCTCCGCCAGAACAACGTGACCCTGCTCCTCCGGAACAACCTGTCCCCCGTAGAAGATGCTGCGATAACCAATTCGACCCGCCTGAGCCCCCACCTTTCGATAGACGATCCCAAATAAACCGCGGTCCACATCAATGTCGAAATCCATCAGCCTCTCTTCGGGATCAAGCGGCCCAAACGAAGTCTCAAAACCGAAGACCTGGTTGGCTTGGTTCGATGGCAACGGCTGCAGATCACCCTCATCGCAATAGTCGCCGTCTCCATTGGCATCCAACCCGGGGTCGCCGTCCGATGGAAAACCGGCAGCAACGCTGGCTGACGACAGTAGCCCGTAAACAAACTTCGGCAGATGAAACACTTGGACCGAGGTGACATCCCCTTCCAAAACCGTTAGCCCCAACAACGGGGCCTTCCATTTCATGCCGTGAATCCGGGCGGTCTCGGAAAACGAGATCACCGCAGATGCGAGGCGGGCAGGACGCAGCGGATCATTGATATCAATCACCCACAGATACTTGGGAGGACCTTCAAACCCCGAATTCCCACCAGCAACCGCCAGAAAGTCGCCCGACAAACATTCCCCGCCCTCGCCAAGCTTGAAGGAATAGTCGGGGAGCAGCTCCATTGCTGACGGGTAACCCGGCAGACTGATCGATGCCACCTTCACCGGCGCATCGGGATTCTCGACGCTGAATACAGCTACCTCACCGTCCCGGGGACCAAGACGATCCAACGCGTAAGCATAACCTCCCTTGAAAACAACACCGCCCCCCGAAACAGGGGCCGGCGACAGCTCGCGGGTAATCACCTCGGCCAGATCGAACTCAACCGAATAGGACTGGCTTCCCTCCTCAGCCGGGAACTGGTCGAAGGATTGCCCGTTTCGGTCAAGCAGCAGGCTGTTCAAGGTAAAACCCACCACTCCGACCGAAGGGCCCCGGTAGTGAATAGTCGCCTGCCGATAGTCAGGCGAAGCCTCGATCGAGCTAACCTCGTGCCTGGCAAAGGTAATCCAGTCGAGATTTCCAGGGAGAAACATGCTCGCCTCAATCGGCTCGCTAAACCGCAGCACAACCGGTGTTCCAGGCTGTACCCCGACAGCACCGGATTGAGGCCAGGTGAACACCACGCTCGGCCCGATCTGGTCGTCAGGGTTCTCCGGCTGCACTTCTACCGGATCACCACCAAACAAAATCGAATATGCCGCCTGCCGCTCATTACCCGAGGCATCAGTGGCGTATGCACGAAACGCTACACTCGCCCTGTGGGGCGAACTGATCGAATACCGCTGCTGCAGGCGGTTGGGAGTCGACTCCTCAGAGAGCAACTCCACAACCACATCCCCCGGCTCAAGCAGCAGCCCGTCCCCCAAGCGAAGGACTTGCTGCACGTCAAGGCGCAGCCCAATGATCTCTCTGTCATCTAAAGCCTCAACCACAAGTTGTGCCTGGCTGGGAGCGGTCTCGCTGGACGGGGACGGCAAATCCGGGGAGTGGGCAAAACGGATCAGGGGAGGAGTGGGGTCCTCTCCGGTGAGCAATGAGTCAACGCTCACCTCCTCAAAGAAAAGTGGAAGCAATGCGAAGTTGCCAGAATTGAAGCGGTCGGCCAGGGACTCGGCGACCACACCACCGTAGGGCCGCTGAAATGGAAATCGTGGGTGTGTCCCGGTCACCAGCAATTGGGCACTCTCCAGGGTCACAGGGAAGCGAAAGCTGTAGCTGCCATTGGGAGGATAGCTGGAAGTATACATGGTTCCCGGCCGGAGTTTGCCCGGGCGATTGTCCAGCGGGGGCTGCTCCAGCATAATCGTGGCTCCCAATACGGGTTCCCCTGCAAAGTCCGGATCACGCCTCCCGTCTGACAGGCGCCGTGCTGTCTTCACTGTCCCGCCAATGCTCAAGGAAGTCCCCTGGGACATCATGATCGGAAGCAGGAGCTGGTGAGTCACGGTTTCTCCAATACCGGGAAGACCAAACGCCGAGAGTACCTTCTGCCCCTTGCCCAATGCGTCAATCGCCCCGTTGCTCGGACGACCCACACCCTTCAACTTGTTGAACAACTTGAAAAACAGACCAACCGTCATCGGAGACCGAATCTGCTCGGTAACAATGTCCCCCTCCATTCTGCCCAGGGCCGACACGTCATGGACTTGCAACGCCAGCGCCGATGCCGGAGCCTCCACCGCTCCCGGAAGTCCCAAGGTGCGCAGTTCACCATCCACATACTGCAGTTCGTCAATGACTTCAAACACCGTGCCCTCACCATAGTCGTGGGGGATGGCCAACCCCCACGTGACATCCTGCGGACCTACTCCAGGGCCCAGATTCAAGGCCGAAAGGTCTACTGCAAAACTCAACTCGGCTCTGGATACCTGCTGGGAGGGATCATCCATCGAAACCACCGCCCCACCAACTACCGCACCTCCCTCAGGCTGGATGCCGTTCAGAAAATCCATGACGCCGCCCAATGGAACAGGTTGGACTGCCAGCTTGGTCCGCGATTGCAAATCCCCCGGCTCAAGGATGACCTGCACCGGCCCTCCGTCGCTCTGGGCTTCCAGGATGCCGCCCTGCTGGTAGAGACCGACGAAACCGTTGTCGAACTCCTGACGACTCACCGGCACATAAACCCGCGTGCCGTTCAGGTTCACAAAGGTGGCACTGATAAAATCCTCCTCAGTGCCTGCAATAAAACTGCTGAAGCTCCCATCGACACGGCTCAAGACCGTCTGGGTTTCCCCGGTGCTTTCGTTGGTGAGGACGACCGGCACCTCCGGGTCAGCCACCCCGGGCTGTCCATGCACCACGATCGCAAACGGATCTTCCCCGGGAATGAACGCAGGAATAGCATCCGTAATCGCCGGAGGAATGTTGGTGGCTCCAGGTTCGTAAATGACCAGTTGAGCCCCCTCCCGCCGGGTGGAGGGCGGCAAGACCTCGAAGGTAAACGTATTGGACCCAACCAGGGTCAGCCCGGTGCCATCGGCCAAACCCGGGTCAATCTCCACAGTATACGTCTTGCCCCGCGAGAGTTGCTGCGCAGGCAGAAAAGTGGCTTTGGTCCCTGACAGGTTCAGACTCAATCCTCCAGGCAGAATCGCACCGTCCTCGGCCAGCAGACGAATGCCGTTCGCGCCAAAGCTGGTCCGCGAAACAGGCTCGGAAAACACCACCTGCACCGAGGTGGATGCCGGCACTCGCCGCGCCCCATCCTCGGGGATGACGGAGACAACCCGGGGACCCGAGGCCACCACCGCGAGATCGGCTTGGACGCCGGCGGAAGGGGTTACCACAGTCACGAGAGTGCTCCCAAAATCCCCACTGGCAGGATCGAAGGCTGCCAGTTCGGATTCGCCCTCCGGAGCCACAAGCCGGAAGGCGCCTCCATCACCCGAGATAGTCAGCCAGGGAAGTGCGTTGAGTCGAACCGGCAGCCCTGCCGATGGTTCACCCGCAGCATCTCGCGCCACGCCTGCAACCACGCCTTGAGGCTGTGGCACGGTCACCAAGGCATACTGTCCAGCCTGCCGGATCCCGCCCAGCCGTGGCCCCTCAGCAGGCTCGATGGAACGCAAACGCCCCGCAGAGTCCGTCGCCAACCGCTCCACCGGTTCAAAACCGCGCCAGTTCCCCCCCATCAGCGCACGCCCCAAGACAAACAACGTATCCGGGGGCATCCCTTCGGCCTCAAACAGAATCCGTGCCCCGCTGTCCAGCTCCCCCACGCCAAGCTCAAAGGCGGCGGCAATGTCGTAACCCTCCGGCACCCAACCCGGGTAGGCGTCCCCGGCAAGCTTCCTCAGGCGAACGCCCTCCGCCCGCGGCAGTGCACCAGCGGAGACCAGGAGTTTCAAGTTGTCGAATACCGTCTGCCCTCCCTTGGGTCCAATAACTTTTCCGGTGAAATCACCCCCCACAAAGACCGCCACGTCCACTGTAACTTCAACGAGCTCCTCGCCGGGGAAAAGGTATTGAGGACGCAGGGGAAAGGACGCGTAAAGCTCCCGGGGATTACCGCCGGGACGCCTGTAGCCCACAAAAAACCGCTCGTGGGTAGGCAATGACCGTATCGTTCCATCCCTCAGGGAATACGTCTCTGAAATCTCTCCCCTGAGGAGCAGACCGCTGGGCAAATCAGCACCGGGATGGCGAATGACCACCGACGCCTCAGCAGTCACTTCGGAAGGAACCAGGCTCGCCAGTCGTAAAGGCGGCTCCACCTGCCCCTCCGCCTCAAGTGACGAAGCATCCAGATCCATTCGCTGCCAGCTCGTGTCACTGCGCTGCAGCGCCGAATCCCCCGGCACCACCCCCATCAAGGGATTGCCCGCCTCGGGCCCAACTCTCCCATCATCGGCAATCACCACCGCAAACGCCCCCAACTGAGACAAGGCCAACTCGACCTGGTTGGTGCCCACCCCGGTGAAACCCTCCATTGCAACCCAGTCCAGGGCGGACTCATCCCAGCGAACCAGCACCGCCGAGGCACCCGACAGAACATTGCCCCACAGGGTCGCCCGCAGATTCAACGGGTGACTCAACGCCTGGTCCGACTCCAGCCAGAAAGCCTGTAACGGACTCCAACCCGATGGCAGCAGCGCCGGCAGGGACTGGGCATCCAGCCCCGTGAGGGTAAACCCGGTAGTCTGGTTAACCTGCCCCGCAGAAAATGGAATCTCGAGATCCCCCCCCGACCCCACAAGCACCTGCCCCCCCAGGGGGGTCACTTGAACCACCTCGGTGCTCCGCTGAGTCAGCTGTGGATTCGGCAACAGAGCAACTCCGCTACCATCGAGTACGTCTCTGCGCCATACCGGCAAATACCCCTCGGCACTAAACTTCCACAAAAAGGAACCTCCACCATCGCCCAGGGTCAGCAAACCCGTCTCAGAATCGGAAACCCGGGTCGTCGTCCCGGCAGGCCCGGACTCCTCCACAATAACTGAAGCCAGTGGAAGGCCCGATTCATCGAGTGTCTGAACCCATGCCAAGGCCACCCGGTCCGGATCCAATCGACCAAACACCGCAAGCACCGGAGCCGGCACCTGCCCCGTCACCGGGGTCAGGGAAATGGTCCGACCTGGCGTAACCTGCCCCGGCAAGAGCCGCCCCTGCTCCAATGCCGCCGAGAAATCCAGATAATCCCTCGCCGGCGAACCCGATTGCCCATCCACCCCCAACCAACCGCCAATACCCCGAAGCTCCTCGACCGATACCAGCAGCGGTCCCTCAACAATCCGATCCGATCGGTTGGTCAAAACCATCTCCGCATTCCATACCCCCTGCGCACGGTTCAAACGCATCGACCGGAACTGTACGCCAACTTCAGTGCTGACATCATCCAGGACAACTGGCACCCCCTGCACCTCAAAGCTGCGCTCCGCCCCCATCCCACAGGCCGGAAACAGCAACGCAGCCAGACAGGCCAGCAACAATCTCGTCACCTCAACTCGCATGCCTCTCCTCATCTCACTCGAAGTAAATCAACAGGTCCCTACCCTCCTTCACCATGGAGGTCACCCTCAGTTCCCTGTCTGAAACCAACCGGTAAAACCGCTGCCCCCCGTCGACCAAGCGCACCATTCTTCGGGCAACTGGATCCACACCCACGCCGGATTCCTCGGAATAAGGCCCCTCGGGAACGGAGGACGACTCCAGAACTGGCTCCCCCCCCATGATTTCAAAGCTCAGCATGAACCCATCCCCCTCCTGTGCTACGCCGGTAATGTTCACCTCAGCCTCACTACGAATGCGCAAAAATGGCGGTGCAGTGGCCTTGGCCACCACCACCCGCTGCTCCTCCAGCCTCAACTCCACGGCAGACACTTCCGACCACTCACCGTCAGGAGCCACCGCACCCTCGACCACAAAAAGTTCAGGATCGTAAAAATAGCCAAGCTCCACCCGGCGACTATCAACCACAGCGAACTCAGCAATCCGCGCTCTCGGAGTGGACCGTAGCCTGTAAAAGCTGGCTCGACCGAATTCTCGAATCCTCACGAGTCCAGCAGCCCCGTCCACGGTCGCCGCTGATTCGAGAAGATACTCCCCATCCACCCGGTCCGCAGATTCGACCCGCACAGAGGGCTCAAGCGGCGACTCAACTTCGACAACCCATCGGGCCAAAAGCCGCACCCCCTCAACGTTGGATTCCGCCCCACTCAGCTCAACCGCGTTGGTCCAGCTGCCAGCCTCAAGGGCGCGCCATCGCAGCTCAACCGTCTCCATCTGCCCCACCGCTATATCGCCCAGGTCCAGCTCCCACGTGCCGTCTCCACGATCCGTCACCCCATCACTCAAAAGCCGCAAACCCGCAGGAACACCCCCCTGCAAACGCACACCGGTAGCCGCCGACGGTCCACGGTTTGTAACCACAATTCCATCCGCCCATTCCTCTTCCAGAACCCGCTGGGAGTCACCAACCAAAGCCAGCTCCAGTCCGGTCAGGGGAAGCACCTCCCCCGACCAGATAAAGGTGTTATTCGAATACGATGTCTCAAGCTCACCAGCCTGCACCGAAATGTCCTGGGTCCACTCTCCTTCCACCTCCCCTGCAAGGGTGAGTTCCAACTGCGCAGAACCACCCGCCGGAACGACGCCCACTTCCCAGATCCATCCGTTGGTGCCCGCCACCCACAACCCGCTCGAACCAGCCCCGGCAAGAACCCCGGCACCCGCACCCAAAACCCCGCTCACCACCACCGCTGTGGCGATATCCGGACCAGCATTGGTCACGGTCAGCAACCCGACACCGCTCCGGCTCAACAAGAGTGTGAGATCACCCGCAATCGCTGAAACATCCACAGCCGGCAGTCTGCTGATCCCCGGAGAGGTCACGTAAGCCACGGAGTTCCACTCGTTCTGGTTATCAAATAAATCGCCGAATAGTGTCACGCCCGTCCCCGCTAGCTCACTCGGGAGCCGGTAGCTGACGGTAAAGGCCTGGGAGTACGGATAAACGGGATCCAGTTCATCAATGACCACCTCCAAGGTGTTCAGGTCGAGAAGATCCACCGCCACCCCACCCGGGGTCTCCGGAGCCCACACCGCTCCGGTCGGATCCATGGTAACCAACACGGCGGTTGAGACTCCGTCAGTGGTTTGCAGGGTTAGTGAAAAGGAATCGAGAAAGGCCCCAAACGCTTCAGGCTCCTCCGAACTAAACCCCACCTCCAACTCCAGGGTGGGCTCAAACTCCAGAGCCGGCACCTCAAAGACCCATTCCCCCGTCCATAGAGGAAAGCTGCCCCCCGTCTCAAAAGTGGTGGTACCATCCCCTCGATCTACAACCTGGGCACATAAAGGCGTCACAGCCAGAAGGACACCCATCGCTGCGATGGCCGCAGCGTCGAGCCACCGCTGACTGCACATGGTAATGGGTCTGGGCGTGCGCAAAACCACAGTCAATCCCATATCAGAGCGGCTATTAAACCGGCAATCCGAGTAATGGACTATATAAGCACGTCTTTTGAATAACTGGTAACATCCGCCCCCCGGCTTTTTCACCCCACCCACTGGGCTGGACCAAAACCCCCTTACAAAGCCTCACTCAATACCCGGGCCAGTTCGTCCGTGCTCAGGACAATCGGGTTCGCCTTCATGCTGCTCGCCCGCTGCGCCTTCTCCACCAGCAAAGGAATATCGCCCTGAACAATCCCGTGCTCAGACAAGGTCGGGATGTGCAGGTCCAGCACCAGTGATTGCACCCAAGCCAAACCCTCCCGAAGGCTTGCGTCGGCATGCCCCGTTAGCAAACCCGCCACCTCCCGATAACGCTCTAGCGCCGGATTCCCCGGCTCCCGAGCCTGCAAAGCCCGGATATTCTCCTCAATCACATGCGGCAGCAGCACCGCACACACCTCACCGTGCGGGGCAGGAAAAGCCCCCCCGATCGGCCCCGCAAAACCATGCACCGCACCCAACCCGGCGTTGGCCAAGGCCATCCCCCCAAAACACGCAGCAACCGCCATGTCCTCGCGCGCCCTCCGTTCCTCTCCACTCAAGTCAGGCCGCAAATCCCCCTCCACCCGCTTCGCCACCTCGTGCGCCAACCGTACCGAACGCGCGACACGCACCAGACCCTCCCGGCACAAACCATCGGTCAAGGCATTCGCTCTCCCCGAAACAAAAGGCTCAATCAACTGGGTCAATGCATCCAGTCCGGTCGCAGCAGTCAACCGCGGCCCCAAACCATAGGACAGCTCCGGATCCACCACCGCCAACCGCGGCAACAGATAGTTGCTCCGCAAGCTCACTTTCACCCGATGCTCCCCCGACGCCAGAACCGCGTTGCGCGTGACCTCCGTCCCTGTGCCCGCCGTGGTCGGTATCGCCACGAACGGAAGCCCCGGCTTCAACAACGGCCGCCCCCGCCCCACGACTTCCAGATAATCCAGCGGATCACCGGGATTCGTCACCAACCCCGCAATGGCCTTCCCCGCATCCAAGGCACTACCCCCACCCAAAGCAACCACAACCTCCACACGCTGCTCCAACGCCAACCGACATCCCTCCACCACCATCTCCACCGTCGGTTCTCCCTGCACACTCATCAAACGCGGCTCAAAACCAGCCCCCTCCAACCCCTGCACCAAGGGTCGCACCCGCGACGCCGATCGCCCCGTCACCACCAGCACCCGACTGCCCCAGCCACGCATCAACTCAGGCACCTCCCGCAGTCGCCCCGCCCCAAATATCACCCGTCCCGCCGTGGAAAATTCAAAAGCCATAAGCCCCCCTCTCACCATCCATTGGCATCCGGATAAACCTCGGAAAACTTCACGCTCGACCGCGGCACTGCCATCCAGGGCGCAACCGTATCCCGCCAGGTAAGATAATGCTGCGTCTCCTTGTGACGCGCAGGCGCTTCCGCATCCCGATACACCTCCACCAACACGAACCTCGTGGGATCATCCACCTGCTGCACCACGTCAAATCGCGCAATCCCCACCTCCTGCACGCTCGCGCGCGCATTCGCCAAAGTCGCCTCCCTAAAGGCCTCCACCCACTCCGGCTTCACCTGCACCTGCACATGAACAATCAACATGCACCTCTTCTGCCCCACCCACACCCACATGTCGAGGCGAACGACCATAGATCCGCGTCCCAAACACGGAACACACGCCTCCCGTATCAGGACGACTACGGGAAGTTGTCACCCCTTCAACTGCGTGTTACATCACTCGCGCCCATGAGATCGACTCGCACCAAAAGCTACGCTTGGACCGCAGCCCGCCTGTGCAGCCTTCTATGCATGCCCATCCTCGGGATCACCCTGGCACAGGAGACCCCCACCGTTGACAGCCCGGCTCACCCCCCCTATCCCGACGTCATAGATATGGTCACCGAGCCCTTCGATGACTTTGAGGACGGCACCGTTGCTGCCGGATGGGAGGCATTACGGCATCGCATGCGTGGCAACATTTATCTCAGCAATCCCCAGAACCTGGAGAGCCCACGATTAACTCAATTCGAACGTTTGGTTCGGGGCGAACCCCACGAAGTCGCCCAGGTAAATAGTGAGATCATCGACTACTGCAGAACCAAGAAGGCGCAGATCGCAGCGGCTTGGGCGGATCCAAAACGACGCCACCCAGCCAAGGAAGTGTGTGCCTATCAAACCGAATTGATCCCTCTCGCCATCCTCTCCCTGCGAATCGGGCAACGATTAACACCCGAATCCCACGAGGCGATCCGCGATCTCATCCTGACTTTTCGTCCTGCAACCGCGGATGTAGAACCCGCGCTGTGGATGCATGCCCCGGGATACAATGGAGCGAACGCCCACGACTACCTGAGCTTCCTCGTCCTGAGCTGGGAAGTCACAGGTGACCCGGTTATTCGAGATGCGGCCTATTGGGGACTGCGACGCGAACTGGACCATCTCAACCTCAGCGGCGATATCGCCGAGTTCAATGTACTCGAAGGACATTGGTGCAGCTCCAACGGCTACGATGCCATGAAGGCCTTCCTGAAGGACCCCCAGATGGCGCGTATGGCCCGAATGATCGCGGAACGCCTTTGGATCAACCGGTTCCTCACCTGGTCACAGATCGTTGAACGCCTGACGGGACCCGGAAGTCGCATGGCCCCCGGATCCTGGCTGGGCACGGGAAGCGACCGCCTGCAGTTCGCCACAGGAATCCAAAAACCGATCTGGCTCAACGAATTCTTCGACTGGGGCGTCTATAAACAACACAGGACCGGAGGACGCTGGCCCCTCGACGATGTCGAGGGCATGCTGCCAGACCTGCCGGATTACCTGCAGGACATCGCGTCCCGCAAAAAGCTACCTCAGACTCTCAGAAGCGCCGTGCATCTCATCCCCTGGATGGAACGCTATCCCAAATTGGAAGGTTTGTCCCATGCCACACCCGAACCGGCCTTTGGGGAGATGGTGAATCACCAAACTCAAGGCTACACGCTGGGTTCCATTGATCGTCCCTACGAAGCCAGCGAATGCATGGTCTACGCCTCGGCTTGGTGGAATGATCATCGCGCCCCCAAGGAGGAACCCCTGGGCAGCCCCAAACGCTTTTCCGTGCTCTTCCCGCACTACGTCTTTAACGGCGCCTCATTCCTCGACCGAACGGAAATCTTCTACGAAGACCGCCCTGATCAACCCCGGACTGATGAAGCCTCACGGGCTCCCGGCCCCTGGATACGCGAGCTCGGCGAACAGGGCCGAGCCGGCTTGCTCCAGCATGAGAATACCCTCATCTACACCTACTCCGGACGAAATCGCGGACCCAATGACGTGCGGCTCGTTGCGGACAAAGTGCACCGCATATCTGCAGCCATGTTCCTCTTTCGCTGGCAACCCGGACTCGAAGG
>JBJOII010000081.1:0-20612 GCA_046047235.1 Verrucomicrobiota bacterium | reverse complement strand
CTGCTGCGTCTCGACCGTCAGTGGAAGTCCCTGTTCGGCTCGGACTTCCAGACATGCGGCGATTGCCTCCTGGATGTTTGCGAGAGCCTCCTCTCGGGTGCTGCCCTGACTCACGCAACCGGGGATCGATGGACATTCGGTGATCCAGACGCCGTCCTCATCCCTATCCAATGTGGTTACGAACTTCATAGTGCACAAGGTAGACTCCCATCTCATGTTTGGGAAGTCCCACGTCACCGGCTCTCAGTTCCCAATCCCCCAGAACTTCTTTGCCTCGTCCTTCGTAACCAGCTCCCGGTAGTGGGCGTGGAGGATGGAGGGCGAGTTGCCAAGAGTAGCAGCGGACCTTGCCCTTCCTGATGACGCGTCGAATGGGTGCCATTTGGGTGCCAGAAATCGCGCCTCTAGAGCCCATAATTGCTCTCTTCTGCTCGTTTGGGCTTCAGCCCGTAGCCTTCGGGGGGAGGTTGCGTAAGGCCAGTAATATCAGGAAGTTATTGCGGCAGAAGATGGTGCGCGATGCAGGGTTCGAACCTGCGACCCCTACCGTGTCAAGGTAGTGCTCTACCACTGAGCTAACCGCGCTCCAAACAAGACCGGTGACCTTTCTCAAGATCCGGCCCAAAGGCAAGCGCTTTCTTTCGCGGCAGAACTTGAAACTTGGAACTGCAACCCCGATGGCAAATAACCAAAGGCCAACCATGAAACGCCGCCCCCGCCTGGTCCAAGCCCGGCAAACCACGCTGACCCTCCCCACCTACCTGCCTGAACCGCCTGACCCCAACCCCATGTTCCTTGAAAAGCGGGTCTACCAAGGCAGCAGCGGCCGTGTCTACCCCCTCCCTTGCACGAACCGCATCGCAGAACAGGCCACCCCGCACGCCTGGAAAGCGGTCTACCTGGAAAATCCCTACCTCAAAGTCCTCATCCTTCCCGAACTCGGCGGACGCATCCACGCCATCCTCGATAAATCCAACAACTACGACCTCGTCTATAACCAGCCCGTCATCAAACCGGCACTTGTCGGCCTTGCCGGCCCCTGGATCTCCGGTGGTATCGAATTGAACTGGCCCCAGCACCACCGCCCCGCAACCTTCCTCCCCACCGATACCCACATCGAAAACCACCCCGACGGCAGCATCACGGTCTGGTGCAGCGACCACGATCCCATGTGCCGTATGAAAGGCATGCACGGCGTCTGCCTCCACCCCGACCAGGCCGTCGTCGAACTCAAGGTCCGCGCCCATAACCGCACCCCCTACACGCAAACGTTTCTCTGGTGGGCCAACGTCGCCACCCGTGTCCACGAGCAATACCAGAGCTTCTTCCCCCCGGACGTCACCAGCGTCGCCGATCACGCCCGCCGCTCGATGAGCAGCTACCCGCTCGCTCAAGACACCTACTACGGTGTGAAATATGGACCACGGGCATCCCTCGGGATCCCCACAAACGAACAACCCCGCCAGTTCCAACCACCCCGCAACCACTATCCCCCAAACGACCTCTCCTACTACGCCAATATCCCCGTGCCCACTTCCTACATGTGCATCGGCAGCCAACACGACTTCTTCGGCGGCTACGACCACCAAGCCCAGGCCGGCATCGTCCACATCGCCAATCACCATATCTCTCCCGGCAAAAAGCAATGGACCTGGGGCAATCACGAGTTCGGCTACGCCTGGGATCGCAACCTCACTGACCCCAACCCCCAAGGCACCTGCGACCCCTACATCGAAATCATGGCCGGGGTCTATACCGACAACCAACCCGACTTCAGTTTCCTCCAACCCGGTGAAACCAAAGCCTGGTCGCAATACTGGTACCCCATCCAGAAAATCGGCCCCGCCCACCACGCCAACCTCAACGCCGCCGTCAGCCTCCACCTCCACACAAAGAGCTTCGACCTCGGCGTCGCCACTACACGGGCCTACCCCAACGCCACCATTCGTCTCGAACGCGCCAACGGATCCGCCGCAGCCGAATGGACCACCAACCTCGCCCCCGACCAACCCTTCCTCCTCCATAGCCCCCAAGCCCGCAAACCCTGGCAACCGGGAGACACCACCCTCCGCGTCCTGGATCAATCCGGCCAAGAAATCATCGCCTACCATCCTCACAAACCTCACCGCACCCCCGTCCCGGCACCAGCCACCGAGCCACTGCCGCCAACCGACATCCGCAGCATCGACGAACTCTTCCTCACCGGCCTCCACCTGCACCAATACCGTCACGCCACCCGTTGCCCCACACCCTACTGGCGCGAAGCCCTCCGGCGCGACCCGCTCGACTCCCGCTGCAACAATGCCCTGGGCCTCTGGCACCTCCACCGCGGCGAATTCACCGAAGCCGAACACCACTTCCAAAACGCCATCACCCGAATCACCCAACTCAACGCCAACCCCGCCGACGGCGAACCCTTCTACAACCTCGGACTCTGCCTCCGCTTCCAAGGCCGCATCAGCGAAGCCTACGCCGCCTTCTACAAAGCCTGCTGGAACCGGCAATGGATGGCGCCCGGCTACCTCGCCCTGGCGGAAATCGACTGCTCCCGACACCACTGGCAAACCGCCGAAGAACACCTGCGCACCTCACTGCGTCACGATACCGACAATACCCGCACCCGCAACCTGCTCACGCTCACACTCCAAAAGCTCAACCGGCACTCCGAGGCCAAAACCATCCTCGCCCAAACCCTCCAGCTCGATCCCCTCGACCATTGGGCTCTCCACATCCAAAACCAAACCGTCCGCTGCGACCTCCAAACCGCCCTCGACATCGCCCATGACTACGCACGCGCCGGCTTCTACAACCCGGCCATCCACCTGCTCATCCACACTCAAGCCCAACGCACCTCCGCCCTGCCCACCGCCAACCTCGGCGCCGCACCACTCGTCGCCTACACGCTCGGCTGGCTCGAACTCCAACAGGACAACCCCAAGCAGGCCCTCAAACTCTTCAACCACGCCGCAAGCCTCCCACCCCACTACTGCTTCCCCGCCCGCCTCGAGGAAATCGATGTCCTCCAAACCGCCATCAGCGCCCACCCCAACGACCCCCGCGCCCCCTACTACCTCGGCAACCTCCTTTACGATCGCCGACGTCACCACGAAGCCATACGCCTCTGGGAACAAAGCGTCCTGCTCGACCCCGCCTACTCGGTCGCCTGGCGCAACCTCGGCATCGCCTACTTCAACATCCAGCGCAAACCCGCCAAAGCCCGACAAGCCTACCAACGCGCGCTCCAAGCCAACCCCACGGACCCGCGCCTCCTCTTCGAACAGGACCAACTCTGGAAACGCACCGGGGTCCAGCCCGCCAAACGCCTCCGCACCCTCCAACAACACCCGCACCTCGTCCAACAACGCGACGATCTCTCACTCGAACTCTCCAGCCTACTGAACCAGGCCGGACGTCATCTCGAAGCCCTGACTCTCCTCTCCAACCGCAACTTCCAGCCTTGGGAAGGTGGCGAGGGCGCCCCACTCGCACAATGGCAACACACTCACCTGGCCCTCGGACAACTCGCCCTCGCGCACAACCAACCGCAACACGCCCGGTCCCACTTCGAATCTGCACTCAACCCGCCACACAACCTCGGTGAAGCCAAACACCCCCTCGCCAACCCTGCACACCTCCATTACCACCTCGGCCTCGCCCTCCAACAACTCGGCAACCAGCCAGCCGCACGCCAACACTTCACCCTCGCGGCCACCGCCCAAGGCGACTTCCAGCAAATGCAGGTCCAGACCTTCTCCGAAATGACCTGCTACTCCGCCCTCGCCCTCCAGCAACTCCGCAAACACAACCAGGCCAAACAACTCCTCCAACAACTCCTCCACTACGCCCGACAACTCCGTAAGCAAAAAGCCACCATCGATTACTTCGCCACCTCACTCCCCACCATGCTCCTCTTCGAGGACGATCTCCAACTGCGCCAGACCCTCACCGCAACCTTCCTCGAAGCCCAAGCCCAACTCGGCCTCGGCCACCCCGCCAAGGCCAAACAACTCCTCACCTCCATCCTCCAAACCAACCCCAACCACACCCACGCCCAACAACTCCTCGCACCACGCTTCACGCTTAGCGCTCCAGCGCAGGAGCTGGAAGCTCGTAGCTAGGAGTTGGGGCTAACAACCCTTTGCACCAACCTCGCACCGGTAGGGCCCCGGCTTGTCCCGGCGTAGCTCGCAGAGCGAAGACGGATGCCGCGGGACCGCCAACCCATTGCACCCAACCAAGCGCCTCCAAATCGAAATCGAAATCGCTATCGGGATCGGGATCGAGCGCGCCTCCGGCGCGTCTAGCCAGGAGCCCATAGAGAGAAACCAATGTGGCGCTACGCGCTCACGCGCAGGAGCTAGAGGCTGGGAACTAGGAGTTGGGGCTAACAATCCTTTGCACCATCCTGCGCGCTTGGGACGTTCTACGTCCCAGCGGCACAACTGGAATTCGCCCACGCGAATTCCAACCGAAGCCCGCCCCAGCGGGCGACAGACCGCGGCCGCAAGGACGCGGTACCGACAGGGACAGACCCGCCGGGAGGCGGGTACCGAGATTTGCGCAAAGCGCAAATCCCGCCCTCCGCCCTCCGCACTCTGCGCTTGCCCCTTACCGCTTGGCGCTTCCCGCTTCCCGCTTACCCCTTACCGCTCTGCGCTTCCCGCGCGTGACAACGCCACCCCATCCCCCCTATCATCCCCGCACACATCACCCCACCACACACCATGCCTACCCTCCGCAAGAACCACCTCGAGAAAGCCTATCACCTCGCCCGCGAACGCTACGCCAACCTCGGCGTCGATACGGAAGACGTCCTCCAACAACTCGCCCGCATCCCCCTGTCTCTGCACTGCTGGCAAGGCGATGACGTCGGCGGCTTCGAACAGGCGGACGCCACCCTCTCGGGCGGACTGGTCGCCACCGGCAACTACCCCGGCAAGGCCCGCACCCCTGACGAACTCCGCTCGGATGCCGCCAAGGCGCTCTCGTTGATCCCCGGCAAACACCGCTTCAACCTGCATGCCTCCTACGGCGAATTCGGCGGCCGCAAAGTCGGTCGCAACGAGGTCGCCCCCGAACACTTCCGCGGCTGGATCGACTGGGCCAAATCCCTAGGCATCGGTCTCGACTTCAACCCCACGCTCTTCTCCCACCCCAAAGCTGCCAGCGGCTTCACGCTCTCCCACCACAACCGTTCCATCCGCAAGTTCTGGATCGAACACTGCCAGGCCTGCCGCATCATCGGCGCCGCCATGGGCAAGGCCCTCGGCTCCCCCACGGTCACCAATGTCTGGATTCCCGATGGCATGAAGGATGTCCCCGCCGACCGACGCGGCCCCCGTGAACGCCTCGCCGCCGCGCTCGACGATATCTTCGCCAGGAAGCTCAACCCCAAACACAACCTCGATGCCATCGAAGGCAAACTCTTCGGCATCGGCGCCGAAAGCTACACGGTCGGCATGCACGAGTTCTACCTCGGCTACGCCGTGAAAAACCAAAAGCTCGTCTGCCTCGACGCCGGCCATTATCACCCCACCGAAAACATGGCCGACAAAATCTCCTCGGTCCTCTGCTTCGTTCCAGAAATCCTGCTGCACGTCAGCCGCGGCGTTCGCTGGGACAGCGACCACGTGGTCACGCTCACCGACGAACTCCTCGGCATCGCCCAGGAACTCGTCCGCGGCAATTACCTCCCACGCACCCACCTCGGTCTCGATTTCTTCGACGCCAGCATCAACCGCGTCGCCGCCTGGGTCATCGGCGCTCGCAACCTCCTCCGCGCCCTCTGCTTCGCGCTCCTTGAACCCCACCATCAATACAAGGAACTCGAGCGCATCGGTGACTTCACCGCCCGCCTCGCCCTGATGGAAGAGTCCAAGTCGCTCCCCTGGTCCGCCGTCTGGGAATACCACTGCCACCGGCAGGGTGTCCCCGCCGACCGCGCCTGGCTCACCGAGGTCCGCCAATACGAACAGGATGTCCTGAGCCTGCGCAGTTAATCTCCCCATCCAGTCCATGAACCCGTTCCTCGGCGTTTTCTTCCACTGGCTCGGGGGTCTCGCCTCCGGGAGTTTCTACGTCCCCTACAAGGGCGTCCGCAAATGGGCCTGGGAAGTCTACTGGCTCGTCGGCGGCGTTTTCTCCTGGATCCTCGTCCCTTGGTTGCTGGCAGTCTTCATGACCAGTGACCTCACAGGCGTGCTCTCCTCCCAATCCGCCACCACGCTTTGGTGGACCTACTTCTTCGGTGCCATGTGGGGCTTCGGCGGCCTCACGTTCGGGCTCACGATGCGCTACCTCGGCATGTCGCTCGGCATGGGTGTCGCCCTCGGCTACTGCGCCGCCTTCGGCACGCTCCTGCCCCCCATCTTCAAATACTTCATCCACACCGTCCCCGTCCCGGAAACGCTGGGCCAGATCGCCTCCACCACACCCGGCCAGATCACGCTGCTTGGCGTCCTTGTCTGCCTCATCGGTATCGCCGTCGCCGCCTACGCCGGACTCACCAAGGAACGCGAAATGCCCGAGGCCGAGAAGAAAAAGGCCATCGCCGAATTCAACTTCACCAAGGGTATTCTGGTCGCCACGTTCTCCGGCATCATGAGCGCCTGCTTCTCCTTCGCCCTCACCGCCGGCAACCCCATCGCAGAAGCCACCGCCAAAGCCGGCACCTCCACGCTCTGGACGGGGCTCCCCAAACTCGTCGTCGTGCTCGCCGGCGGCTTCACCACCAATTTCATCTGGTGCCTCGCCCTCAACTTCCGTAACCGCACAGGCTACCAATACTTCAGCCGCATGCTCACTACCCCCACCGCTGCCACTGCCCCAACCTCAACCCCACCGCCCGCCTCCGATAACCGCGTCCCCCTCGCCCGCAACTACTTCTTCAGCGCCCTCGCCGGCACGACCTGGTACATGCAGTTCTTCTTCTACACCATGGGCGAAACCCAAATGGGCAAGTTCGGCTTCGCCTCATGGACGCTCCACATGGCCAGTATCATCATCTTCAGCACGATGTGGGGCTGGATCTTCCACGAATGGAAAGGCGCCAGCAAAAAGGCCCACTCCCTCATCGGCACCGGCATCGCCCTGCTCATCCTGTCCACTGTCATCATCGGCTACGGCACCTATCTCAAGGCCCAAATCACCGGCCACTAAACCCAGGCCAACCCAACGCTTACCATTCCATGAAAACCCTCACGCTCCTCGCCTGTATCACCACCCCCCTCCTCCTCGCCGCAGGCGATCTCACTCTTCACTACGACTCCCCCGCCACCCACTGGGAAACCCAGGCCCTCCCCATCGGGAACGGTCGCCTCGGCTCCATGCTCTTCGGTAACCCCGACCGCGAACGCATCCAGTTCAACGAAGAATCACTCTGGATCGGCGATGAAACCGATACCGGTGCCTACCAGGCCTTCGGTGACCTCTACGTCAACTTCGGCTCAGCCAGCTTCATCACTTCGGTGACCGCCTCAGGCGGCAAACCCTCGCCCGCCGGAGAATCAGTCGACCACTCCATCGACGGTTCTCCAGCCACCAAATGGTGTCTCGAACACCTCGGGGAAAACATCACCTGGCAGACCACGTTCAGCCAACCCACCGCCCTCAACTCCTACGCCTTCACCTCCGCCAACGACATGCCCGACCGCGACCCCCGCTCCTGGCAACTCGAAGGTTCGAACAACGGATCGGATTGGACACTCCTCGACAAACACATAGACCAACCCCCCTTCACCTCCCGCCACGAACGCAAATCCTACACGTTCACCAACAAGACCCCCTTCAATCACTACCGCTTCACGTTCTCCAGCCACGGCTCACCCTCCCACTTCCAAATCGCCGAGATCGAACTCGGCCTCCCCAAACCACCACGCGTCTCCAACTACCACCGCGAACTCGACCTCGAACGCGCCGTCCACTCGGTCTCCTATGAACGCAACGGCATCACCTACCAGCACGAAGCGTTCGCCAGCTCCCACGACCAGATCATGGTCTATCGCTTCTCCGCCAGCCAACCCGGCGCCCTCTCCGGCACAATCACGCTCACGGACATGCACAACGGCACCATCACCGGCTCCTCCAACACCCTCACCGCCACCGGCTCGCTCGCCGGCTACCAATACGAAGGCAACCAACCCTACAACATCGCCCTCGATTACGAATCCCAAGTCCGTGTCCTCCTCCCTGACGGCGGCTCCCTCAGCACCCAAGACAACTCCATCACGTTCAAGAACGTAGATACGCTCACCATCCTCCTCGATGCCGGCACGGACTTCACGCAAGACCACTCACGCAACTGGCGCGGCACCCACCCGCATAACCAAATCACCGCCCGGCTCGACCTCGCCTCCCGCCAACCCTACCCCACGCTCCTCGCCAACCACATCCGCGCCTACCAGTCGCTCTTCAATCGCGTCACCCTGAACCTCGGCCCCCAATCGACCCTCCCCACGGATGAACGACTTCTTCAGGTCAGCCGCACCCGGCAATCCGATCCGGCCCTCGAGGCGCTCCTCTTCCAATACGGCCGCTACCTCCTGATCTCCTCCTCCCGACCCGGCGGCCTCCCCGCCAATCTCCAGGGAGTCTGGAACGAAAGCATCCGCCCCCCCTGGCGCAGCGACTACCACACAGACGTCAATATCCAGATGAACTACTGGCTCGCTGACCCCGCCAACCTCAGCGAATGCTTCACCCCCTACGCCAGCTGGCTTAACTCCATCCGCCAGGTCCGACACGAAGCCACCCGCGAAGCCTTCGGCACCCGCGGCTGGACGATGCGTGCCGAAAACGGAATTTTCGGCGGCTCCACCTGGCAATGGGTCGAGTCCGGCAGCGCCTGGTGCCTCCAAAACGCCTACGACCACTACACGTTCACCGGCGACAAGACCTACCTCCGTAACATCGCCTACCCCATGATGAAAGAGGTCTGCCACTTCTGGCTCGACCGACTCAAACCCCTGCCCGATGGCACGCTCGTCGCCCCCGACGGCTACTCCCCGGAACACGGCCCGCGCGAAGACGGCGTCTCCCATGACCAGCAACTCGTCTGGGACCTCTTCAATAATACGGTCGAAGCCGCCAACGCCCTCAACGTCGACCCCGACTTCAGCCGCGAACTCGCCTCCAAACGCGACCGCCTCCTCGCCCCGCAAATCGGCCGCTGGGGCCAACTGCAGGAATGGATGGTCGACCGCGACGATCCCCAGGATACCCACCGCCACCTCTCCCACCTCGTCGCCCTCCACCCCGGCCGCCAAATCACCCCCTCCACCACGCCCGAACTCGCCGATGCCGCCCGCATCTCCCTCAACGCCCGCGGCGACGTCAGCACGGGCTGGAGCACCGCCTGGAAAATCAATCTCTGGGCCCGGCTCCTCGACGGTAACCGCGCCCATAAACTCATCGGGAACCTCATCCGCCTCGTCGGCGATACCCGCATGAACTACGCCGACGGCGGCGGCCTCTACGCCAATCTCTTCGATGCCCATCCCCCCTTCCAAATCGATGGCAATTTCGGCTACACGGCTGGCGTCTGTGAAATGCTCCTCCAAAGCCACATCAACACACCCGTCCGCGAACTCCACCTCCTTCCAGCCCTCCCCGACGCCTGGCCCCAAGGCCAGGTCACCGGCCTCCTCGCCCGCTCCGGATTCGAAGTCAGCCTCGCTTGGAAAAACGGCCAGCTCACGGAAGCCCGCATCCTCTCGAAACTCGGCGAACCCTGCCGGATCCGTTATGGCGACCACACCAAGGACTTAACTCTTCCCGCCGGTGAATTAGTTGTCCTTGACGCCACCCTCCAATCGGCGCGATGAATCTCAGGACACTACCCTAACCCGGCCGGCAGACCCCGGCGGTCCTCCGGCTCATGATCACCATGCCCGGAACGCCCGCATGAAAACACCCCTCTCTCTCCTCCTTCCCATCCTCACGCTCACGCTCGCCACCCCGCTCACCCAAGCCGCCACCTACCACGTCGCCACCAACGGCCTCGACTCCAACGCCGGCTCGCGCCGCAAACCCCTCCGCACGATCCAGCACGCCGCCAACCTCGCCCAGCCTGGCGATACGATCACGGTCCACGAAGGCACCTACCGCGAATACATCAACCCTCCCCGCGGCGGCTCCTCCAACCGCAAACGCATCACCTACCAGGCCGCCCCCAATGCAACGGTCGTGATCAAAGGCTCCGAACGCATCTCCAACTGGACCCACCTCACGAACGATGTCTGGCAAGCCACGCTCCCCAACACGTTCTTCAGCAACTTCAACCCCTATACCAACGCCATCCACGGCGACTGGTTCAACGGCCGCGGCCGCACCCACCACACCGGCGCCGTCTATCTCAATGGCACCTGGCTCACGGAAGCCGCCTCCAAGGATGAACTCTTCCTCCCACCCGGAACCAAACCCGACTGGATCACCTCCAGCCAATCCGCGGACTACCTCCTCAATGTCGCCTGGCTCCAACCCGCCCACGCCCAAAGCACCCGCACCCCCGCCGCCAGCTTCTCCTCCCAGCAAGGCATCCAAACCGCCGCCTGCTCGGAAGGCGGCCAGTGCATCGGTTGGGTCAACCCCGGCGACTCCACCACCTACCCCAATGTCGACTTCGGCAATGATACCACCTCCATCGAACTGCGCGTCGCCTCCGCCAGCTCCGGTGGCCTCATCCAAATCCACCTCAACTCACCCGCCGGCCCGCTCCTCGGCACCGCCAAAGTCCCCCACACCGGCGACTGGCAAAACTGGACCTCGGTCACCGCCACCATCACCCCGCTCTCCGGACCCCAAACGCTCTGCCTGGTCTACCAGGACAACCAAACCACACCCCGCGAAAACCCCATCAACCCCAACCTCTGGTTCGCCACAGTCTCGGAAACGGAAACAACCATCCTCGCCCAGTTCCCCCACGCCAACCCCAACACGGAACTCGTCGAAATCAACACCCGCCAAACGGTCTTCTACCCCGATCAGCCCGGCCGGAACTACATCACGCTCCGCGGCTTCACGCTCCAACACGCCGCCACACCCTGGGCCCCGCCCACCGCGGAACAAATCGGCCTCGTCGGCACCCACTGGAGCCAGGGCTGGATCATCGAAAACAACACTATCTCCCACTCGACCTGCTCCGGCATCGCCCTCGGCAAACACGGCGACGCCTACGACAATACCTCTGCCGATACCGCCGAAGGCTACGTCAAGACGATCGAACGCGCCCACGCCTTCCCCATCCCCTGGACCCGCAACCACATCGGCCACCACATCGTCCGTAACAACACCATCAGCCACTGCGAACAAGCCGGTATCGTCGGCAGTATGGGAGCCGCCTTCAGCACGATCGAAAGGAACCACATCCACGATATCCACGTCCGCACGCTCTTCACCGGCGCCGAAATGGCCGGCATCAAGTTCCACGCCGCCATCGATACCACCATCCGCAACAACCATATCCACCATACCTGCCGCGGCCTCTGGCTCGACTGGATGACGCAAGGAACCCGCGTCACCCAAAACCTCTTCCACGATAACCCCGGCGAAGACCTCTTCATCGAGGTCAACCACGGCCCGTTCGTGGTCGATAACAATGTCTTCCTCTCCCCCACCAGCGTGCTCGATATGTCCGAAGGCGCCGCCTTCGTCCATAACCTCTTCGCCGGCCGCATCACCAACCGACCCGAACCCGGCCGCGAAACCCCCTACCACCCCGCCCATAGCACCACGGTCGCCGGCCTCGCCACCACCACCGGCGGCGATCACCGCTTCTACAACAACATTTTCGTCGGCGACGGCCGCACCCGCACGGAACAGGAAAAAGGCGACCTCACGGAACTGCGCTGGATCTCGAGCCACGGCCTCTGGGGCTACAACGGCCGCAGCTTCCCGCTCTTCACCGGCGGCAATGTCTACTGCAACGGCGCCGAACCCTACGCCACAGAATCCAACCCGCTCATCCTCCCCCACACCAACCCCATCAACGTCACCACCCATACACCTAACCCCACTCTCCAACTCCAACTCGGCCCCGAACTCCAGTCCGCCCAAACCCAACTCATCAACAGCACAACTCTCGGCCACGCCCGCGTCCCAGACCTCCCCTACGTCAATCCCGATAACTCACCCCTCAAATTCAATCGCGATACCCAGGACAAACGCCGCAACCCTTCCCACCCCACCCCGGGCCCGTTCGAAATCCCTGCCAACTCCTCCGCCCTGTTCATCGAACTCTAACCCGACCTCACCCATCCATGAACCCCTCCCACTCTCTCCTCCTTCCCCTCTCCTCTCTCCCTGCGGTCCGCCGCGCGGACCGCAAGAGCCCTCAGCCCTCAGCGCTCAGCCCTTCCCTCTTTGCCCTCTGCCTCGCTCTCACGCTCCCCATAAACAGCTCCCCCGCACCACCCACCTCGCCAGACAACCTCAAGGCCGCCTTCGCCAACCCGCCCATCGAGCTACGCCCCCGACCTCTCTGGTTCTGGAATAATACCCCCGTCCGTCCCGACGAAATCCGCCACCAAATGCAACAGGCCAAAAGCCTCTCGCTCTACGGCGGATTCGGCATCCTCCCCTTCGGACACCACTTCGCCCCCGCCTACCTCAGCGACGACTACTTCACAGCCTACGGCACCGCCCTCGATGAAGCCCGCAAGCTCGGCATGACGCTCTCGCTCTACGATGAATACGGCTTCCCCAGCGGCTCCGCGGGCGCCCAAAACTCCAGCCCCACCAGCCTCTTCGCCCAACGCTACCCCCACCTCACCATCCATCGCCTCGATAAACACGAATGGCCCCTCACTCCTTCTCAACCCAACACAATCACTCTCCCCGCAGGCCAACTCGCCTCCCTAGTCGCCCTCAACACCATCTCCCTCCAGCGCATCGAACTCTCCGACCAAATCACAGCCAACACGCTCACCTGGACCCCACCCCCAGGCCCATGGACGCTCATGGCCTTCGTCTGCATCCCCGACGGCGACCCCATCTGCGATTACCTCAACCCCGACGCCGCCGATAAGTTCATCGAAATCACGCACCAGGCCTACTACGACCGCTTCAAGGAACACTTCGGCACCACGATCGATTCCACGTTCTTCGATGAACCCACACTCTATCGCGCCCAAGGCCGCTCCTGGACCCCGCAGTTCAACGAAAAGTTCATCGCCCGGCACGGCTTCGATCCCCGCCCGCTCTACCCCGCCCTCTGGTACGACATCGGCCCCATGACCCAGGCCGCCCGCAATGACCTCTTCGGCTTCCGCACGGAACTCTACGCCAACGCCTTCCCCCGCCGTATCCAGGAATGGTCCACCGCCCATCACATCACCGCCACCGGCCACCAGGACCAGGAGGAAATCCTCAACCCGGTCTCCATCTCCGGTGACCTCATGAAATGCTTCGAATACCTCGACATCCCCGGTATCGACAAAATCGGCGGCAACCGACCCGCCGAACGCTTCTACAAAATCATCAGCTCCGCCGCCTATAACTACGACCGCCCACTCGTCATGTCTGAAACCTACGGCGCCATGGGCGACCTGCCCTGGCCTGAGATCTACACCATCGCCATGGAGCAATACACGAAAGGCATCAATCACCTCATCCCTCACGCAGTCTGGTACGATACCAACCAAATCACCTTCAAACCCGAACTCTCCTGGCGCCACGCCTACTACGCCCCCGAACTCCCCAAGTTCAATACGTTCCTCGCCCGCCTCAATTTGCTCCTCCAAAATAACCACGCCCACGTCGCCGATATCGCCCTGCTCTACCCCATCGCCACGCTCCAGGGCAGCCACCACTTCGATGGACCTCTCGGCTTCTACGAAGGCGGCGTCGCCGTCCCGGAAGCCGATTACGTCGACGTCGCCGAACTCCTCTCCCGCAATATCGGCCTCGATTACACCTACCTCCACCCCGATACCCTCGACAACCGCTGCACCATCACCAACCGCAGCCTCCACCTCCCCAACCGCATTCACCCCGCCCGATTCTCCACGCTCATCCTCACCGGCCACCAAACGATCCGCTGGAGTAACCTCCAGAAAATCGAAGCGTTCTATAACCAGGGCGGCACCCTCATCGCCACCGGACTCCTCCCCTCCAAATCCGCCGAGGCCGGACATGACACCGACATCACCGAAACCATCCAGCGCATCTTCGACACCTCCCGCACCAACCTCCCCTTCACCACCCACACCAACGCGGCAGGCGGCCTCGCCATCCACCTCAACATTCTCCACGCCGATATCCTCCGCCAGGCCCTCGAATTCAACCACGCGGTCTACGATGTCTCCACCACCTCCCAACCACCCCTCCGCTACATCCACAAAACCCACCAGGGCACCCATACGTACTACTTCGCCAACCTCTCCTCAGAAGACATCACCACCACCCTCACGCTCCGAGGCCATCACCAGCTCGAAAGCTGGAACCCCCATACCGGCTCCATCCAACCCGCCCCCACCTCAACCAACACCACCCGCAAGACCCCCATCACTCAAACCCAATTCCACCTCGCACCCAACCAATCCACCTTCCTGCGCACAACTACCCCGTAACCCCACTCTCACCTCGCACACCATTCGGAATCGAACGCGCCTCCGGCGCGTGGATCCAGAAGAGCGCAGAGCGAAGACGGATGCCGCGTGACCGCCAACCCCGCCCACCCACCTCGCACACCCCTCGCGATCGAAATCGAAATCGCTATCGGGATCGAACGCGCCTACCTGCCGCGTTCTACGCGGCGGCGCGTGGATCCAGAAGAGCGAAGAGGTAAGACAGTCCCCGCGACAACGTCGCGCATCGAAGGATACCGACAGGGACCTGCCCTAAGTCGGAGATCCTGAGCGAACCGGTGTCCGCCGGGAGGCGAAGGACCGGTCGAATGGCCGACCCGCTGGGAAGCGGGTACCGACATTTGCGCTCCCCATTCAGTCCGTAGTCGCTCTCGCCAAAAGCGAGAGCCGTAGTCTGTTGTCGGTGCCCCGGCGACAGCCGGCCACCTGTAGTCGCGAGTCCGCGCATGCGGATGAGCCGTAGTCGGTGTCGCAATTGGGACGTTCTACGTCCCCAGCGACACCCGTAGTCCGCCCTCAGCCCTCCGCCCTCCGCCCTCTGCCCTCCGCCCTCTGCCCTCCGCCCTCTGCCCTCCGCCCTCTGCCCTCTGCGCTTACCCCTTACCGCTTCCCGCTTCCCGCTTCCCGCCCCGCCAGGGGCGATCACTCCCCAGCTCCAAGCTCCCAACTCCAAGCTCCCGCATTCGCGGCGCGTAGCGCCGCGAATGCTACCACCCCACCGGCACACCCCGGTTCTGCTCCTCCAACCACCGCATCAACGGCGCAAAATATTCCATCAACGCCGAGCCATCCATCTGACGCGACCCCGTAAACGCCTCCAGCGCCTCCGGCCACGGACGCGATGAACCCACTTCCAACATGGCCTGCAACTTCCGTCCCACCTCCTTGTTCCCGTAAAAGGAACAACGGTGCAACGGCCCGTCCCAACCCGATATCTCAGCCGCCGCCTTGAAAAACTGGAACTGCATCACGTGCGCGAGAAAATACCGCGCATACGGCGTGTTCCCCGGAATGTGATACTTCGCCCCCGGATCAAATGCCCCAGCCGGCCTCTCCACCGGCGGCACCACCCCCTGGTAATCCCGACGCAACCGGTTCCACGCAGTCTCGTATTCCGCCGGCGCAATCGACCCGTCAAACACACCCCACCGCCACTTGTCCATCAACAACCCGAACGGCAGAAACGCCACCTTGTCCATCGCCCGACCCAACAACAAACCAATGTCCTTGTCCGCACTCGGCACTTTCCCAGGCTCCAATAACCCGATCTGCACCAAATACTGCGGCGTAATCGACAACGCCAGAAAATCACCAATCGCCTCGTGAAAACCGTCATGCGCTCCGTTCTGGAACAAATACGGCTGCTGGTTATACGCCCGCTGATAATAGTTGTGCCCCAGCTCATGGTGAATGGTCACAAAATCCTCCGCATCCACCTTGATGCACATCTTGATCCGTAAATCATCCACGTTGTCGATGTTCCACGCCGACGCATGACACACCACCTCCCGATCCGCCGGCTTGTTGAACTGCGACCGCGTCCAGAAGGTCTCCGGCAACGCCGGCAAACCCAGCGACGTGTAAAAGCCCTCGCCCGTGCGCACCATCCTCAACGCGTCATACCCGTGCCCCTGTAACAACCCCGTCAGGCTATACCCCAAGTCCCCCGACCCCTCCGGCGCCACCATGTCATAAAGATTCGCCCACTCCTGCGCCCACATGTTTCCCAATAAATCCGCCCGTAAGGGCCCACGCGCCGACTGCACGGCCTCACCATAATGCGCATTCAGCCTCGCCCGCACATACGCATGCAACTGCACATACAACGGCTTCACCTGATACCACAACCGGTCCATCTCCTCCGCAAATGCACCCGGCTCCATGTCATACCCCGACCTCCACATCACCCCCACATCCCCATAACCCAACTCCTTCGCCCCCTCATTCGCTATCCCCACCATCCGCTCATAATCCCCCCGCATCGGCCCGCCCACCCGATCGTGCCAGCTCACCCACATCTCCTTCAAAACCTCCGGATCCCGCACCACCCCCATCGCCGCCTCCATCTCCGACCCGCTCAACTCCTCACCCTTCATCGTCCCCCGTCCCTTCCCATACTGCGACTGCAGCCGCGTCGCAATCACGTTCAACTCCTCCGCCGCTCCCTCCCGCTCAGGCGCCGGCAAAACCAAACCCTGCTTCAAAACATCCAGCTTCCGCCTCACCTCAAACGCAATTCCATCCACCCCGTCAAACCGCGCCGCCTCCTTCGCCCACCGAACGCCCAACTCCGTACTCCGCGTCCCATACTCCGCCGCCAACGCATCGGTATCCTCGGTGATATAGGTCGCGTTAATCCACTGCGCCCGGTTCACCTGCACCGCCAACTCCGCCCCCTCAGCCTCCACCCGCTCCACAAACCGCGCCGCATCCTCCGCCGTCGCCCCAAGCAACCACCCCGTCCCCACCAACAGCACAACCAACCCGCAAAGCTTCGTCTTCATCCCGCAAATCCTGCCCGCCAAATCCCACCCGCGCAAGCACCCGAACCCTACCGGAGTTTCAGTGCTTCGAGGTTTCAAACCATTCAGCGCCGTGCGATCCCACAGTCAGTCCCAACCAACAGGAGGGACCTTAGTCAGGGGCTGCCGCAGGCAGCACCCACAGTCAGGGCGAGCCCGTCGAGCCCCACAGTCCGTAGTCGGTGTCGCACTTGGGACGTTCTATGTGCCCAGCGACACCCGCAGTCCGCGCTCCGCGCTTCGGAGTTCAGGTAATTCGGACCGATCAGCTGCGCGAGAGCGCAGCCACTGGAATTCGCCCACGCGAATTCCAACAGAAGCCCGCTCCAGCGGGCGACAGACCGCGGCCGCAAGGACGCGGTACCGACAGGGACAGACCCGCCAGGAGGCGGGTACCGAGATCTGCGCAAAGCGCAAATCCAGCCCTCCGCGCTTACCGCTTACCCCTTACCGCTTGGCGCTCCCCGCCCCACCAGAGGCACTGACTCCTCATCTCCCATCTCCCATCTCCCATCTCCCATCTCCCCTCTCCTATCTCCCATATCCCATATCCCATATCCCATATCCCATCTCCTATCTCCTATCTCCCCTCTCCCGGACCGGGCACCGCCAAATCCATAAACCTCCCCGCCAAACCCGACAACCCACGCCCATCCCACACCACCCCCACCTCCAGGGCCGATGGCTCGGGATCCAACTCCAAAAACTTCAAACCCGGCCCCGCCGAACATCCCAGGGTCTCCGGCACTAACGCCACGCCATGCCCCGCCGTCAGTCCCGATACCAAACTCGACGCCCCATCATGCTCCTCAGCAATCCCGGCAATCCCACCCACGGAAGCAAACACCGACCCCAACAACACATGGTAGTCCGGATACTCCCGACGGCTATACACCACAAACGACTCCTTCGCCGCCTCAGCTAGGGTCACCACCTCCCGACCCGCCAACGCATGATGCGGCCCCACCGCCAAACGCAACCGCTCCTCCACTAACTCCCGAAACTCCAACCCCCGTAATGCCGCCACACCCGGCCGCACGGTAAACGCCAAATGCAACCGCCCCTCCCTCACCCCCTCCAACATCTCAGTCGTCGATAAATCATGCAGCCGCACCCGCACCCCCGGCGACTCCGATTGAAACCGCCTCAACGCCCCCGGTAAAAACCTCACTGTCAACGTCGGCGCATACCCAATATGTAACTCCCCCGCCTGCCCCAACGCCACCGCCCGCGCTGCCCCCACCGCCTGCTCCACCCGACCCAACACCGCCCTCGCCTCCCCCAAAAAGACCCGACCCGCATCCGTCAGCCGCACCGCCTTCGCACCCCGATGCAATAACGCAAATCCCAACTCCGCCTCCAAATCCCGCACCTGCCGACTTAACGCCGGCTGCGACACGTGCAGCTGCGTCGCCGCACGCGACACGTTCTCCGCCTCCGCCACCGCCACAAAATACCGCAAATGCCTCAATTCCATGCGAAGCCCGAGTATGCCTGAAAGTTATACTCAGGCAAGAAACTCGGTCTTAGCCAAACCCGCCAACCCAGTGTTCCTTACCCACCGTGATCGTCATCCGTAAAGCCCATGAACGCGGCCACGCCCAACACGGCTGGCTCGATACCTACCACACGTTCAGCTTCGCCAATTATTACGACCCCAATTGGATGGGCTTCCGCACACTCCGCGTCATCAATGATGACCTCGTCATGCCCGGTGAAGGCTTCGGGATGCACCCCCACCGCGATATGGAAATCATCACGTATATCCTCCGCGGTGCCCTAGAACATAAAGACTCCATGGGCAATGGCCGCGTCATCCAAACCGGCGACGTCCAATACATGTCCGCCGGCTCCGGTGTCCAACACAGCGAATTCAACCCCTCCCGCGAAGAACCCGTCCGCCTCCTCCAAATCTGGATCTTCCCCAACCAAAAAGGACTCACCCCACGCTACGAAGATAAACCCTTCGCCTCCGCACCCACCGGCCAACTCCACCTCGTCGCCAGCCCCTCAGGACACAACAACTCCATCCAAATCCACCAGGACGCTCACCTCTACCTCGCCCGACTCCAACCCTCCCAAAGCGTCTCCCACGCACTCGCCCCCAACCGCCACGCCTGGATCCACGTCGCCGAAGGTGAACTCACTCTCAATCAACACACCCTCGCCGAAGGCGATGGCGCCGCCGCCGCCCAGGAATCCACCCTCACGCTCACCGCAACCCGCCACTCCCAAGTGCTCCTCTTCGACCTCAACTAACCCATGAAACGCACGCTCCAAATCATCGCCCTCGCCCTCGCCATCTCAACCACTCTCTATTGGGCCGCCTCCGGCGCCAACCGCGGCTGGACCAAAAACTCCGATCCCATCACTAAAACCGACGACATCACCGGTATCGAATACACCGAATATGCAGATCGCTTCGTTCCCGGCCTCGATTTCCTGGGAGTCTCCCTGGCTTGCAGTAGCCTGCTCGCCGGGGCCTCCCTCCTCTTCAAAAACCAAAAACTAAACTAAAACCTATGAACAAAACCCTGCTCACCCTCGTCACCACCACCCTCCTCAGCGGAGCCGCCCTGGCCGCCCCGCAGGAGTTCGACTTCAAAGACCCCAAAGGCGTCAATAACGCCACGTTCACCCTCGACGCCCCGCTCGAAGCCATCACCGGCTCCGCCAACGGCGTCACGGGCAAGGTCGCTTTCGACCCCGCCCACCCCGGCGCCACCACCGGATCCATCACCATCGATGCCACCTCCCTCACGGTCCCTAATGCCATGATGAAAGAGCACATGCTCGGGGAACAATGGCTCAATACCTCCGAACACAAGGAAATCCGCTTCGAAACCAAATCCCTCAAAAACATCAAAACCAACGGCGATACCACCACCGCCGACGCCACCGGCACCTTCACGCTCAAAGGCGTCTCCAAGGAAATCACCGCCCCCATCAAACTCACCTACCTCAAAGATAAACTCGGCGCCCGCACCAACGGCCGCATGAATGGTGACCTCCTCGTCATCCGCTCCACCTTCACCATCAAACGCACCGACTTCGACGTCAACCCCGGCGCCCCCGAAGACAAGGTCGCCAACGAAATCGAAGTCAGCCTCAGCATCGCCGGCTCCTGCCCCCAATAAGGCCACAGGCCAGTGTTTCGGTGTTTCGGAACAGCTACGCGCCACTGGATTTCGCCCTCGCGAAATCCAGTGGCGCAAATCTCCATAGTCGTCCAAGGCTGCAAGCCGAAGGACCGTGGTCCGCGCGGCGCACCACGCGCCGCGGCTTGTCCCGGCGTAGCTCGCAGAGCGAAGACGAATACCGCGTGACCCTACCTCACACAATCCTTGCACCAGATCATTGCAGGTAGGGACGAGCTGCGGAGATTGTCTCAAAAGTCGGTAACTTGATGTGAGTGAGGTACGTCTTTGAGAGGCGATGGCACGCACCCTGGAACCGGACTACGAGCAGCGGTTACTTCTTCCCCCTTCACTTGAGGACTGGGTCCCTG